>NZ_JBEXVE010000007.1:0-360919 GCF_040629205.1 Streptomyces sp. NPDC005962 | reverse complement strand
GAGACGCATCTGAGCCGGCCAGCCAGCGGGACGCGCCGCGCCGGGAGACCACCACCGCCACGCCGATGATGAAACCTGCCCCACCGGGCGCGACGTTGGCGGGGCTGGAGACCGAGATCGGGCCGCGCGAGGAGGTCATGGCCGCCTCCACGCTGCTTGGGGCGGAGCTGCTCGGGCCCGCGGATGAGGAGGCTGAGAACGACCGTGCTCGGCAGATCCTCGCCCACTGGGACACCGCGCCAGGTACCCACGAGTGCCCCAACTACTGCAACTGCCACCGGGCCCCGTGCTGTGGCGCGGGCCGCTCACCGGGTACGCCGCTCGAGCAGCCGCACGGCGAGCTGGCCCAAGCCCGCGCCCAGCACGATACGCTGCGCCGGGACGGGCTGAGACGTCCTACGCGGGGCGTTGTCAGGTCTACGAACCCGCGGCGCTTCCTCAGCACGGCCGCATGGCTGGCACCCTCGAGGATCTGTAAGGGCTGTGCGACGGTGCCATCGCGGCCGGCCCGGTTCCCGCGTCCGTGGCCTGAGCGACGAGAATGCCGCCGCTAACGCCGAGCAGATCCCGGCGTCCTACCTCGAGGCCGGCCTGCGCCAGTGTCACCTTGACGAGCCGAAGTCAGTAGCATCTCGCGCCTGTCCGTCGATTCGGGTCAGGCCAGGCCAGGCGCAAAGGGAGCAGCGTGGACACCAGGCAGACACTCAGCGGTCGAGGGGCACGTAAGTGCCGCCGGGTAGGTCCGGTGTTTCGGCGGCGTCGAGCAACGCGGCGGCGACGGTGGCGCGGCTGACGCGGGCGGGGAAGAGCCGATGGGGTGCCTGGCTCAAGTCCACAGTGCGACGGTGTTCGCTGAGCGGTCCGGCAGACAGCGGCCCGCAGTGAAAGACCGTGCCCCCGGCGTCGAGGATGGTGGTGTCGGCGGTGACCTTGTCGGTGAGTTCGGCACCCATGGCCCGCAGCAGGGTGCGCGTCAAGACGCCGGCCGCGGCGGCAGAAGCGCCGGTGCCGAACGCCCCCATCCAGATGATGCGCTCGGGGGCGGCGGCCACGGCGCCACGAGCACCCGCAGTCAGCACACCGACCTGGTCACGGCTGGGGATACCCAGTGCGGAGATGATGGTGGTGGCGTCTTTGAGCGCACGACCGATGGCGTCGGTGTCCCGTACGTCGGCGCGCACTCGGATGAGCTGGTCGTCATGGCCGGTGGCCGGGAGGCGGTCGGGATTACGGGCAACAGCCGTGACGGTGTGACCACGATCAAGGGCCTGCTGAATCAGCTGCTGCCCGGTGGCGCCCGAGGCGCCCAAAACGGTGAGATGCATGGTCGAACTCCCTATAGACAGGCGGTACTTGGGGTCTGGCGATTGCGCGCCGCGGCGGTTCATTTGGTACTGGACAGCACGTTCAGAGCGGCGGCGTGCACTCCTGGCGCAGCGACCAGCAGGTCGGTGCCCGGCCGCCAGGGCTGGCCGTACAGGTCGGTGGCTATGGCGCCGGCTTCGGTAGCGAGCAACACGCCAGCGGCCACCCCTGACATCTCGGGCTGGAACTGCCAGTAGGCGTCGTACTGGCCGGCGGCCACGCCCAGCAGGGGGAAGGTGGTGGGGATGGTGCTGCGTACCAGCAACGCGTTGCCCAGCATGGCGGCGAATGCCTTCGCCATGTGCCGACGTTGCGCCTGGTCTTCGCCGCCGTCCTGGCTGGTGGTCATCATCGCCACTTTGAGGTCGGTCTTGGCGGACGCCTGCAGCCGAGTTCCGCTGCGGAAGGCACCGCCGCCGCGCACGGCAGTATAGGTGACGTTGCCGATGGGCTGATGCACCACGCCGAGCACAGGCTCGTTGTCGCGGACCAAGGTGATGGTGGTGCCCCATTCGGTCAGCCCGTGCAGGTGGTTGATCGCGCCCTCGACGATGTCGCTCACCCACCACTCGCCGGCGGCCAGGCCCCCTTGGTGCTGTTCCTCCTCATCCTCGCCTAGCCAGGTGGCCTGCGGCCGGATCGCGGCCAGGGCAGCCTCAACGCCCGCGGCGGCTTCTTCTTCCATAGGTCCGAAGCGGCCCATGATGTCCTCACGGGTGGCCGGTCGGGCCTCTGGTGAGTAGCGCGCAAGTACGCGGGCGCCGATCCGTTCGGCGACCTCGACGATGGCGGGGAGCATTGCCGAGTCGTCGGTGACCGTGCTCGGCACGGCAGGAGCGGACTTGGCAGGAGTAGACATGGCGGGGACCTCCGAGAGGTAAGAGACATGAGCAGAAGCTGCTACTTCAGCGGTGGTTGTTCGTGTACAAGGGCGGGGTTCAAAGGGTTCCGGCGAGCGACACCATCCCGCCCAAGCCAGACCGCGCGCTCCCTGTACCGCCAGTGCATATGCATACGTCCTGCGGCGACCCGAGACAGTTGGTGGATGACCGGCACGGGCATACGCACGTATAGGACCGCACGCAGCACCACGCGACCAAGGCCCCTTGTGCCACGATCTTCGGGGGTTGCGTTACTTGCGAACTCGGCCCCACGGTTTGAAGACCGAGAGGACCATGGCAAAGCTCAACAGCGCCATGGCGGTGGCGGCGAGGAATGAGACGAACCAGATGTCCTGCAACGGCTGCTCGCCCGTGGCGAGTTCGGTGACAGGACCAAGGAACGCCAGCATCATCGCGCAGGCGATGACGTTGAGGGCCAGCTTCACAGCGACCCACCAGAAGCGTACGAGGCCCCACTTGGTCGCCAACCCCAGTAGGGCACCGGTGAGCAGGCAGACCGTCCCTGCTAGGAGTGCTGAGAGCAGAAGAGGGACGACGAAAAAGTCCGCGAGTGCGCGATATACGGTGGTGCGGTCCTCGCCCGCGCGTGCCCAACCGATCGCCACCAGGACGATGGAGATGACATCGATGCCGATCCAGGCTCCCGCCGAGACGACGTGCGTGACCAAGATGCTCTTGCGCAGCCGGACCGGGATGCTCCATAGGACCCGGCGAGCCCGTTGCGGTGGGGTGGTCGGCGCTGTGGAAAGTGTGGTCATGGCTGTCCTAGTCTGTGGATTGTCTCGGCCACGGCTCAGCAGTCGGAGCCTGTGACGGGGCCGCTCTGAACGGATGGGTGACATGCCGTGTGCGGCCGTCCGGCCTGTCTGTCTCTCTGTCCGGAGCGCTACGGACATGACGCGGCCATCTCGATCATGTCCGGTGCGGTGAACCCGAAGGTGGTCATCATGACGGTGGCCCGCTCACGGGCCTGCTGGACATCGACGACGCCGACCCGCCAGCCGGGGTCCAGGACGGGAAGGCCGGTGGGGGTGGGCGTCGTTTCGAGGTCTCGGCCGAGCTTGGTGTATCGGCTGCCCTCGGTGAGGCCCAGTTTCGAGGCAGTGGCGTCCCCGTCGGGGGCGGCGAGGTGGTCCGATCATGAGCGAGCCCTGCGCCACCCCCTGCTCCCGGTAGACGTCGCATACCTGGCTCGGGTCCTGGACGGTGATCGGAAGGTCGGTACGGAGCGGACCCGACGGCCAGGCGTACGCGCCTTCGTGCACACCCACAACGCCCGGCTCTGCGCGCGCGATAGCGAGTTGGGGTGGGCAGGGCCAGGGTGGTCCGGCAGGGGGCCGGTCAGATCGAGGACAGGACGTCCAGCGCAGTGGTGTGGATCTTGGGGGCGGCGGCCAGGAAATCGCGGCTGGCCGCGTGCCAGGGCTTGCCGTCCAAGTCGGTGACGGTGCCTCCGGCCTCGGCGACCAGTAGGGCGCCCGCGACGAGACCGGAGCGGACGTCGGAGAACTGCCAGAAGGCGTCCATACGTCCGGCGGCGATGTGGATGAGCTGCAGCGTGGCCGGCACGGACACACGTACAACCAGACCGGCGGCGAGCATGGCGGTGACCGATTGCCCGATGCGGCGGAAGGTGTCGGTGCTCTCGCCGGGCCGGGCCTGTCCGGTGCCGATCAACGCGGCCCCCAGGTCGCTCTTCGCCGACACCGTCAGCGTACGGCCGTTGAGGTGGGCGCCACCGCCGGCGGTGGCGGTATAGGTGTCGCCGGTCAGCGGGAGGTGAACGACCGTGAGGACCGGCTGGTTGTCGCGCACCAGGGTGGCGGTCACGGCCCAGTCCGGCATGCCATGAACGTGGTTGATATTGCCCTCGACCGGGTCGACGACCCACCACTCGCCCGGCGGGAGGGCCCCGCCGGCCAGCTCGTCCTCCGCCCACTGCGATCCCGCCCTCGCCCGCAGCAGCGGCTCTCGCAGTACGGCGAGGACTGCGTCGTCATTCGCGTGGATCTCGCCGACGACCTCCTCCAGGCTCATGCCCCGGGCGTGGGTCGTGTAGCGCTTCTGCAGGGGGACTCCGGCGTCCTCCACCGCAGCGGTCACTGCGGACAGGAGCGTGGCGTCGGGGTCAAAAGGCATGGCTGTGGTCATGGGGCATTCCCTTGGGTCGGTAGAAGCAGGGGCGTTCACGGACGCTGTCCCGGCCCCTCGCCTCGAAGGTAGAAGCCGTCATTGTTAACAGCAAGTGCATCGTTGTCACTTATATAGTTACTGGTATGCAACTGGACCTGAACCTGCTCGCCGCCCTGGATGCGCTCCTCGAGGAAGGAAGCGTCCAGGGTGCCGCCGCCCGCCTTCATGTCACTTCCCCGGCGATGAGCCGCTCTCTGGGCCGTATCCGCAAAGCCACCGGCGACCAGATCCTGGTCCGCACCGGACGCCACATGACTCCCACCACCCGCGCCCTGGCCATGCGCACCCAGGTCCACGCCTTGGTGCAGCAGGCCCACCACCTGCTGTCCGCTCAGACGGAACTCGACCTGGCGGGGCTGGAGCGGGTGTTCACCGTCCGCTGGCACGACGCCCTCACCACCACCTGTGCAACCGCCCTGATCGCCGCAGTGCACCGCCAGGCCCCCGGGGTGCAACTCCGACTGACCGCCGAGCCCGGTGACGACACCCCCGAGCTACGCCGCGGTGAGGTCGACCTCGCTTCCAGTGCCGGCCCGCCGTCCCTGCCCGACATCCGCCACCGCCTCATCGGCCGCGACCGGCTCGTCCTGGCCGTCCGCCCAGGCCACTCCCTCACCCAACAGCCCGTCACCCCCGAGAGATACGCGGCGGCCGATCACCTCACCGTCTCCCGGCGCGGACTCCTCCACAACCGGATCGACGACGCCCTGAGCACCCTCGGCCACAAACGCCGCGTCATCGCCTCCGCCCCCACCACCGCCACCGCACTCCAACTCGCTCGCGACACCGACCTCGTGGTCACCCTCCCCGACGCGGCCACCCGCTCCGCCCGCGACCAACTCGGCCTGACCACCCTGCCAGTGCCACTCGACCTACCCGAGGTACCCCTGCACCTGCTCTGGCACCAACGCCACGACAACGACCCCGCCCACACCTGGCTACGCGAAACAGCCACCCAAACCCTGCGCACCCTGTTCACCTCACCCAGCCAGTAACAGCCCAACAGGCCACACCCGCCGGACCGCCCCTCCAACCCCCCTTGCTCCCGCGTCGGCCGCCATGACCGCGAGGTAGGCATGGGCAAGCATTGCCATGGTGATGTGCCGACACCAGCCGGTGTAACGACGGCCACTGCACCGATGCGCGGGCCGAAGATCTGCTGGGACTCGGGCACTGCGAGCACATAGCCGAGACCGGACTGCTCCAGCAGACGGCGGAAGCGTCCCTCTTGCCCATAGGCGGCGTCCGCGGCCACCCAGACGAGGGGGAACTCGGAGGCCAGGGCACGCAGTACGAGGCGCTTGGCCATAGTCCCGCATCCGGCGCCGCAGGTCGGCGCGGCCAAACCGGTGGCCGATGCAGAGGAAGAGGTCGTCGAGTTCTCGTTCCCAGGCCACGTCCGCACGTTCGTCGATCACGTTGGGAGGCTGGAACGGGTCGCGGCGGCGCCCTGATCGGCTGGCGCACCGAAGCAAGGCAGTGGCAGGGCCCGGCTTCCCGGGCCCTGCAATCCCGGCTCTACGGCAAGGGTGATCCGAACCATGTCTCCAGCGCGGCGCGCAGCCCCGTGGTGTCGGTGACCGGGTCGCCGGCCCAGCAGACGTAGCCGTCCGGTCGCACCAGGAAGGCGTCCGCGGGCGGGGTGTCGGGGGCGGGCACCGTTCCGGTGACGACGTCGACCCGGCCCTTCCATGCCATGGCCGCATCGCCGGCTTCGGCCGTTTCGGTCAGGAGGGCCAGCACACCGTGACCGTGGCGGAAGTAGGAGCTCAGATGACGGTGCGACTGCGGGGTTACCACAGTCACATCCGGCATCCGCCGTCCGATCAAGGGATGCGTGCCTACGATGTCGTACCTGGTGTCCAGCGCTGCTCCGCGTTCGACGAAATGGCGGTTGACTTCCGGGATCTGCAGCAGTTCGTCGAGCATGTCGCGCACATCCTGAAGGCCAGGGTCGGGGTCGAGCAGCAAGGCCTGGAGCCGCGCTTGGCGCAGCATCAGCTCGCCTGCTGGATGACGCTCGCTGTGGTAGGTGTCCAGCAGCGCGTCACCACCCCAGCCGTGCACGGCCGAGCCGAGCTTCCACCCCAGGTTCATGGCGTCCTGCACCGCTGCGTTCATGCCCGGGCCGCCTGCGGGGAACTGCACATGCGCGGCGTCGCCGGCGAGGAAGACACGTCCCTGCCTGTACCGTTCGGCCTGCCGGTTACTGTCCGTCAGCCGGGTCAGCCACCTGATGTCGTGCAGCCCGAAGTCACTGCCGGCGATCTCGACGAGCGCGGCTCGCATCTCCTCCTCGGACACGGGGGCATGACGATCGGCGACATTCTGCCCGTAGAAGAACGTAAAGATCCGGTAGATGCCCGGTTCGGGGAGCGGGACAGCCGAGAACCAGGTCCGCTCCTCCGGCCGCACGACGCCGTAGGGGCGCAGAGGCCCCATACCCTCGCCGACCGGCAGTTCGTCGCTGAACTTGCCTTCGGCCAACAGCCAGTAGAGAGTCGGGCCCTGGCCGGGGAAGGCGATGCCGGCGAGCTTGCGGGTGGTACTGCGCCCGCCGTCGCAGCCGACCAGGTAGGAGGATCGGATCTCGTACTCGCCGTCCGGCCCGCGGATGCCGGCGGTGACCCCGGCATCGTCCTGTTCCAGCCGGATCAGCTCGTGCCCGCGTCGGAACTCCGCACCGAGCTTTCGGGCGCGCGCGGTCAGTATCTCCTCGACATCCTCCTGCGGGCGGTACGCCGCGTGCGGATGGCGGCTGTCGAGGTCCTCGTACTCCAGCGGCGTGGGCAGGCTGGCGAAGTTACCTTTGTGAAGCAACGGCGCACCGTCGAGGAGTGCCTCAAGCGCCCCGCGGAGCTCGAACTCCTCAAGCGTACGTGTCTGCACGCCGAGCCACTTGTGGTCGGACTGTTCGGTCAGCCGCTCCACGACCAGTGTCCGCACACCTGCCAGCCCCAGCTCACCGGCGAGCAGCGCGCCCGCTGGACCGCCACCGACCACCACTACGTCAACATCAACATCCATCGATGCGTTTCCCTTCTGGACGATCGACACCTCTGACTCGGCTGCGACAGCGGTTGTCACCGGCCCGGGAGTGTCCAGCCGCTGGAGCGCAGCCACGTGGGCAGGTCCCACGCACTCGGCTCGATCGCCTTCACCGCATCGATGTCGGCCTGATAGGCGGGCGTCTCCGCGAACCAGCGGAACATCGCCTGGGTGTCCGGGTTGTCGTCGAGGACCTTCAGGGGAAGGGCTTCGTATCGTGCCGGGAGCCCGGCGTGTTCGCCGAAGGCGGCGGCGATCTGGCTGCCGGTGCGTTCGTCGCCGGCGATCTCGATGGTGCCGCCGGGCGCCTCCGCGGTGCCCAGCAGGAGAGCGGCGCTCATCCGGCCGATGTCGTGGACGGCGACCATCTGCAGCGGGATGCCGTCGGGCAGCGGTATGCGCAGCACGATCTCGCCCTGCTCAATGCTCGGTGCCAGGAACGAGAAGTTCTCCATGAAGGCGACCGGGCGGACTATCGTCGCCCTCAGGCCGGACTGCTGGAGGTATTCCTCCACACGGCGCTTCGACTCGAAGTGCGGTATGCCCGAGTTGCGTTCCGCGCCGCCGACCGAGCTGAACACGACGTGCGGCACGGCGGCCGTGACCGCCGCGTCGACGAGGGCGGTGCCCAGTTGCGTCTCGCCTTCGATGTCCGCGAGGGTGTGCCCTGCGGGGGTGGTCATGAAGAAGAAGGCGTCCACCCCCTTGAGCGCCGTCGACAGCGACGTGGCGTCGCCGATCTGAATGCGCGCGAGTTCGACTCCGCGGTCGGCGAGCGCCTGCGCCCGGTCGGACTCGGGGTTACGTACGAGGGCGCGCACGTGCGCACCGTGGGTCAGGAGCGCGTCGATGACCGATCCGCCCTGCTGGCCCGTGCCGCCGAAGACGGCGATCGTGCCGAATGACTGTGTGCTCATGATTGCTTCTCTCTCTGGGCCCGCCCTGAAGCCGGTGCGGCAGCGGTCGCTGCCATGCCCGGCGCGAGCGGGTTGTCTGTGTCTCGGTTTCGTAGAAAACGCATCCGGGCGCTCTGGGGCGATGGCGTGCACTGGGCGAGCCCGCCACGGCACATGCGAGTCTGCTCCGGACTAACCGGTGGCGGAGCGCTGCTGGTGCCGCACCAACAGCGCGCAGAGCCGCATCACCATCGGCGGCCCAACAGTTCCTGCCGTGAACTAAAGTAGTTCCTGCCGTGAATTTCTGCAAGGTAAGCTGACGTACAGCGAAGGAAGGGTGCGCCGGTGACAGAGAACGACGACTTCGGAAACAACCTGGTCTGGCTGTCCGTGCTAGTGCAGCGCCGGTACGCACAGATCTGCGCTGACCACGACCTCACGTCGGTCCAGGCGACACTCCTGTGCGTGATCAAGGATCAGCCACAGGGCATGGGTGAACTCGCACAGCTGCTCGGCGTGGCCAAGAACGCGCTCAGCGGTCTCGTTGACCGCATCGAACGACGCGGACTGGTGCAAAGGGAAGCACTCCAGCGCGATCGGCGGGCGGTCACACTCAGCACCACCGCGCTCGGCAAGGAGATCGTAGACGCGCTCTACGTCGACGTCGCCCGGCGCATGCCCGATATCGCCGGTGCACTGCCCACCGACGAGCAGCACCAGCTCGCCAACTCCGTCGCCCGCATCACCGCCCATCTGACGGCATCGTCCATGCAGTCGCCGGGATCGATGTGACCGACGTTTTCGGCGGCACGTAAACAGGAACTCGTCACCGCCACTGCCTGCGGGCAATCCCGTTTGGGTCGGGGCTGCCTTGACCGAGCGGAGCAGGGCCCGGAAGTTCACTCAGTGGATGGTGTTGCTGCGATGGGTATCCAGCAGTGCGTCACCGGCCAGGGCTCGGGACCGCCCATCCGCTGGAGCGGATCCACGCAGGCAGGTCCCACACGGTCGACTCGATCGCCTTCACTGCTTCGATGTCGGCCTGGAAGGCCGGCGTCTCTTGCAGCCAGCGGAACATTGCCTGCAGATGAGGGTTGTCATCAAAGGTATTCAGCGGCAGAGCCTCATAGCGTGCCGGCAGCCCGGCGCGCTCGCCGAACGCGGCGGCGATCTGACTGCCGGTGCGCTGGTCGCCGGCGATTTCGATGGTGCCGCCTGGTGCTTCTGCGGTCCCAAGCAGGAAGGAAGCGCTGATCTGCCCGATGTCGCGGACCGCGATCAGCTGCAGCGGGATGTGATCGGGCAGCGGCATACGCAACACGACCTCGCCGTCCTCCACGCTCGGCCCCAGGAACGGCAGATGGTCCATGTAGACGACCGGTCGGACCAGCGTCGCCCGCAGGCCGGACTTTTCAAGGCGCTCCTCCAGGTAGCGCTTGGACTCGAAGAGCGGCACGCCCGAGTCGCGGTCAGCACCTCCAACCGAGCTGAAAACCACGTTCGGCACGGCCGCCGCGGCCGCCGCATCGATGAGGGCTATGCCCTGGCGCGTCTCGCCGTCAACGTCGTGGGTGTCACCCTCGATGGTGGTCATGAAGAAGAATGCGTCGACCCCTTGCAGCGCGGCCAGCAGCGATGCGGCGTCACTGACCTCGATGCGGATGAGCTCGACTCCTCGGCCGGCGAGTGACTGTGCCCGGTCGGAGCCAAGGTCACGGACGAGGCCGCGTACGTGCGCTCCGCGGGACAGGAGTGAGTCGATGACCGCTCCGCCCTGTGCATCCAATGCATCGAAGACGGCGATTGTGCCGGATGACCGTGTGTTCATGATTCCCCTTCTCGTGTGTACGTCGACACCGGTGCGACAGTGATTGGCAGCCAGCGGGCCCCATGTCGATGGGCTTCGGAAATGCCGTCCGGGGTGCCGCGGATGAAAGGAGCAGCAGAGGGCAAGCTCTGGATGCCCCTGCCGCTAGTTCCTGCCGTGAACTAAAGTAGTTCACGGCAGGAACTTTGGCAAGAGGGGATGGGGAGCACGGGAAGGTGTGCGGACTGCCGCCCCTCCGACGAGTGGATCGGGGAAATGGCCACCGGTTCGGCCGTCCCGACCTGCGGCGCCGGATGCGGGACACTGCGGCGCCCGGCGGCCGCCGAGCGGGAAGCGGGCCCTGGGAAGACCACCCTCACGGGGGTGTGGCACACCTGCCGGCTCCCTGGCGAGCATGGAGACATGCCGAACGAGAACAACCCGAACGAAACCATCCGAAGCAACGCATCGCCGGTGTGGCTGATCACCGGATGCTCCAGCGGCCTCGGCCGCGCCCTGGCCGCGCACGCCCTCCAGCGCGGCGACCGGGTGGCCATCACGGCCCGGAACCGCGAGGCCGTGGCCGACCTCGCCGCCGACCATGGCGACCGTGCGCTGGCCCTGGAGCTGGATGTCACCGATCCCGGCTCGGTCACCGCCGCCGTCCAGAGGTGCGAGGCGGAGTTCGGTTGCGTCGACGTCCTGGTCAACAACGCCGGATACGGCTACCTGGCCGCCGTCGAAGAGGGCGAGGACGCCGCGGTCCGCGCGCTGTACGACACCAACGTGCACGGCGTGGTGACGGTCCTCAAGGCGGTGCTGCCCGGCATGCGGGCCCGCCGCTCCGGCCGGATCATCAACGTCTCCTCCTTCGGCGGCCTGGCCGCCTTCGCCGCGACCGGCTACTACCACGCCACGAAGTTCGCCCTGGAGGGGCTGTCCGAGTCGCTGGCCGCGGAGGTCGCCCCGCTCGGCATCGCCATGACGATCGCCGAGCCCGGCGGCCTGCGCACCCAATGGGCGGGGTCGACGGCGAGGATGATTCCGGTGGTCCACCGGGCCGCCCGAGGAGAGGCGAGGTAGGCCGCGGCCTCCGCGATGTCCTGGGGACTACCGATCGGCCCCAAGGGATAGGCGACTGAGACCTGCTGGTCGTGCGCCTGGCGTTGCTGAGGGTTCATCTGCCCCAGGTAGGCGTGTTCGTAAGTGGAGGTGTGTACGGCGCCGGGGGCGATGGCGTTGACACGTACACCGGAGGGACCCAGTTCACTGGCAAGGGCCCGTGTCATGGAGTTGATGGCGTCACGAGTGGCGGAATAGGCCGCTGAAGTGCGGCCCGCCGCCATCTTGTGTGCCCAGTAACTGCTGATGTTGATGATGCTTCCCCGAGCGAGAATCAGCGCGTCCAGGAGAGCCTGGCTGAGCAGGAAGGGCACCTTGACATTGAGGTGCCACATGGTGTCGAACGCATCGGTGGAAGTGTCGCCCAAGGAGGCGAAGTGAGCCGTTCCGGCGTTGTTCACGAGGGTGCTCACCCGGTCGGTCAGGGCCAGGATCTCGCGGGCGACGGTGGTCACGGCACCGGGATCGGAGAGGTCGGCGGTCAGGGTGTGCACACTGGTGCCGTGCTGCAGCAGGGAATCACGAGCTGCTTTTAGCCTGTCGGGGTCGCGTGCGATCAGAATCAGATCAGCACCCTGGGCGGTCAAGGCGCTGGCGATGGCGTATCCGAGGCCGTCACTGCCACCGGTGACGACGGCGGGGCTCACGCTCTGGGACATATCATTCTCCGAACCGGTGATCAGAGGACAGGCTCAGTGCCTCGCGCCTGCCCAGGGGGCCCTCGGCGAACGGGGCGGCCATGAAGCTGGGGCTGTCTCTGCGGGCTATATCCACATCAGCACGATCGAGGCGACGAGCAGCCCGGCCAACAGCAGATTGACCGCGTCCCATTGCCGGTCGGTACGCAGCAGCCTCGCCAGCAGGAGACCTGCCAGACACCACAGCGACAGGGACAGGGACGCCGCCACGGCGAAGGTGGCCCCCATCAACACGGCGAGCTGGGCCGGGCCGGCGGCCAGAGCGGCGAACGAGGCCGCGGCGCCCAGTGACATGGTCCACCCCTTGGGGTTCTGCCAGAGCATCCACACGCCGCCCAGAAACCCGACAGGCCGCGCGGCGGCCTTCGGGCTGCCGGGGGCGCCCGCACGCGCGGTGCCCACCGCCAGCCACAGCAGATAGAGACTCCCGACCAGCTTCATGACCACCTGCAGCCAGGGAACGGCCAGCAGTACGCCGCCGAGCCCCGCGGCGGCCGCGGCGGCCATCGAGGCGAGCCCCACGGCGATTCCCGCCATCAGCGGAACCGAACGCCGGAAGCCGAAATGAGCACCCGACGCCGTGGCCAGCGTGGTGGCACCGCCTGGCGTGACGGTCGCGATCAGCGCGAAGACGACCAACGGAGATAGTTCTGCGACATCCATGGTCAAAGATTGATCGCGCCACCATAGATCAGTAAAGCGAATGTTTTACATGCGATCCATTACGAAATATAATGTGCGGATGCCGCGTGATCTCGACCTCACACTGCTCCGGACCTTCGTCGTGGCGGCAGAGCGGGCCAGCATGACCGCCGCGGGAAACGCCCTGCACGTGACACAAGGAGCGGTCAGCCAGCAGATCGCCCGGCTCGAATCGGCCCTCGACTGCACGTTGTTCATCCGCGGCAGGCGAGGTCTCCGCCTCACCGCGCACGGTGAGCGCCTGATCGGCCGGGCCCGCGCCATGCTCACCCTCAATGACGAGATCTGGGCCGACATGACCGAGAACACCGTCACAGGAGCGGTGCGTCTCGGCGCTCCCCACGATCTGGTCGGCACCCTTCTTGCCCACGCGCTCAAGAATTTCGCCGAACGCTGCCCGGACGTCGAACTGACACTGCGCTCCGGCTCCTCACCAGAACTCGCTCAAGCCCTGGCCAGAGGCGACCTCGACGTCGCCGTGCTGGAGGAGCCCACCGGGCACACTCCCGGGGAATGTCTCATGACCGACCAACTCGTCTGGGTGGGCGCACGTGGCGGCACGGCACACCGGACACGGCCACTGCCCGTGTCCATGGTCTCCACCACCTGCGCCTTCAGGCCCGCCGTCCTGACAGCACTCCGCACGGGCGGAACCGACTGGCGCACCATGTTCGAGAACGGAACCATCGAGGCAACCGCCGCGACCGTCCGCATGGACATGGCCGTCACCCCCATGCTCGCCTCCACGGTCCCCCGGGACCTCGCCGTACTCGATCACCACGCCGCGCTGCCGCCACTCCCCTCGTTCGCCGTCAACCTTCATCTCCCCGACACCGGACCCAGCCCAACCGCCCACGAACTCGCGGCGCGCTTGCGCGAAGCGATCCCGCACCGGCGCGGATGAGGGCGCCACGAGCATCGGTCGGTAGGCCGACGTGTCCGGCGTCGATCAGGGACGGACGCCGGCCAGGGCCTGGCCGCAACTGCGGGCGGCGTCTTCGGCATCAGCCCGAAGCTTCATGGCGAGTTCTTTGAGCTGGGCCATTTCCGGGTTGGTGTCGGCGAGGGTGAGTTCGGTCTCGACGACGCGGAGGTCGAGTCGCCATACGTCGGCGAGGATGCGACGCATCCAGGCGGTCGCGTGGTCCCAGCCTTCGCGCGGGGTTCCGGGGCCGTAGCCGCCACCGCGGACCGTGACCAGCACCGCGGGCTTGCCCTCGGTGACCGGCACCGCTTTGGGGCTCATCCTCGGGTCGGTTACCACGAGGTCGGCCCAGGTCTTGAAATGCTGGGAGACACCCCAGTTGTAGAGCGGCACCGCGAACAGCAGGGCGTCGGCCCCGGCAAGCTCGTCAGTAAGAGACGCAGCCAGGGCGAGCGCTTCACGCTGCTCGGGTGGGAGGTCGCGCGACCACGTCCGCGCCGACCCCACCGGTCAGCTCGCGTACCGCCGTCACGGGGTCCGTGTCCCGAGCGTCGACGGTGTGCGTGGCGCCCAGCGACACCGCAGCGGCGAGCTTGCGGCCGTCGATGTCCACGGTGATGATCTTCGCCGCGCCCAGCCGGGATCCCATCACCGCCGCGTCGCCAACACCGCGGCCGACCGCGCTGGATCGCCGCGCCGATGCCCGCCATCGACGCCACAGCCCAGCAGCCCTGCAGCGGCCGGGTCGACCTTGGTGCACTGCCCTGCCGCGGCCAGGGGCTTCTCGGCGAAGGCACCGAGCCCAAGGCCGACAGCGCCGACAGGCCCGGCAATGGCCGCACATGACACGCCAGTTGAGGATCACGAAGTCACCGGGCCCGACGTCGCACATCCGCACGCCTGGATCCGGGTCGGGGATCACGAGCGTCTCGATGCCGACCGGCTTGTCCTTCGCCCGCGCGATGATGCCTCATCGACGGCGGATCAAGCAGCCGTCCGGACGCGCACGGGCAGGGATGCCCACGAGCGCAGGGTGTTGTTGGGGTGGCGGTGCGGTGTGCCGGTGAGTTCGATCCGCTCGACGCGACGCGCCAGGGCGGTCAGCAGAGCCTCGGCCTCCAGGCGGGCGACGTGCTGGCCGATGCACTGGTGCAGTCCCATGCCGAAGCCGACGTGGCCGGAGGGGGCACGGGTGAGGTCGAAGCGGTCGGGGTCGTGCCAGCGGCCTGGGTCGCGGTTGGCCGCGCCGAGGAACATGAGGATCTTCGCGCCCTCAGGGACGAGCGTTCCGGCGATGGTGACGTCGGTGGTCGCGGTGCGGAAAAACGTCTGCACCGGTGACTGCCAGCGCACTGCTTCGTCGAAGGCGGTCCGCGCCAGATCGGTCCGCTCCCGGAGCCGTTGCCATTCGCCGGGGTGGGTGGCGAAGGCGTACAGGCAGGCCGCCAGGCCGTGCACGGTGGTGTCGATGCCGGCGGTGAGCAGGGACCGCACCACCAACGGTGCCTGTTCGCGGGTGAGATCACCGCGGTCGGCAGCGGCCCAGATCTGTGCGCCGAAGCCGTCCCCGCTCAGTGCCTCCCGGACGCACTGGGCGTTCACCCATGCCGAAAGCTCGGCCATCCGGTGGGCGTCCGCCGCGACGAGGTCGTTGCGCGGACCGAACGCGTTGAAGGCCATGTTTCCGTACGGCAGGAGGTTCTCCCGGCCGTCGGGGCCGAGGCCCACCGCGTCGGGGAAGGCCCGCAGGGGGAACGCCTCCGCCAGCGCCACGAAGGCGTCGAACTCCGTGGATTCGGCGAGGGCTTGGTCGACGAGTTCCTCGGCCACCGCGGCCCACGTCGTGCGCAGACGCCGCAGGACGGGCGGGGCGAGGATCTCGCTCAGCACCCGGCGGGGGGCGTCGTGGCGGGGCGGGTCCGCCTCCAGCAGCAGGCTCGGCGGGCGCCATGGCCTCTCGTGACGGAAGTTGGCCAGGCCCACGCCGGAGCCCGACTCGAAGTGCTGCCAGTCCACCAGCGCGGCGTGCACCTGGTCGTAGCGGGCCAGCGCGTGGACGTCGTAGCGCGGCAGGTACACGACCGGACCGGCCTCGCGCAGGGCCTGGTGCAGCGGTTCGGGGTCCAGCAGGACCTCGTGGGCGAACGGATCGGCGTCACTGACGGGCAGCGAAACAGCACGCTGCAGTGCCTCGGACATCGCGGCTCCTTGGGGATGTAGGGAGGTCTCAGAGATCGAGGACGAGACGGTCGCCGCAGGATCGGGACACGCACACGAACATGCAGTCGTCCGCCCCCCGTTGGCGGTCGGTGAGAACGGAGTCCCGGTGGTCGGGCTGCCCTTCCAGCACCGGCGTCAGGCAGGTGCCGCAGGTTCCCTGCTCGCAAGAGGACAGCACGTCCGCTCCCGCACGACGTACCGCCTCCAGCACCGAGACCTCCGGAGTCACGGTGACGGTACGTCCCGAGCGGCGCAGCTCGACCTCGAAGGGCGTCTCCCGCACCGGCGCGGTCCGCGCGGCGGCGGTGAAGCGCTCGACGCGCAGGGCGTACGGCGGCCAGGCGGCGCAGGCCGTTTCGACGGCGGCGAGCAGCGGGGCGGGGCCGCAGCAGTACACCTTGGTGTCCGGTCGCGGGCCGCCCAGCGGGGTCGCGAGGTCCAGCAGTCCGAGCTCGTCCTGCGGGACGATGTGTACTCGCTCACCGTAGGTCTCCGTCA
Organism: Streptomyces sp. NPDC005962; assembly: GCF_040629205.1. Lineage (NCBI taxonomy): Bacteria > Bacillati > Actinomycetota > Actinomycetes > Kitasatosporales > Streptomycetaceae > Streptomyces > Streptomyces sp. NPDC005962. The sequence goes on along the minus strand of NZ_JBEXVE010000007.1, from coordinate 344,543 downwards.
GCTCCTCGCGAAAGGCCATCGATGCCCGGGTCCGGCCGCCGTACAGCAACTGCCATTCGGCACCGAGCAGTTCGGCCTGGCGCACCATGGGCAGCAGCGGGGTGATGCCGATGCCGCCCGCGATGAAGAGGTACTTCTCCGAGGGCACGAGGGGGAAGTGGTTGCGCGGGCCGCCGACCCCGACGCGGTCCCCCGGCCGCAGCTGGTCGTGTACGTAAGCGGATCCGCCGCGTCCCGCTGGTTCCCTCAGTACTGCGATCCGGTAGGTGTGCGCGTCCCATCGGTCGCCGCACAGGGAGTACTGCCGGGTCGTCCCTTCCGGCAACACCAGGTCGATGTGGGAACCCGGTGTCCAGTCCGGCAACCGGGCACCGTCCGGGCGCATGAGGGTGAGTGACACGACGCCTTCGGCGACGCGCTCCTTCGCGGAGACCTCCAGAGTTGCCGCGCCCCCGCGCGTCGGCTGTCCCGTGCCGACGCCGGACCCGACATCCGCAACCACGCTGATTCCGACCACGTCGCCGCCTCCCGTCGTTGGGTTGCAGGCAGGATGCGCGGCCACCACGAACCGTCGCGATGGCGTTCTCAATCAGTGAGAGACGAATTTCCGGTGATCGTCATACGGCCGTCGCACTGCCGCCACGTGAGTCATCCGCCTCGTTGCGGCCGCCCCTGGGCGGCCGGTGCCCCCAGCGCCCGGGAGACACCACGTGCCGCGGTCCGCACCACCGGCGCGACGGACGCGGCCCCTGCCTCGTTCGGGACGATCACCGCCAGCGCGGCCACCACCTCACCGCGCGCGTCACGCACCGGCGCCGCGATGCCCAGGACGTCGGGGTGCACGTACCCGGGGCAGTTCGCGTACCCCTGTCGGCGGACCTCGGCCAGCTCGGCCCGCAGCCGCGCGGCGGTGGCCGGCGTGTTCGGGGTGTAGCGGTACAGGGGTTCGTCGAGCACCCGTCGGGCCAGGTCGGAGGGGCCATGGGCGAGGAGGATCAGGCCGCTGGAGGAGGCGTGCAGCGGGAGGCGGCCCGCGATGCGGGTGTAGTTGACGACCGCCCCCGGGGCCGTCAGCCGCTCCAGGAACAGCACTTCGTCGCCGTCCAGCACGCCGAGCTGCACATGATGCCCGACGACATCGTGGACGCCCTCCATGAACGGCATCGCCGCGTTGCGCAGCGACAGGGTGGGCGAGGCCCGGGTGGCCAGCTCCCACATGCGCATACCGATCCGGACTCGGCGGTCGGCGTCCCGGGTCAGGAACCCGTACGAGACCAGCTCGGCCACCAGCCGCGACGCGGTCGCCACGTGCAGCTCCGTACGGCGGGAGATCTGCGAGACGGTCAGGGCCGACTCCTCCGGCGTGAACGCCTCGAAGATCCGTACGGCCCTCGCCAGAACCGACTCACCGTTCTGTGTCCTCACCTCGCCATCATCGGATTCCTTTCAGCCGCGTCAAGCCCACGGCCGCACAGCCAGCGCGCCGTACGTCGGGTGCTGGGCGACCCCACCGCCGGTCCGGCGTTCCGGCGGGATCAAGAAGGGCTGCGGCGCAAGGTGCTGTGAGAACATCCGGCTCGGCACGGCCGGGTTGCGTGAGGAGAACCGGGACACACGCAGTGGGCTCCGGAGACCGGCGCTCGGCGCTCTCATTCTGGCCGGGCCGCAGCGCCGACCGTGTGCATGTGCCGCAGACCTTGCCGGTAGGAGTCGAGGAGCCCGGTCTCGGCGTACGGGAGCCCGAGGTTGCGGCAGTGTTCGCGGACCAGAGGCTGTACGAGCCTGAGGTGGGGCCTGGGCATGTTCGGGAAGAGGTGGTGCTCGATCTGGTAATTCAGCCCGCCCAGGAGCCAGTCCGTGACCGGCCCGCCCCGGACGTTCCGCGAGGTCAGGACCTGGCGGCGCAGATGGCCCCAGCGCTCGCCCGCCGGGTCGGGCATGTCCATGCCCTTGTGATTGGGCGCGAAGGCCATTCCCAAGTGGAGCCCGAAGAGGGCCTGATGGAGCAGTGCGAACGCGACGGCCTTGCCCACCGGCAGGCAGGTGAGCAGCAGGGCGCCGTAACCGGCCGCGTGCAGCGCCAGCAGCGCGCCCTCGACGGCCCGCTCGCGCACCGGCTGCCGCCGCAGGTCCTGGACACTGCTCACCTTCAAGGCGATGCCTTCGAGCAGCAGCATCGGGAAGAACAGCCAAGCCTGGCGGCGGGTGACCCAGCGGGCGAATCCCCGGCGCACAGCGGCCTGCTCCGCGGTCCACACCAGTGCGCCGGCGCCGACGTCCGGGTCCTTCTCGATGTGGTTGGGGTTGGCGTGGTGCCGGTTGTGCTTGTCGTTCCACCACGCGTAGCTCATACCCAGGAGCAGATTGGCGTGGAGGAGTCCGACAGCGCGGTTCGCCCGGCGGCCGACGGCGATCTGGGCGTGCCCGGCATCGTGGCCGACGTAGGCAGTGCGGGCGGACAGAATGGCGAGCGGCGCGGCGAGCAGCAGCGTCCACCAGGTGTCCCCGGCGACGACGAACCCTGTCACCACGGCGGCCAGGGCGAGGAGGTTCACGGTGATCATCCGCGCGTACCAGCCCTTACGACGTTCCAGCAGCCCCTGTCCCCTGACCTTCCGCAGCAGGACAGTGAACTCACTCCCCTGCTGCGCGGTGGCGCCGACGGGAGCGGTGGACACAGACGGCGCGGCGGTCTGAGACATGGAGGACTCCGGTCCTTAAATCGGCCAGCAACGCTCTGACCTGCTTAAACGTACGGACCGGGGACCATGCGGCGCCATGGCGTCAACACCCCGACGCGCACGGGGGCCAGCCCCAGCATCCCGAAGGGGGTCAGCGACACCTCCGCCCCGGCCTCCAGAGGACCACCGCACCGGAGCACCCGGGTCATGCCGCGGAGGAACCGCTCCTGCGGCGCCGCACTGTGATCACCGCTCCGCGCCAACAGCTACTACGAGCCCGCCCCGGCGGAGTTCTACCGCAACGAGTTGTCGCTCGCTCCCGGCTGGAAGGTCGGCGGCTGGACAAGCTGGGGCCTCACCGACCCCATCCCCCGGTTCTGCGACGCCTGCAATGCGCAGATGGCCCCGCTGCTGACCATCGCCACGACCGAATGGGACGACGACACCCGCAGTTGGATCCCCTACGAGGATCAAGCCCACGCCACGCCGTCCACCACCAACCCCCACCCGGCGAAACCGGCCATGGTCGACGTCGCCGGAGGCTATGATCTGCAGCTCTACGCCTGCCCGGCATCGCCGGATCATCCGCATACCGACCATGCATGGTGGGGCGAACTCGGCACCAGGGGTCGGCCGGAGGTTCCCCGAACAAGCCGATACCCGGCGGTCTAGTAGCAACGCCGTTCAGCCCGGCAACCACCGGGCCCGCGGATCAGTCCGTGGTCGGCCCGCCCCTTCTTTCAGGACGTCCTCCCCGGCCGCCCCTCCTCCGCCTTCAGGAGAACCCCGATGACTCGGGACCCGCACTCCCCCGTACCCCCCGGTCGCCCGGCCCACAACCAGCGGCGGGGAAGGATAGCCGCGCCGCAACCGAACAAGCAGCGCTGCGTGATCAAAGCTCCGCTGCAACACCTGCCACAGTCGAGGCATTGAATTATCTATTTTCGATTCCATCGCCTCGGGGGCACTTGACCGAAAGAGATCTAGTTTCAGCAAAATCGCCTCAGCATGATGAGGCGCGAAATTCGTTCTTTCATGGATGCAAGATGAGGGGTAGATTAATATGAAATCGAAGCCGATCAAGGCTCTGGCCGCTACAGCCATGGTTGCCGCCCGCGTCGCCGTAACCAGCAAGCCCGCCACTGCTCGAAGCGCCAGCACCAAACAGGCAAACGCGGACTGCGTGTGGTCGTACGCCTATTGCTCCTCCGTCGGCGCTTACCGGCGCACCGGAGACGTGATCTTCCTCTGAGCGAAAGCAGAAACGGGTTGCCGAGAACGCCTGGCTCACCCGGCCACTGTCCACGACAACATCCGTGATTCCGCAACCAAAGCGATTCGGATGCCACGTCGTTGAAGCCCAGGTGCCGACTGACTCAACGCTTCCTCTAACAAAGTCGGTGAACGAACGGGCCTGAGTGTGGCAGCGCCGGCCCGGGGCGGACAGCGACTCCGAACGGCCAGGGTGAGGCCGAGTGCCCGGGGTTCGGTAGTTGGGGGTGGCTGGTGTGGACCGACGGTTGACGGCCTTGTATTTCTCGCCGCGATGCAAGATGAGGGCCCGGCGGCGGACACCCTCTGGTTCTGGATCATCTGAGGGCGCGCTGGAGGGAATCCGTGGAGAATATCTTTAACAGCAATGACTTCCCTGCGCGGGATGTTCTTGACGCATGGGCGGATGTAACCCGGGATAGGGTGATGCCGGTATCTTTCCGGCTGGTTGACACCGACGTCTTCCACGGGTGGTTGAGAGCGATGCCGCTGGGGCCGGTGCGGGTCTCAGCGATGGCGTACCCGTCATCCTGCACGTTGCGGACTCCGAAGATGATCCGCGTCTCTGACCCGGAGTGTCTGCAGGTGGGCTTCATGCGCTCCGGTTCGCATGTGCTCGAGCAGAACCGGATGCACGCTCCACTCAGCCCGGGTGAGCTGGTGCTCTTCGACAGCTCACGTCCCTACGTCACCTACGCCAAGGGTAACGAGTCGGTTGTCATCCAGTTCGCCCGCACGCTGCTTCCCATACCTGTCCGCCACCTTGAGCAGCTCATCTGCCGCCCCCTCCCCGGCGATAAAGGCATCGGCCGGCTGCCGGCGGACTTCCTGACCAACCTCACAGACGACAGCGCAAGCTACACCCCGCAGGACGCTGCGCGACTCGGGACCGTCGCCGTCGACCTGGTCACCGCCGTCCTCACGACGCGCAGGAACTGGCGCGCTTCGCTAAGGCATTGTGCGTTGCTCCCGGCGAAGATGAGAACCGGGCTCTCCGCTCGTGGTTCAGGGGCTGCCCTATAGCAGACGAAGATCAATCTCAGCGCCAACCACGGTTCCGTTGATCCCCGGGGCCGTTGTAGGAACCGGGCGACTACCGCGCCGGTCCGCGCGGGAGTTCAACCCCGTGTGGGACGCGGGTCGTACGGGGCGGACCGTACGTTCTGGGATCACAAGGGTTCACCAGGGATGGGCTCCACGGCCCGTCCCCTATCCCAAGGGGGAAGCCACAGTGCGACGCAAGACATTCTTCGCCGCCACACTGGCCGCTGCGGCCGTAGTCGGCGCTGGGTCGGTCACCACCGGTCAGGCAGCAGCAGCGTCCGCTCCGCGAGGCGCCATCGCGACGTTCGAAGGAAAGAAGATCGACCTGTCCGGCGGTTGGGACGCGGCGAAGGCCTGCGGCGTATGGCAGAACAGCGTCAGCTGCTTCCGTACGACGGCCGAGCTGGACCGCAAGGCCACACAGGTGTATGCCGACCACGACGCGGCCGGCATACGGGCGCGCTGCTCGTCCCCGCTGGAACTGGGCGAGCACATCGACCTGCGCCCCAACGGACGCATTCGAGGCCAGGCGCGGGGTGCCGTTGACGGCCCAGACGATCAGCTTGGGGCGGGAGGCGGCCGTCCTTGACACCCTCACTGGCCCGATATCACCTTCGTGCGTGCCCGACGGCCTCCTGACGCTCCTCGCCGGCTGCCCGTGGCGGGCGGGGGCGCAGGGGCCGTCCGATCAGCACGGCCAGGTGCACCGCGAGCATCACCGCAGCGGTCATGGCGGCGCTGTGCCACAGCAGCGCGTCCATCCGGCCCGCCGAGAGGTACGCGCCCGCAGCCACCGCCACCAGGGCGCACACCGCGCGGTCGATGATGCTCTCCACCGACAGCAGGGTGGCCCGCGGAGCACCCGGCGGCACCGCGTCGTTCACCAGTTTGCGCTGAATCGGATACGCAAAGCCGGTGACCGCCGAGAACAGGCAGAGCAGCGCCACCGCCGCCATCGGCCCGCCGAGGGTGATCCCGGCCAGGGACACCGCCATCGCCAGGCTCAAGACGGACACCATCGTCAGCGGTTTCAGCTTGCGGCCCAGCCACTGCGGCCGGGCCGCGCCCACGGCCTCGGCCACCGTCACCGCCGCCAGCACACCGCCGTGCGAGGGCTCCGGGATGCCCTGGTCGATCAGGATCGGCTGGAACAAGTTCACCTGGCAGATCCGGGAGAGCGTGAAGACCGCCACGCCCTGCACCATCACCAGGGCCAGCCACGGGGAGCCGCGCAGCTGACGCAGCGCCCGCCCGGCCTCCCGCCACACCCCCGACCGGCGTGTCCCCGACTCCGCGCCTACCAGCTGGGGCAGGGCCATGGCACAGGCCAGTGACGCCCCGGCGCTGACCGCGCTGAGGAGGTACGGGGTGGGCCGGGACAGCGCCATCAGGGGGCCCACCAGGGGCCAGCACATCACCTTCGCGGCCAGCCCGAGCGCCCGCGCGTTGCCCTCGGCGCGCAGATAGTGGTCGTGCGCGCCCTCCGCGTGCAGTGCGTCGTAGAGGTAGGCGCTGGCCGCCCCGGAGGTGAGGGAGCGGCCCGCGGCGATGGCGAGGAAGTGGACCAGGAAGCCGGTGTAGTCGGGGGAGAGAACCGGGACCAGGTTCGCCGCGGTCATCACCACGGCGCCCGCGCGCAGACAGTTGCGGGCGCCGATCCGGTCGGCCACCAGGCCGGTCGGGATCTCGAACAGGCAGAACGCGATGTAGTAGAGGGACTGGATGCCGAAGATCTGCGCGTCCGAGAGCCCGGCCTGCCGCTGGTAGGCGTAGAAGACCGGCATCCACCACAGCAGGTTGAACAGCAGCTGGAAGCCGTTGTTGAGGGCGATGACCCGGCGTGCCCCGGCGCTGAGCGGGGTCCGTTCCTCCGCCGGGGAGCGGCGGAGGAACGGCACACGGCCCTTCACAGCGCGTACGGGCGGAGCTGCACCAGCTTGAAACCGCCCGCTTCGGTCATCAGCCACTCGACGTCCAGCGGATCATCCGGATCGTCCGCGAAGTGCGACTGGAGCAGCCGCCCGGTGAGCGCGAGATCCGCCAGCCGCGCCCGGGTCGAGGACGGCAGGTCCGTAACCGACGAACCGAGGTCCACGGTGCGGCCCCCGCCCTCCACGGTGTTGTAGAGGTACTGCAACGGCAGCGCGGTGCCGTCGACGACGCTCTCGGGCGAACCGGGCGTGCAGTTGAGGTAGACGTTGCGGAAGTCCTCGCGCCGCGTGGGGTTGCAGGTGACCAGCACCCCGCCGAGCTCGGCCGGGGTGTACTCCTGCACGATGACGCCCATGTAGGTGTCGTCCAGGGAGATGCCCGCCTCTTGACGGAGCCGGACACTGCGCGGCGACACCAGCGAGGCCCACACCTGCCGTACGGCGTCGAGGAGTTCGTCCGTGCCGTGCACCGTGGTGATGGAGTCGTAGACCCCGGCGGCGGAAAAGCCGGGCAGGTCCTCGGCATTGGAGGAGGACCGCACCACCAGCCGCTTGCGGCACACCCGGTCCGCGAACGGGCCGGTGATCCGCGCGGCCACTTCCTCCGGCACCGGGGTGCCGCGCACCAGCTGCTGGAGGCTCAGGCACAGCGGGTCCAGTACGTCGGTGGCTCCCAGCTCCAGCGCCATCTTCAGCTTGCCGATGCCCTGTTGCAGAGCGGGCGAGGAGATCAGGAAGCGGTGCTGGAGGGCGAACGGCAGCGCCACCCCGTCGGGCGCGGTGACGGTGGCCGCCACGAACTCCGAGGCCGCCTGGCGCAGCGCCTCGGGGTCGGCGGACGCGGCCAGCCGGGAGGCGAGATGGCCGTACAGATCCTTCCGGGGCGGCCGGGCGCGGCCGTAGAAGGCGGTGAGGTCGGCGGTGCGGCTGTCCAGCACATGGTGGAGTTCACCGAGGTTGGCGGCCTTGGTGCCGTAGCGGTCGCGGTCCTCGCGGCGCAGCCGGCGCAGTTCCAGGACGGGGATGTCCTCCAGCAGCGGCGGCTCCAGCCGGATTCGCTGCTGGTGCCACGCGGGCTCGTCCAGCTCCGGGACCTCGTGCAGCCGGACCAGGCTCACCTCGTCGTCCTGGACCCGGTAGCACACCCACGCCCCGTCCAGCTCCTCCGACTCCACCAGCCGGGCCATGTCGCGCACGATGGCGTTCGGGATGCCCCAGCCGGAGGCCAGCACATTGGTGTGGGACAGCGGGGTGATGGGGGCGGCGTTGATGAATCCGGCCACCCGTGGCACATCGTCGGGCAGACAGTCCATGGCCACGATGTCCGACCAGCCGAGGTCCGCGGCGTGCGCGCGGTACTCCTCGAGCGAGGCGAACCAGCGCAGCCGGCCGATGACCTCCCCGGTGTTCAGCGGGGTGCGGGGGCGGCTGACGAACAGCTCGTGGCTGAGGACGCGCGGCAGCGTTACGTCGCTCACCGGGGCGAGTGCCGCTTCCTGGCCGTGGTTGGCGGGTTTCAGCAGCAACGGCAGCCGCCCGTCAACCCGCTCCCGGACGAAGTCGTAGAACTCCTGGAGCAAGGGGCCGTCCATGGTGTCGGCCTCGGTGGTCTCCAGCACCAGGAACGGCCGGTCCCGGCCCTCGGTGTCCTCGTCGGCGTGCAGCGACAGCACACCGAGCAGGAAGCGGCGGCCGGGGTCGGTGTACACCGAGGCGTTGAACGCGTCGAGTCCGGCGTCGAGTTCGTCCAGGTCCATCCCGAGGATGCGGGTGGCCACATAGTTGACGTGGAAGGGGTGGACGGCGGTGTCCAGCAGATGCCAGGTGTGCTCGGCGCGGTCGACCACCACCTTCAGATACGGGTGTCCGGCCAGCACTCCGGACAGCGACCGGAACAGCGGCAGTGACAGGTTCTCGCCGACCACGGTGGCATCGGTGCCGGGCGCGGTGGCCGGGCTCGGAAACGCGCTGATGCCGGTCATCACGGCCTCCCGGCGGCAGGGACAGGCGGCAGGGCGGTGGGCAGGGCGTCGTTGAGCCTTTCGAAGTCACGTATCACCGTGACCGGATCGTCGGCCACCAGCAGACACTGCGCTGCCATGGTGTTCGCGCCCGCCGCCGGGTCGTAGACCGGCACCGGGGTGCCGTCCGGCAGCGAGTGCTCGGCCACCTTCGTCAGCCGCGCCCCGGTGGAGATCAGTCCGGAGCGCTGGACGGCGTCGAAGTCCCACAGCCGCCGGTCCGGCCACGGCGCGCCGGAGCCGTCCACGGCCAGCACCACCAGCGAGCCGGCCGCGCCCTTGGCGTCCGCGGCGCCCAGCACCGAACCGGGTCCCGGATCGGGCCAGTCGACCTCGCGGCCGAGCAGCCGGTCGATGAGCATGCCGATGATGTCCACCCCGAAGACCTCCTCGATCTGGGGGACGGTCATCGCGCCACCGAACCGCGCGGCGGTCTCGATGACCCACATCCGTCCGTCGGCGCCCAGCTTGATCTCGGTGTGGGTGCCGCAGGTGCGCAGGCCGAGCGCGTCCACGGCGGCCGTCGCCAGCTCCACCACCTTGCGCTGGGCGTCCTCGGGGAGCAGGGCGGGGGTGATCCCGGCGCGCTCGGTGAACGGCTCGACGGTGGGCATCCGCCCGCTCAGGCACACCGGGTGATGGACGCCCTCGGCCACGACGCCCTCGACGCTGACGTAGTCGCCCCAGCCCGGCTCCTCGAACCAGTCCCCGGCCGTGCCCGTCACGATCTCCTCGACGAGGAAGTCGGCGTCCGCCCCGGCCACATGGAGCTCGGCGTACCCCTGGCGGGCGGACTCCTCCATCACCTCACGGGCCCGGGCCCAGGCGGGCGCGATGTCCTCCGGGCCGCGCAGGATCTGATGGGCGGTGGACCCGGCGCTCCAGGCTGCCTTCATCAGCATCGGGTACGGGATCTCGGCCGCGGCCTCGTGCAGATCGCGCTCGGTGGCCACGGAGCGGAACCGTGGCTGGGACACCCCGTGCGCGTCCCAGGTGCGGCGCATCATCCGCTTGTCCCGGGCCAGCACGCAGTGCGCACCGGCCCCGGCGAGACCCAGCCGCTCGCAGGCGTCGGCCACCGCCACCACGGCGTACTCGGACGGGGTGAACACCGCGTCGGCGCCGACGGCCTGTGCCTGAGCCGTGATGAGCGCGACGAGGTCCCGGGACGCGGTGTCCACGGGGGCGACCACCGAGGCGCACAGCCGGGTGACCACCTCGTGGGCGGAGAGCGGAAGGGGACTGAGCACGAGCAGATGTACTTCGGCCTTCGCGGCGACCCGGGACAGCGCGTATTCCAGCGGCGGCCCGCCCTTGGCATAGACAAACAGCACCTTACTCACAGATAACAACTCCTCGGTTCAGAGTTTCTCGACGGCTCAGCAAAAACCGGCGGACCGGCACATCCGCCGCGATCCGGGCCCGTCAGGCGAACCAATCGGGCCTGACGCGTACCCCTCGAACCGGGGGTGGGCACTCAGGCAAATGCCTGAGTGCCACGAGGTGTTCACGGCGAGCGAGGCCATCGGGCATGGGTTTCAGCCCTTCTCGACCCCTTGTCCCTTTCGGCTGGTTACGCCGCATGTGAGCGCGGGGCCTGGGCAATCCTTAGCCATGCCTTCGGCGGTCCGCACCCGGAGGCCGGACCGGAAGGCGGCTGGTGTCCGATATGGGCCTGAGTACGCTGCTCGAGCGCATGCCTGTGTCATGGTGGGAAGCCGATGAGGGGCTGCGCATCGTCAACTGCGGCGGGGGCGCCTTCCATGACCCCGGCACGGCACAGCGGTTCGTCGACAGTCTCTGCGGCACGGCCGACGCCGCGCGGGAAGGCGCGGCCGCCGAGGGTCGGGAGTCGGGGATCGACCGCCGCCAGGTCCGGTTCGGCGGGCGGCTGTTCGACGTCACTTCCTATCCCGGCCGACTGGCCGGTGACGGCCGGGGCGGGGTCAGCGGGCTCGCGGTGGACATCAGCGCCCTGGAGCTCGGACGTCACGGCTACGCCGCGTTCACCGACTTCGCCGACTTCGCGCCCGCCGCGGCGTTCATCCGCGACGCCCACGGCCGCTACCTGTGGGCCAACCACGCCTACGCCCATCTGTACGGCACCACCCCCGACGCCGTGATCGGCAGCAGCGTCACGGATGTCGACGCCCCCGAGGACGTGGCGACCTTCCAGGCCCTGGACCGGCAGGTGCTCAGCTCGGGCAAGCCGGTACGGCACACCATCGGCTACCACCGCCCCGACGGCTCACCCGGGCGCGCGGTCGGCCACCGCTTCCCGGTGGCCGCAGGTGGCCAGGCCTGTGTGGCCGGGATCTACATCGACATCACCGACTGCACCCTCGCCCTGAGCCGGCGGCGCGCCGCCGAGGAGGACCTCCAGGCGCTCAGCGAACACAGCGGTCTGCCCTGCGCCCTGCTCTCGCCGGGCGGCCGGATCCTCCGGGTCAGCGCCTCGGCCGCGGAACTGCTCCGGGTCCATGTGCCCGACCTGCTCGGCCGCCCCGCCCACCGCTATCTGGCCCCCGCCGACGATCTGGCCGGGCTTCGCCACGCCTGGCGGGACCTGGTGAACCGGCGCCGGCGCCGGTTCCAGACCTCCGCGGTCTTCCTCGACGCCCGGGGCGATGAGTGGCGGGCCCGGGTACTGCTCACCGCCGTCAGCAGCGGTTCACGGCGGGCCCGCGGCGTCTGGGCGGTACTGCCCCACCACACCCTGCCGCACCCGCCGCTGCCACCGCTCACCGCGGCGCAGTTGCGCATCCTCACCCTGTTGTCCGCCGGGCACGGCAACAACGAGATCGCCGCCTCGCTCCGGCTCTCCCGGCAGACCCTGGACTATCACCTCTGCCGGCTGCGGGAGTTGCTGGCGGCACCCACCCGGCTGGCGCTGGTCAGCCGGGCGTATGTACTGGGCATCCTCGATCCGCAGGCGTGGCCGCCGCGCTCGGCCGCCGGCTGCCGCCCGGCCGGTCCCTGCTGATGGGAAGCGGACAGGGAGCCATCGAGCGTGTGCTGACCGACAACGCCTGGGCCTACAGCAAGAACACCTGGCGCCAGACCTACCATGACCTGGGCATCAGCCCCCGCTGGACCCGCCCCTGGCGCCCCCAGACCAACGGCAAAGTCGAACGCTTCCACCGCACCCGCACCCTGCTGGACGAATGGGCCTACCAACGGCCCAACCCCCCAGCCAGCCGCTTCACCAACCACCCCGGACAACACACCTAGACGTCGATCCCGTCGGGCGCGATATCGCCCAGCCTTGCCCCGATGTTCCCCACGCGGTAGTTGAAGGCCTCGGCGCCCAGGCGGTCGCGCAGCCAGCCGACCTTGTCGTCGGTGCCCGCGCTGGCCACTACCCGGTTGCCCATGAGCCGGGCGATCTGCACGGCCAGACTGCCCACCGCCCCCGCGGCGGCCGAAACCCAGCCCGTCTCCCCGCCTCGTAGCGCGTCGACGACATGCAGACCAGCGTAGGCCGTCAGCCCCATACCGCCCAGCGGACCGAGATACCACCGCGGCTCGCATTCCTCGACATCCAGGCGGGTCAGGGTGCCGAGTCCCCCGAGCTGCTCGGCACCCGCCTCCACGACGGCGCACTCGCGCCAGCCCTGGACATGCCACACGACGTCCCGAGCCGGAGGGCGCGTCGGGACGTAGGCGAAGCCGACGGCCGGGGTCCACCGATGTCCATGTGTTGCGTACGAGCACCTGCCCCGCCCCGGGGCCGGGGCACAGCGACCTCGACCACCTCGAAGTCATCCGGACTGACGCCGCCGACCGGGTATGCCCTGACCCGGATCTCCCGTCCGGTCCGCATCATGCCCATACCACCGTGACGGGCGTCATGAGGCGTCTCTCGTTCATCGACATCGCTCCGGGATTCACGACCTTCTCGCTGTCATCGTTCACACGCAGCTCATGTGCACGGGTTGAACCTTATTGAACCAATATCAGTTTGGTTTGGTCAGGTACAAGGGAAGAGCGCGTCTTTGCGGCATACGGCGTCGTACAGCGGTGGCGATTCTGACGGCGGCCTCCCGCCCCTCGGCGATCGCGTGCGCCACACGTCGCGGAACCACGGCGTCGCCAACCGTCAGCACCAAGGGGGCGACGCAGTCCAGGGCGCCGTACGGGCGGCGCTCCCCCACCACGACGACACGGTCCGCGGGCACGGTGGTGGTCCGTCCGGAGGTGCGGTGAGCGACGGTGACGCCCTCGGGGCTGATGCCGGTCGCCGTGCACAGCGGCAGGATTTCAAGTTCGCAGGTGCCCGACAGACGTTCCAGCAGTTGGACACGGCTCTCGGGCGGGATCGCCCCCGCGAAGGCCGTTCCCGGCGTGACGAATGTGATGCGGGGAACCCCCGCGGCTACGGCCAGTTCTACGACATCGCACCCGGGCCACCAGCCGAACCCGTCGTCGGCCACGAGCACATGGGCGGCACCTGCCAGCGAAGGAACTCCCCGCGCCAGCGCGACCGACGAGGCCATGGCCCCGGTCTCCAGCAGCGGTGATGTCTCCTCCGCGCCCGTGGCCAGCACCACGGCGTCGAATCCTTCGAGTTCGGCGTCCGGCTCCACGGTCTGCCCGAGACGTACGTCGACACTCGCGGCGGACAGCCCCCGTTCGTAGAAGCCGAGCAGCGCGGCCCAACCGGTGCGGTGGGGCGCCAGAGCCGCCGTGGTGAGCTGTCCGCCCAACCGGTCGGCGGCCTCGTAGAGGACGACATCCGCCACCCCCGCCTGGGCGAGACTCAGCGCGCACTCCAGGCCCGCGGGGCCCGCCCCCACGACGGCGACGCGCTGTGCGGTGGCGCGTGCAGGGTCCCACGCGCGCACCAGCGGTGCGGCGGGCCGACGCGGTTCACCGGACGGTGCGAGGTCCGGGTTGACCACGCACAGCAGCACCGGGTCGAACGTCCGGCAGTCCTCGTTGCAGGCCACGCAGGGCCGGACCTCCGCCGCACGTCCTGTGAGCACCTTGTGCGGCAGGTCCGGGTCGGCGATGAGTGCGCGCGCCATCCCCACCAGGTCGGCTCCGGCCGCCAGGGCGTCGCCGATCGAGGCCGCGGTGCGGAAGGCGTGGGACACCACGAGCGGCCGGGTGACGAGCGGCCGCAGACGCGCCAGATCATCCAGCACCGGGGGGCGTTCGGTGGCCATGTCACGGACGTACGTGGTCCGCACCCCGACGGTGACGTTGACATAGTCGACCAGCGGATCCACGGCCGGCAGCAGCGCGGCCAGCTCGTCCGGCGTCAGCGCCACGTCCTCCGAGGCGTCGACGCTGAAACGGATGCCCAGCAATGCGTCGGCCGACAGCCCGCGAACCGCGGCGATCACCCGCTCCAGTACCTCGAGCCCGTCACGGCGCGGGTTCGTGCGCGGCGAGAGGAACTGCTCCAGCAGATAGGCGTGAGCGGCGTGCAATTCGATGCCGTCGAACCCCGCCTCCAGAGCGTGGGCGGACGCTACGCGGAACGCCTCCACCACCTCGTCGATCTCGCTGCCGAGCAGAGCACGCGGCGCCGTCGGCTCACGAGGAGAGCGCACGGCCGCGGGAGCGACCGGTGCGTAGTACGACTGCGCACCGAGCGTCTCCCGGCCCAGATGAACAAGCTGGCAGACGGCGACCGCGCCTTCGGCGTGCATGGCCTCCACCCGCTCCCGCAGCGGACCCACCGCCTCCGGACGATGGAGCTGAAGGATGTTCCCCTGCCGCGGCGCGGACTCCGGCGCCACCGTCGTACCGCCGCAGACCAGCAGCGCCGCGCCACCGGCCGCCAGACGGCCCCAATACGCGGCGTCGCCGCCAACGGGCAGCCCATCCCGTACGAAACCGCTGGCGTGGGCCGTGGCGACCAGCCGGTTCCGCAGCGTCGACGAACCGATGACCAGCGGCGCGGCGGCCGCCGGAAGAGGTGATGCGGCCATGGGCCCTCCGGCATCGGTCATGATCGTGACTACGCTTGGGTGACGGCGCCATCGCCCGCGATGGGGCCGGCGAGGCGTCCACGGATGAGGTCCGACAGCCGTTCCGCGGCGGCGATGGTCGGCAGGTTCGTGTTGGCCCGCGGCACTTCCGGGAACACGGAGGCGTCGGCGACCCAGAGCCCGTCGACGCCGAGGACGCGGCCGGACGGATCGACCACCGCACGGGGGTCGTCGGGCGCGCCCATGCGGCAGGTTCCGCAGATATGGCCGGTGTCGCCGATGGTCTCCATCAGCCAGCGGTCGACCGTCGCGTCGTCGGACAGCGCGTCGAGACCCCGGCCGGCGATGTCGATGGCGATGTGCTCGAAGGCGGTGTCGAACGGTCCGCTGCGCAGCAACTCCACACAGCGCTTGACGCCGTCACGCATCCGGACGAGGTCCGCGCGGTCGCTCAGCAGATCCTGGTCCATCACCGGATGCACGTCGGGGTCCGCGGAGGCCAGGCGCAGCACGCCGCGCGAGAACTGCTGGTTCGCCCACAGACAGAGCAGGCCAGGACCGCCCGCGGCATGGCCGCCACCCGCACCGCCCCAGGTTCCGCCGGTGCCCTCGGCGACGAGGTGGGAGTCGCCGGGGTTCGGCAGGGCGAGCG
Source organism: Streptomyces sp. NPDC005962 (assembly GCF_040629205.1). Classification (NCBI taxonomy): domain Bacteria; kingdom Bacillati; phylum Actinomycetota; class Actinomycetes; order Kitasatosporales; family Streptomycetaceae; genus Streptomyces; species Streptomyces sp. NPDC005962. The sequence goes on along the minus strand of NZ_JBEXVE010000007.1, from coordinate 329,003 downwards.
TCTGGTTGATCGAGGTGATCATCATGTCGTTCTCGCCCGCCCCCGCCAGTCCGGAGGAGTAGCGCAGACAGCAGTTGGCATGCCGGGCATCGATGTCGGGCTGTTTTCCGGGCCGGGCGTACAGCCAGAACAGCGCCAGAGGATGTTCCTGCATCCCCTCACCGACCGGGAGCGCCGCCACCGGGCCGTTCGGCCCGATGCCGGACCGCAGCAGGATCGCCGGGGAGTGCACCGCTCCGGCACACAGGACGACGTGCTGGGCACGGACTTCCGTCCAGTCGTTCCCCCGGCGCAGTCGCACCCCCACGGCCCGGCCGCCCTCGATGAGCACCGTGTCCACCGTCGCGCCGCCGAACACCCGCAGATTGGGGCGCTGTCGGGCCGGCTCGAGGTATCCGTCGTTGGTCGTGACCCGCGCACCGTCGCGGGAGCTGATGGCGTACGGCGAAACGCCGGTCCCCGTGGGCCCGTTGTGGTCGTCGCACCAGGCGTGGCCACGTCCCAGCGCGGCCTCGGCAAGCGCGTGGTCGGCGGGGCCCCAGTCCTCGCGGCCGAGCCGCTGCACCGGTATGGGCCCGTGACCGCCGTGGTGAGGGCGGTCGCCGAAGTCCGCGTCGCTCTCCATGCGTCGCAGGTACGGCACCATGTCCGCGTACGACCAGCCGGGACAGCCGTACGCCGCCCACCGGTCGTAGTCGTCCGGCATGGCCCGGAAGGCGATCATGCCGTTGACCGACGACGAACCGCCGAGGCCCCGTCCGCGCACATGCGGCCGCGGCGCCTGGGCGCGGCTGCGCCGTGACGTAAGACCCGGCCACTGGAACTCCGCACAGGCCGTCTCGTCCAGCGCCCGCCAGCCGTTCATACTGCGCAACTGCGGTGGGGCGTCAGCGGACCGCCAGTCGCGTCCGGCCTCCAGCAGCACGACCTCGCTGGCCGGATCCTCGCTCAGGCGCGCCGCCAGCACGCTCCCGGCGCTGCCGCCGCCGACGACCACCCAGTCGGCTTCCACTGTCGGTGTCATGGTGCCCCCACCTCCATCCACACGCTGGACTTCGTCGCCTCATCGGGCGGGGCGACGGTCTCACTATTGATGACGTGGCCGAAGCGCGGCCGTCGTAGACGCCTCGCTGCGGACTCGGACAGGCGGTACAGCGAAGGATCCGTCAACTGGGTGGACATGTGCGGCTCCCCTTAGCGCGACGCTGCGCGTGGTCGGCCGGGTCGGGAGGGTCGTCGTCCCACGGCGACCCGCGCGCCGGATTGCACGTGAAAGACAGAGATTGAACTAACTTCAATTCTGCTGGGAGCGTACTGCCCCGAACGGGAGAGCGGCAAGGGCAGGTCCGGACTGGCCAGCACACCACGTCGACGCCGTGGCCGAGGGCGGTGAGCCGGTCGGCGGCGGCCAGGGCCTCCGGAACCAGGGCACCCATCGCGGCGAGGGCCACCACCGGCTTCTCGTGCCGGCGCAGCCGGTAGGCCCCCGCGGTCACCTGCCGGCGGCGGCGTTCGCGGGCGGCCCGGTCGTCGGGGACGGCGGCCGGGTCGGCGCCTCGCACGCCGGATCTCGCCCGAGGGCGTCCGGGGCAGCTGAACCACCGCTCCGGGGCGCCTCATACGGGTGGCGTGCGTGCCGTCGGCGAACCGGTCCAGGGCCGGTGATGTCGCGAGAAAAGGCCCGGCAGGCGTGGGCGAGCGCCTGGGGATCTGTCGGAGAGAACAGACCGTACGAGCCGGTCTGGCCGGTAGGCTCGGCAGCAGCCCGCTTCCCGACCTTGAGGAGACGCGTGTGAGCGCGCAGCCTGATCACCCCGTCAGTTACAAGGTCTCCGCGATTCCGTACAGCATCGAGGCGATCGGCAAGGCGTTGGCCGACCAGAAACGGACGAAGTTCTACAGCCAGGTCCTGGCCGCCGAAGGAAGCCGGGCCATCGACGAAGCCATGGAGAAATGGTGGCGGGAGGCCATGCTGGACCGGGCCCCCGGCGCCGACGCCAGCCGGGCCAACGCAAGCGCCGGCCGGAACCTTGTCGCCGTTGAGGACCTGATCGCTCAGGTTGAGCGAGCCGCCGGGTGAGCAGTGAGCGTCCCCGGCCGGCGTGGGCGGCGTACGTTGAAGACGGGTCCGCCTCAGCCATCTTGACCATGCCGCCGGACCTGGCGAAGAAGGTCTCCAACTTCATCGCCGCCCTTGCCATCGAAGCCGGAGGCGCGGTGGACAGGGACCGACCGCCGCCGGGCACCCCGATGAGTGCCCACGCCCGCTTCAGCATCCACATTCCCGGCGAACCCGTCATCCTCGAGTACACCGTCCACCAAGACCTCCGTGCAATCCGGATCCCGGTCGTGGTCTGGATCGACTGACATCTCCGATACCCCTGGACCGTGCCAGCCGACGCAGAGGCCCCCGACGGTGTCCGGGGGCCTCCACAGTTCAAGGCGCGGCGGGCCGCACCATCTGCCACGTCGCGGGGGACACCAGCACCTGTCCGTTGATCACCCGAGACACCGTGGCGATCGACACGCCCGCCTCAGAGCCACGTGGCCAAGCGGGCCACCATCCGGTGCGAGCGGGGCCACGCTCCCCAACGAGTGCCGGTGCGATGAGTACGCCGGACACCGCCGGTCCAGTGCGCGGGGCCCGGCGTACCCACCGGCCTTTGCCCGGCTCGCTGTGCTCGTGACCACCGTGCTTGCCGTGGGCAGGAAGAAACCGCTGCCCGGTGAGCGGCAGCTGCACTGCTGGGGACTGGGTCACCGGCCGGGCGCGGCCGAGGCAGTGGCCCGGGCTGCCCGGACGGCCTCGCGTCATCCACTCCGCGCGTGACTGGCTGACGAAGCTCCAGCTGGTCGCCGGCGGCTTCGGTGTGACCACGGTGCCGTCCCGGCTCTCACCGGTGCTGCCGCCCGGGGTGAGCCTGCTGCGCGTCGACGGCGCACCCCCCGAGATCCGCCGGGTACTCGTGGCGCGCCTCCCCGGCCACCCCGCCCCGGCGATCACAGCCGTCACCCGAGCGATCACTTCGGCCGCCTGAACCACCGCCAAGGCCACGCACGATCACGTGCACCCCTTTCCCCTCACGGCTGGGCACCCCGGTCACCGTCGGCCTGTTCTTCGACATGCACATACCGCCCACGCCCCGACACCCCCACGACGGCCGCTACGACTTCACCGGACCACAAGCCGGCAGACCGCCCCCGGTGCACCAGCTCCCACGAGAGCGCCCGGAACGTGGGCTTTCCCCCGCGAGAACTCCGCGACCTGCAAGTCCGCGTCCGCACCGAGCAGCAGACACCCGAATGGCCCGCTACGCCCTCCACTCCCGAGTGGAGGGCACCATCAACGAATTCACCCACGGACACGGCATACGCCGCTGCCGCTACCGAGGACAGCCGAAAGCCCACCTGCAACACGTACTCACGGCCATCGCCGTGAACATCAAACGTCTCAGCGGCCGGTCAGTGACCGAGGGAACCTCTTCGCCGAGACCGCCGACCGCCTTCCGGACCATCCTGGATCAGCGGGGGATCCCCCGGCCGAAGTCCTGGCGAACCCTCGGCAGCTGACCTCGGCCATCAGAGGTTCTCAACAAGAGTCAAGCTCAGGCGGTGCCGGTCGGACGGTGCAGGTAGGCGCCGGCGGGTGGGCCGACGACCTTGCCCGCCCACAGGATGTGGTTGCCCCTCAAGAAGGTGTCGGTGACCTGGGCGGTCAGCTCGAAGCCCTCGAACGGGGTGTACTGCTGCGTCGACTCCGACTCCGCGGCGCGCACGGTCCAGGTGCGGCCCGGGTCGACCAAGGCGATGTCGGCGTCGAAGCCGGGGGCGAGGCTGCCCTTGGTGCGCAGCCCAAAGCGCCGGGCCGGGTTCCAGGAGGTCAGCGCGGCGATCCGGCCCAGCGGCAGGCCGCGTTTCGTTCCCTCGGTGAGCAGGCCGGGGAGGAGGTACTCGGCGCCGCCGAAGCCGGCCTTGGCGAGGAAGACGTCGTCCTCGGGCCCGCCGAACTTCACCTCCTCGCGGCAGCACGCGTGGTCGCTGACGACCCAGTCGACGGTGCCGTCGAGCATGTGTTCCCAGAGCGCCTCGACGTCGTCACGGGGCCGCAGCGGTGGGTTGACCTTGCCGCCGAGGCCGTGTGCGGTGGTGATGTCGGCGAGCAGATGCCCGACGGTCACCTCGCGGCGGAAGTCGATGTGCGGGAACGCCCGGCTCATCCGCACGGCCGCGTCGACCGCCTTGCGGGACGACAGGTGCAGCAGGTTGATCGTGGGCAGCCCGGTCTCGTGCGCCAGGTAGGAGGCGACGGCGACCGCGAGGCCTTCGGAGTGCTGCGGCCGGGAGGCGCTGTAGGCGGCGAGCCCGGTCAGGTCGCCCGCCTCCTCGACCAGCCTGGTGTACGCGGTCATGATCTCGGCGGTCTCGCAGTGCAGGGAGAGGGAGATCTCGTCGGCGAGGTCGGGGAATCGCTCACGGGCGGCCTGCACCCCGCGCATGACGAACTCGAAGTGCGCGTAGTCGTACCGCTCGTCCTCGGGGAGCATCAGGAAGGCATTCTGGTCGGCCGACCTGCCGTGGAGGCCGTGGCTGCCGTAGAACATGAAGACCTTGAACGAGGTGACGCCGAACCGCTCGATCAGGTCGGGAATCTCGTCGATGTGAGCACGCGAGATCGGCGCGAGGTGGAAGCCGTAGTCGACGTGGGCGCGGCCGGAAGCGGCGGCCAGCACCTCGGGGAAGAAGTCGGCGTACGCACCGGCCTTGTTGAGGTAGTAGCGGCCGGTCCGGGTGTAGGTCAGGGCGCTGGTGACGCCTCCCTGTGCGCACGCGCGGCTCTCGGTGGCCGCGTCCTCGGGCAGCGGGTGGTAAATCCCCCAGTGCTGGTGGGCGTCGACGACACCGGGGAACGCCAACCTGCCGCCGGCGTCGACCACCCGGCGGGCGCCTTCCGTGGCGATGCCAGAGGCTACGGAGGCGATCCGGCCTCCTTGGACGGCGATGTCCGCGGGGTGCGCGTCATCGTGGTCGTGGGTGACGACACGGGCGTTCTTCACCACCAGGTCGTATGCGGTCATGCGGGCCTCCTGCCTCGGTCGACCTCAGTTCGTCATGCGCCGATCACCCGGTTCTCCTCGGCCCAGAAGACGAGCCGCTTCCTTGCGAACCGGATGATGAAGTGGGCGATCAGCCCCAGTACGGAGAGCACCACCAGCACGGCGAACATCCCGGCGATGTCGAAGTTGTAGTTGGTCTGCAGCAGGAGGTATCCCAGGCCCTCCTTCGCGCCGATGAACTCGCCGACGACGGCGCCGAGGATCGAGAAGACGATCCCGATGTCCAGGCCGGCGAAGATGAAGGGGAGCGCGCTCGGCAGCCGCACCATCCGGAACACCTGGAACCTGCCGGCGCCGAACACCGTGAGCATCTGGATCCGATCGGCGTCGGCCGAGCGCAGCCCCTCGATGACGTTGACCAGCACGGGGAAGAACGAGATCACCGCCGCCATGACGACCTTGCTCGTCATGCCGAAGCCGAACCAGACGACGAACAGCGGCGCGAGCGCCACCTTGGGCACCGTCTGGAAGGCGACGACGTACGGCATGAAGGTGCGCTCGATCAGCCGCACCTGGGAGATCGCGGTGCCCAGCACCAGCGCCGCCGCCACTCCGAGCAGAAAGCCGTAACTCGACTCCAGGACCGTCACCTTCAGATGTCCCCAGAACAACGGGTCCGCCAGCTGTGTGCGGAGGGCGTCGAAGATCTGCGAGGGGCGCGGCAGCACGTAGTCGTCGATACCGAAGACGGGAACCGCGAACTCCCAGGCCAGCATGGTGACGACGAAGACGGTGGGAGCGAGCAGCAGTTCGGGGCGTTCTCGCAGGTCCACGCGGAGCCGCCGCTTGCGGGGTCGATTCATGAGTCGCTTCATGAGTCGATCACCCAGGTGGCGTTGAAATGCCCGCGGATCCGCTCGACGAAGACTCCGGCGCGGTCCGAGGCCATCGCGCCGAGTGTGCGCGGGCGTTCGAGCTCGATGTCGACGATTTCGGCTATGCGGCCGGGGCGGGGGCTGAGAACCACGACCCGGTCGGAGAGGAAAACCGCCTCGGGGATGGAGTGGGTGACGAATACGACGGTCTGACCGCTCTCCCGCCAGATCCTCAGCAACTCGACGTTCATCGTCTCGCGGGTCAGGGCGTCGAGTGCGCCGAAGGGCTCGTCCATCAGCAGCACGGCCGGGTCGTGCACCAGGGCCCGGCAGATTCCGGCGCGCTGCTGCATCCCGCCGCTCAGCTCATGCGGGTGTCTGCCCTCGAAGCCGTCGAGGCCGACCATCGCGAGCAGCCGCTCGGCCCGCTCCCGGTACACCGAGGCGTTCAGCTTCTGTACCTCCACGGGCACCATCACGTTCTGCAGCACGGTGCGCCAGGGCAGGAGGGTGGGCGTCTGGAAGACCATGCCCACCTCGGGCAGCGGCCCCGTCACGTCGCGGTCGGCGACGCGGACCGTCCCCCGGCTCCTGGAGACGATCCCGGCGAGGATCTTCAGCAGGGTGGTCTTGCCGCACCCCGACGGGCCGACGACGGACAGGAACTCGCCGCGCCGGACCGTGAAGGTGACGTCCGAGAGTGCGTGGGTCGGCTCGGACCTGCGCGGCCGGTAGGTCTTGTGCAGTCCGGTGACTTCGATCCAGCGGTCTTCGTCCACGGTCTCCCCGCTCTCTCCGCTCGCCTGTTCTCCCCGCCTTCCCGCGTCACCCGGCGGCCTTCGCCTTGGCGATCACGGCCGCCGGGTCGAAGCCGTTCGCGCCCCCCAGCAGGCTGCCGTCCCACAGCTCCGGGAGGGGGACGTCCTCGGTGATCTGGCCGGCCGTCCTGGTGTAGGCGACCGTCTTGTCCCACTCCACGTCGCTGATCGCACCCCAGTCCTTGAAGTTCTCGGGCTCACCGGTGGCGGGGACCGCGGTCTTGATCCACGCCTTGAGGGTCCTGGTGTCGTCGGCGATACGGTCGTCGGCCTTCTTGCCGGTCAGCAGCTGGGGGAACGCCTGGTAGCCGTCGCGCATCGCGGCCTCGGGGTTGACGGCGGAGAAGAGCAGTGCCTTGTAGGAGGCGCGCAAGTAGCGCGTCAGCACGTCCTTCTTCTCCTTCAGGGTCTTCTCGGTCACCGCGTAGGTCAGGGAGCGGATGCCGTCGAACGCGTCGGAGTTGTCGAGATAGCGCAGATCGGTGCCGGTGTTCTCGATGGTGGTGTACGCCTGGGTGTACAGGGCGAGCACGTCGACCTTGCCTTCCTCCAGAGCGGCCAGGGCCTGTGCGGCCACGCCGACCGGCAGCAGGTCGACGTCCTTGGCCGCGTCCAGTCCGGCGTCGCTCGCGTACGCGCGGGCGTAGATGGCCGAGCCGGAGGCGAGGCTGATGACCCCGATCTTCTTGCCCTTGAGGTCGGCCGGGCTCCTGACCTCACTGCCGGGCCGGACGGCCATGCGCCACGGCCAGTTCCGTACCAGGCCCCCGACGGCCTTCACCGGGACGCCCTTCTCCCGTGCGGCGAGGATGGCTCCCGCGTCGGCCGGCGCGATGTCGGCGCTGTTCGAGGCGACGGCCTGGACCGCTGCCACCGACCCGTCGGTGTTGATCACGTCGACTTTCAGCTTCTCCTCGGCCAGATAGCCCTCGGCGTCGCCCACCGCGTGGGTGGCGACCTCTTCCTTGGGGGCCATCACGGCCGAGGGAACGGCGAGTCGGAGCGTGGCCCGGGCGCCCGAGTCACCGCCGGAGGACGACGCGGGCCCGTCCGCGCAGGCGGAGAGCACCGCGAGGACGGCGACGCCGAGGCCGAGCCGTAAGGACAGTTTCAATTTCCGTACCTTTGGTGGCCGTGCCGCTCGATGAGGTCGGCGGCGGTGCGCAGCCCGTCGCGGGACCGGATGGTCGTGGAGGCTTCCGTCAACCGGTGCCGCAGGCGGGTGTCGCCGAGCAACTCCGCCAGGGCGCCGTGCAGCTGCGCGTCGGTGAAGCGGTACGGGTCGAGGCGGACGCCGTAGCCGAGTTCGGCGACCCGCTGTGCGTTGTCGTACTGGTCCCAGAACAGCGGGAGCACGATCATGGGCTTGCCGAAGTGGAGGCTCTCGGTGGTCGTGTTGTTGCCGCCATGGGTGATGACGAGGTCGACGAGCGGGAGGATCCGCGTCTGTGGGAGGAACTCCGCGCCCCACATGGTGGGAGGCAGCTCGATCTCGTCGTGCAGCGGCCCCTTGGAGACGATGTAGCGGTGCCGGGTGCGCGCCAGAGAGGCGATGATCCGGCGCATGAGGCCGATGTCGGCGGAGCCGAGGGAGCCCAGGCTGAAGTAGATCAGCGCGCTGCCCTCGGGCCGTTCGGCCGCCTGTGGCGGCAGGGTGAACTCCTCGTCGGTCTCGCGGACCGAGGAGTCCAGCCGGTGCCAGGCAGGGCCCAGCGGGCGGGCTTCGGTGTAGTCGGCGATCTCCGGGTAGACGTACAGGTTCAGCTCGCCGTCGTGGATGAACTCCAGGTCGGGCAGCGGCCTCGCGCCCTGGTCCACGACCCAGGCGTTGAACTCGGCCCAGAGCTCGCGGTGCGTGCGGTCGTACTCGGCACGGAACTCGGCCCAGCCCGCGCGGTCACCGGCCGGGTACCCGGAGAAGGGCGGGGGAACGTGTTCGCCCTTCACTTCCAGCGGGTTGCAGGAGACGATCCGCACGAAGGGCACGTCCGCCGTGGTCAGCGCGGGGAAGCAGACGACGTTGTCCTCGACGATCACGTCCGGCCGGACCCGGTCGACGATTCTTTTGAGCTGAGGTTCGCAGTACCGGGCGCCGGCGACCAGTTCCTCCCAGACCGGCCTGACCCATGTGCCCAGCTGTTCGATCGTGGGCTTCTGGAACTCGGGGGCGGTGTCGCGTACGAAGTCCTTCCAGAACTGGCCCGCCTCCTGGGGCTCTTCGGGCGGCGGGGCCAGGTCGACCAAGTGCTCCTCGAAGCCGAGCGGGGCGAGCCTGCCCTTCCAGGACGCCTCCGCCGCGAACACCACGCGGTGGCCCCGTCGGCGCAGTACGTCGCCGATGCCGACGCAGTTGTTGGTCGGGCCGTACGCGCTCTCCGGCGCGAAGAGAATGGTCAGGGGGCCGCTCAAAGGGTGTCTCCCGTCGTCTCGATCAGTACCGCGCTCTCCGGGTCCCATGACAGCGCGACGCGGGCCCCGGAGACCGCCGTGGCCGGGCCCGGAACGGTCAGCAGAACCGGCCGGTCCAGACCGGGGACCGTGACCGCGATCCTTGAGGAGCCGCCGAAGTAGCTGATGTCCAGCACCGTGCCGTGCAGGTAAGCGTCCGCGCCCTGGGCGGCGAGCCGGATGTTCTCCGGACGTACGCCGACCAGCCCCGCCGCCTTCCCGGCCGGGGCGGGCAGGACACCGACGCCGGGTACGTCGAGTCCGCCGGAGGGCAGCAGCCGTCCGGAGAAGACGTTGTTGGCGCCGACGAAGCCCGCGACGAACCGGCTCCGAGGGTGCCGGTAGAGCTCGACGGGGGTGTCGACCTGCTGGACGCGCCCCCGGTCCAGGACGGCGATCCGGTCGGCGAGCGACATGGCCTCCTCCTGGTCGTGGGTGACGACGAGGAAGGTGATGCCCACCTGGTGCTGGAGGCGCTTGAGCTCCAGCTGCATCTCGGCGCGGACCTGTTTGTCGAGCGCCGACAGCGGCTCGTCGAGCAGCAGCACACGGGGGCGTTTGACGATGGCACGGGCGAGGGCAACCCGCTGCCGCTGCCCGCCGGACAGCTGGTGCGGCCGTCTGCGGGCCTGCGCGGTCAGCCCGACGGTGGCGAGTACGGCCGCGACCCGTTCGCCGATCTCCGCCCGGGCGAGCCCTTCCCGCGCCAGCCCGTACGCGATGTTCTTCTCCACGTTCATGTGCGGGAACAGCGCGTACGACTGGAACATGAGGTTGACCGGCCGCCGGTGCGCGGGCACGCCCAGCAGGTCCTGGCCGTCCAGAGCGACCGTGCCGCTGTCCGGGGCCTCGAATCCGGCGAGGACGCGCAGCAGGGTCGTCTTCCCGCAGCCGCTCGGGCCGAGGAGGGCGAAGAACTCGCCCTCCTCGATCTCCAGGCTCACCCCGTCCAGGGCGATGACCTCGCCGAACCGCCGGGTGACGGCATGGATACGAATCACAGCGCCTCCGTCAGCCGGCTGACGCGCTGGGCGGCGATCACCACAGTGAAGCTGACCGCGAGCAGCAGGGTGGCGAGCGCGTTGATCTCCGGGGTCACGCCAAACCTGATCATCGAGTAGATGACGATCGGCAGGGTGGGATCCTTCGGTCCCGCGGTGAAGAAGGCGATGACGAACTCGTCGAGCGAGAGCGTGAACGTCAGCAGCGCGCCCGCCACGATGCCGGGGGCGAGGGTCGGCAGGGTGATGCGGAGGAACGTGGTGACCTCGCCCGCGCCGAGGTCGCGTGACGCCTCCTCCAGGGAGGGATCGACGTGGGCGATCCGGGTGCGCACGACGGCCGTGACGAAGGCGAGGCCGAAGACGGTGTGGGCGAGCAGCACCGACTGCAGGCCGAGGGTGGCCGAGACGAGCGAGTAGAAGGCGAGCAGGCCGATCGCGAGCACGATGTCCGGCAGGACGGCGGGCAGCACCGACAGGGCGGGCAGCAGCCGCGACCGGCTCGCGTGGCGGGCGAGCCCCACGGCGAGCAGTGTGCCGAGGACGGTGGACAGGGCGGTCGCGCCCGCGGCCACGATCAGCGTGTTGGCCAGGCCCCGCAGGACCTCGTCGTCGCCGGCCAGCGTGGAGTACCAGGCGGTGCTGAACCCGGACCACTCGTAGGGGCTGTCCGAGCGGTTGAAGGACATCACCACGAGCACCACGACGGGCGTGTAGAGGAACACGTACGTCAACCACAGCGGGAGGAGCGTCGCCCGGCGCATCAGCGGCCGCCCAGCCGGCGCCCGGCCCAGGCCTGCGCCATGAGCAGCATGACCAGGAACGCCATGAGGGCGAGGGCGAGCACCGAGCCGAACGGCCAGTCCCGTGCGTTAAGGAACTGGTCTCTGATCAGGTTGCCGACCATGACCGTGTGCCCGCCGCCCAGCAGTTCGGGGACGACGAAGTTGCCGAGGCTGGGCACGAAGACGAAGACGCAGCCGGTCAGCACGCCGGGCAGGGTGTGCGGGAGGGTCACGCTCCAGAACGTGCGGGCCGGGCGGGCGCCCAGATCGGCCGAGGCTTCGTGCAGCCGGGGGTCGACCCGCTCGATCGCCGAGTACAGCGGCAGCACCATCAGCGGGAGATAGGCGTAGAGCAGTCCGAGGACGACGGCGGGTTCCGTGTAGAGGAGTTTCAGCGGCCGGTCGATCACGCCGATGCCGGTGAGGGCCGAGTTGACCACACCCCCGCTGGACAGCAGCACGATCCAGGCGTAGGTACGGATCAGGAAGTTGGTCCAGAACGGAAGCACGACCAGGACCAGGGCGATCGTGCGCCATCTGCCGGGCAGCCGGCTGATCGCGTACGCGGTCGGGTAGCCGAGGAGAAGCGCGAGCAGCGTGGTGACGGCGGCGATGCGCAGCGAGTCGGCGAGGACGCCGGCGTAGAGGGGGTCGGTGATCCGCGCGAAGTTCTCGCCGGTTCTTCCGTCTTCGTACGCGATCCCGCCGAAGCGGCCCCGCCGGAAGACCGTGTAGCCGATCAGCAGGGCCAGCGGCAGCACGAGCAGGACGGCCAGGTAGGACAGGCCCGGGCCGAGCAGGACGATACGGGCTCGCAACGGTGGTCTTCCGGCCGCCCTCCCCCGGCGGGCCATCAGCCCGCGGTGACTTCCGTGACGATCCGGGTGTACGCCGTCGCAGCGTCGCCAAGGTCGACGGCGGACTCACCCTTGAGCAGTTCCTCGGGGGGCATGGCGAGTGCGGGGTAGCTCTTCAGCAGGGCCGGGTCGAGTTCGGCCATGGCGGCGGTGTTGGGGACCTTGTAGAAGATGTTCGAGGCGACCCAGGAGTGCACTTTCGCGTCGAGGACGTAGTCGATGAAGGCGTGCGCCGCCTCTTTGTTCTTCGACGACTTGAGGATGACCATCGTGTCGGTCCAGAGGTCGCTGCCCTCCTTGGGGACGACGAAGCCGATCCTCTTGTCGTCGGTCGGGCACCAGCCGTCCCAGGCCTCCGCCAGCACGGCCTCCCCGGACTTGAGCCGGTCGCCGAACGTGGTGTCGTCGTAGGCGAGGAGCCCGTCCTTCGCGGTGAGCAGTAACTTCTTGACCTGGGCGAGCTGCTGCTTGCCGGTGGTGTTCACCGAGTAGCCGAGCGCCTTCTGCGCGGGCAGGAAGAGCCAGCGTTCGGTCTTCAGCATGGTGGCCTTGCCCTTGACCGCGGCGCGCGGCTTCAGCAGGTCGTTCCAGCTGTCGGGGGTGTAGCCGACGAGGTCCTTGCGGTAGCAGAGCCCAGTGGTGCCCCAGGTGTACGGAACGGAATAGACGTTGCCCTTGTCATGGGCGAGCCGGGCGGCGAGCGGGTCCAGGTTCTTGAGGTGTGGGACCAGATCGTGGTGGATGGGTTCGAGCAGCCCCTGCGCCGCGAGCGCCTGCGCGTACTGGCCCGATACGAACGCCACGTCGATGCCGCTGTCGGCGGAGGCGGTCAGTTTGGCGATGATCTCCTCGTTGGTGCTGTGCTTGGCGACGGTCATGGGTGTGCCGACGGCCGACTTGAACCGGGCGGGAAGGTCCTTCGGCATATAGCCGTCCCAGTTCGAGACGGTGAGCCGCTGCTTGCGTAAGTCCGCCTCGGGGTCGAGCGACGCGGAAGCGGCGGGGCCACTTCCGCCCGGTTGGCCGTCGCCGCCGCATGCCGGGAGAAGGAGCGTGAGGACGGCCGCCGTCGCCGCCACGGACAGGTGCCTGAACCTCAGTGCGCCTAACACGCCACTCCCTTGCTGTCGCTTGCTGTCGAGATCAGCCGGCTGAGCGTGGGTCGTGCCCGGTTCGCCGAACGGCTCACGGGCAGGCATCGATTTCCGGATTTTCGCACCATTGGCATGCACCGGGCAAGATGGCCTTTTCATCCGGCCTCGCTCTCGCCCTGTGCGGACGGAGGAGCCCGATGCGCTCCGCGGCGTGCACAACGGTCACCCCGGTCGCGTGTGCCCGAGGTATCGCTCAGAAGCCGCAGTGTGTCGTCCCATGCGGCAGGCCGGGCTGGGGAAAACTGGCTGGTGGGGACAACCGCCCGGCGAAAGGGACCGCAGGATGGCCAGAGATGCTCAGTCGGCTCCCGTTCGGGTCCTGGTATTCGGCGCCGCACTACGCGCCGGGTCCACCAACGCGCGGCTCGCCTCGCTGGCGTCGAACCTGATCGCCGAGACCGGTGCCGAGGTCGACCTGGCCAGGATGCGGGATTTCGACATGCCGCTGTACGACGGGGATGTGGAGGACTCCGAGGGACTGCCCGCCGGTGCCCTGGCCCTGTGCGAAAAGATCAAACGCTGCGAAGCACTCGTGATCTCGTCGCCCGAGTACAACGCCTCCGTTCCAGGACTGCTGAAGAACGCCATCGACTGGGTCTCCCGAGTAAGCCCGCAGCCATTCAAGACCAAGCACGCGCTGCTGGTCTCGTCCTCCCCGTCGATGATCGGCGGCAACCGCGGCCTGTGGGCACTGCGGGTCCCGCTGGAACACCTGGGGACACGGGTCTACCCCGACATGTTCAGCCTGCCCCGCGCGCACGAGGCCTTCACCGAGGACGGCCGACTCACCCACCCCGGCGCCCAGGAGCGGCTCGCCGAGACCATCTGCGGGTTCATGCGGCTGGTACGCGCCGACGTGGAGTTCGTGTGCCTGCACCGCCGCTGGTACGAGTTCCCCGGCGATCGCACCGACGCACCGGTCACCCACCGCAGCGAGGAATGACTTCCGTTTGCCGACCTGCCTATCCGGGAGCACCGCTGGGCATGGTTCCCGGCAAGCGCCGGGCGCCCCATCGCAGCGCGGCTGCTGAACGCGGGCCGCCGCCGGGCCCGCCAGGTGGTAGAACCAGGCATGGTGGAAGGGCTCAGGGTTTTTCGGGGCTGATCGTCTTGGCCACTTCACTCAGATCGTTGTTCAGCTGGTGATCGCGCCCGGGCAGCCGGTGCACCTGCGCCTGCGGAATCAGGCGGGCGTAGAGGTCGGCATGCGACGGTGGGGCGGTCTCGTCCTCGAGTCCGTGGAACACATGCACCCGCGTGCCGTGCGGCAGCCTCGCGCCCAGGTCGCCGGGCAGCTCGAACTCGTCGCCCGGCCAGCCGCCCTGGCCGACGAACGGGGCGGCGATCAGCACGATCGCCGCAAGTCCGTGCTCCGGCGGCTGCTCGGCGAGTGCATGGATGAGGATCGTCCCGCCCACCGAATGACCGGCCACGACTGCGCCGTCGTCCAGGTCCGCCATCTCGCGCCGGATCGCCGGGCTCCACCGGGCGTAACTCGGGTCGCCCTCGTCGGGCATACGGGGGTAGCGCACCTCATGCTCGTCCCCGAGCTCTCGCCTGAGGCTGTCGACGAGCTTGTCGTCCCATTCGTCGTGCGCGCCCGCGCCGCCACCCTGGATGAACAAGATCTGCTGAGTCCGTGTCATGGCGACCGTCCTTCGCGCCCTCGCGACGCTCCGATTTGGGCGTACGGCTTCCAGGCACAGGCCGCCGTGGCGGAAGTGTTCCAGGCGGCCGGACTGCTGTGCCCATCATGATCTCCCGCCTGGCCGAGGCCGGCAACCTGCGGCAGGGAGTACCCCGGCAGCGACGGGGTCATCTGCCGCGACCGCGCAGGCGCCTACGCCGAGGCGGCCGACACCGCCGCGCCCCAGACCCTCCGGTCCGGGCATAGGGCGCTCGCAGCCGGTTCAGTCGACGGCCGGCATGGGCGGGGTCCCGGGTGGCATGTTGAACGGCGTGACCACCTGGATCGGCGAGGGCAGTGCGGGGCCGTCGTCGGGGAGTGCGTTGTGGGCGCGCATGATGATCTGGCAGGCGCGGCGCATGTCCTGGCGCAGGTCGTGATGGAGGACTGCGGACAGGCGGCGCTCTCGCAGCAGCCGGGTGTTGTCGTGGTCGAGGTCGTGCGCGATGAACGCCACGCACTCCCGTCCGAGTGCGTCGAAGGCGTCGAGGGTGGCGAGGTTGCCCCCGCCCACGGAATAGACGGCGACGAGGTCCTCGTCGCGCTTGAGCGCTTCGAAGACGAGGTCACGCTGGGTGGCGTCCAGGCCGTCGCTGTCGGTGACCTCCACCAGGGAACGCCCGGGGTGGGCGTTCCGCATCGCGCTGCGGAAGCCCATCTCGCGCTCCTCCTCGCCACGGAAGGAGCCGCGGCTGAGGGTGGTGAGCACCTTGCCTGGCCGGTTGCCGAGCCACTGTCCGAGGAGGTAGGCGGCGGTGGCGCCGGCCGCGCGGTTGTCGATGCCGACGTACGCCAGGCGCGCGCTGTGGGGCAGGTCGGTCACCAGGGTGACGACGGGGATACCGGCCGCGATCAGCCGTCCGACGGCGGCTGCGATCTCCGGCTCGTCGGGGGCCTTGAGGATCACGCCCTGTGAACCACGCTTGGCGATCTTGTCCAGGGTGGCGATCAGCTCTCCGGAAGAGCAGGTCTCACGGAAGTGGAAGCGTGAGCGCACGTGGGCGGGATGCAGGGAGGGCAGTTCGGCCTCGAGTGCGTCCCGTACGGCGGTGGAGAACCGCTCCGGGGTCTGCATCACGATGTCGATCATGAAGGTACGGCCCCCGAGCCGGACCTGATTCCGCTGGCGGTTCAGGTCCTTGATGGCTTCCTGTACCTCTCTGATGGTGCTCTCCGTGACATTGCCCCGCTCATTGAGGACACGGTCGACCGTGGCCGTGCTCAAGCCTGCCTGGCGAGCGATTTCCCTGATCGGGTAGGGGTGCCGCATGACTGATCCCAAATGCCGATGATGGACTTTTGATGTATTGAGAAGCATTGAATGATGGGTTCGGATTCTCAAGACTTGCAGAAAAGCACGGACTGCGAAAGGACTGGGAATGTCCCCCACAGCCGCGGGAACGCGGACTTGGCTGACCGAGGCGGACTGCGACCTCGAAACGTTCCGCTACCTCGTGGAGCAGAGCACCGACCCCGCCGACCACCTCTCCGCCGAGCGGGTCGAGCAGGGCGTGCCGCTCTACGACAGCGAACGGCTCCGCTCGCTGACCGCGTCCCCGGAGGGCCGTCGGAATGTGCGGGACGAACTGGTCCGGGCGCTGCTGGACGGGCCGGGCGTCGTGGTCCTCAAGCGCGCCTTCACCGACGCCGGTGTCGTGGACGGCATGTCGCGGGCCTTCACCGGCGTGATCGAGGAGGAGCGCGCCACCGGCGCGGCCCGCGGCGACCACTTCGCCAAGCCCGGTGCCAACGACCGGGTCTGGAACGCGCTGGACAAGGTGGCCGTGCGAGCGCCGGAGGTGTTCGCGGACTACTACGCCAACGACATGCTCGCGCTGATCGCCGAGGCCTGGCTGGGTCCCGCCTACCAGCTGACCTCGCAGGTCAACGTGGTCAATCCGGGTGGCGCCGCGCAGAGTGTGCACCGCGACTACCATCTCGGCTTCCTCTCCCAGGAGCAGGCGGCCGCCTACCCGGCGCATGTCCACCGCCTCTCCCCCGTGCTGACCCTGCAGGGCGCGGTGGCCCACTGCGACATGCCCGTGGAGTCCGGCCCGACGCTGTACCTGCCGCACTCGCAGAAGTACGAGCCCGGCTATCTCGCCTGGCGGCTGCCCGCGTTCGTCGAGTACTTCGACGCCCACCACGTCCAGCTGCCGCTGGAGAAGGGCGACGCGGTCTTCTTCAACCCCGCGCTCTTCCACGCCGCCGGACACAACCGCTCGACTGATATCCGGCGCATGGCCAATCTGCTGCAGATCTCCTCCGCCTTCGGCCGCGCCATGGAGACCGTCGACCGCGAGACGATGGCGAACGCGCTCTTCCCGGTACTGCTGGACCGCAAGGCCGAGGGCGCCTCGGAGGACTGGCTGCGCCGCGTGGTGGCCGCCACCGCCGAGGGCTACCCCTTCCCCACCCACCTCGACCTCGACGCGCCGGTCGGAGGCCTCGCCCCGCCTTCCCAGGCGGACACCCTCCGGCAAGCGGTCGCCGAGGGCTGGGCCCCGCAACGGCTGCGCAAGGAACTACGAGCGGCTGCAGAGCGGCGTCAGGGCTGAGAAGCCCGAGCGGGAAAACCTGAGCGGGAAAGCTGGAAGGGACACAGCACTCATGAGATTGCTTGAGGACAAGGTCGTCCTCGTCAACGGCGGCAGCCAGGGCGTCGGCGCGGGCATCGTGCGGGCGGCCGTACGGGAGGGCGCGACCGTCGTCTTCACCGGGCGCCGGGCCGAGGTGGGCGAGCCGATCGCCGCGGACACGGGCGCCCGCTTCGTACGGGCGGACCTCGCCGATCCGGAGCGGGCGCGCGACAGCGCCGTCCAGGCCGTGGAAGCCCACGGGCGTATCGACTGCCTGGTCAACGCCGCGGGGCTGACGTCGCGCGGCTCGCTGCTGGACACCACGCCGGAGCTGTTCGACCAGCACATGGCGATCAATCTGCGCGCGCCGTTCTTCGCGATGCAGGCGGCGGTGGCCGACATGACGGCCCGCAAGGCGCCGGGCACCATCGTCAACATCATCTCCAACTGCGCCCACGGCGGGCCGCCGTACCTGGCGCCGTACTCCGCGGCCAAGGCCGGTCTGGCCGGTCTGACCCGCAACGCGGCCCACGCGCACCGCTGGGACCGCATCCGGATCAACGGCCTCAACATCGGCTGGACGGACACCGAGGGCGAGGACGCCACCCAGCGCGCCTTCCACGGCGCGGGCGACAGCTGGCGGGAGGAGGCCGCCAGGGCACAGCCCATGGGCAAGCTCGGGCAGGCCGACGAGATCGCCGATTTCGTCGTCTTCCTGCTCTCGGACCGCAGCGGAGTGGTGACCGGCTCGGTCATCGACTGGGACCAGGTCGTCATCGGCGGCCTGGACTGAGCCGCCCTCGGGCAGAAGGAGCACGATTTTCATGCGTATAGGCATCATGGGACTGGGCCGGATCGGCGCTTTCCACGCGGAAACCCTCGCCGGGCTGGACGCGGTGGACTCCCTCGTGGTCACCGATCCGGTGGCCCCGGCCGTGGCCCTGGCCACCGAACGGTTCGGGGCCACCGCGGTGGACTCCCCCGAGGCCGTGCTGGCCGCCGGTGTCGACGGCGTCGTGATCGCCGCCGCGACCGACGCACACCCTCATCTCATCCGCACCGCGGTCGAAGCGGGCGTCCCCGTCTTCTGCGAGAAGCCCGTGGCCCGCGGCGTCAAGGAGAGCCTGGAGGTGCTGCGGGCGGTGGAAGACAGCGGAGTCGAGGTGCACATCGGCTACAACCGGCGCTTCGATCCGGGCTGTGTGGCCGCGCGCCGGGCCGTGGTGAGCGGTGAACTCGGCGAGCTGCACACCGTACGGTCCACCACCCTCGACCCCGCCCCGCCGCCACCCGCCTACGTGGCCGTCTCCGGTGGCATCTTCCACGACTGCAGCGTGCACGACTTCGACATCGTGCGCTGGGTGACCGGCCGCGAGGTGGTCGAGGTCTACGCGACCGGCGGCAACCGGGGCGCGGATTACATCCGTGAGGCGGGGGACGCCGACACGGCGTCCGCCCTGCTCACCCTCGACGACGGAACCATCGCCGTCATCTCCAACTCCCGCCACAACGCCCGCGGTTACGACGTGCGCCTGGAGTTGCACGGTATGAACGACAGCATCGCGGTGGGCCTGGAGGACAAGCTGCCGCTGCGCTCCGTCGAACCGGGCACCGCCTTCCCGGCGGGACCACCGCACACCTTCTTCATGGACCGCTTCGCCGCCGCCTACCGCGCCGAACTCTCCGCCTTCACCGAGGTGGCGGCGGGCACCCGCAGGTCCCCCTGTACGGTGGCGGACGCCATCGAGGCGAGCTTGATCGCCGAGGCGTGCACCCTGTCGCTCCGTGAGCACCGTCCCGTACGACTCGACGAGGTGCGCACGGGATGACGGACGAGCCCTTGCGCATCGGCGTCCTGGGCGCGGCCCGGATCGCCGAGCTGTCGATCGTGGGGCCGGCCCATGCGGGCGGCCACCGCCTCGTCGCGGTGGCCGCCCGTGACCGGGGCCGCGCCGAGGCGTTCGCCGCCGCCCACGGTGTGGAACGCGTCGCAGGCTCGTACGCCGACCTGATCGCCGACCCCGAGGTCGAGGTCGTGTACAACCCGTTGGCCAACGGCCTGCACGGGCCGTGGAACCTGGCCGCCCTCCAGGCCGGCAAGCACGTCCTCACCGAGAAACCGTCCGCGAGCAACGCGGAGGAGGCGGCCGAGGTCCGCGAGGCCGCGGCCAAGGCGGGCACCTCCTTCATGGAGGGCTTCCACTATCTGTTCCATCCGGTATTCCGGCGCCTACACGAGCTACTGGACAGCGGCGAGCTGGGCGAACTGCGGCACGTGGAGGCCATGGTCGCCATGCCCGCGCCACCGGAGGGCGACGTACGCTGGTCGCTGCCACTCGCTGGCGGTGCGCTGATGGACCTCGGCTGCTACAGCCTGCACGCGCTGCGGACGCTCGCTCCCTGGGCCGGTGGCCCGCCCCGGCTGGTCGCCGCGCGCGGCGGGGAGAAGGCCGGGGCCGCGGGCGTCGACCAGTGGCTGTATGCCGACCTGGAGTTCCCGGGCGGCGTCACCGGTACGGCCAACTGCCACATGGCGTACGACACATGGCAGATGAGCTGCCGCATCGTCGGCACGCGCGGCGAAGCCACGGCGATGAACTTCGTACAGCCGCACCTGGACGACCGGGTGGTGGTGCGCACGGCCGCCGGCGAGCGCACCGAGGAACTCGGCCGCCGGTCGTCGTACACCTTCCAGCTGGAGGCCTTCGCGGCCCACCTGCGGGGCGGTGCGCCACTTGCTCTCGACGCGGACGACGCGCTGACCACCATGCGTCTCATCGACGACTGCTACCAGGCGGCCGGATTCCCGGTCCGGCCGCGTACGGTGCTTCCGGCCACCGGCTGAGGAATGGCGCACAGCGGGAGAGGGCGGTACCGGTCCGGTACCGCCCTCTCCCGCTGTGGGTGCCGCCTACTGATAGAAAGCCGGCCGCTCGATCAACTCGACCTCGACGCGCCGCCCCTCCCGCTGGGACAGCACGCCCGCCTCGCACACGGCCGCGGCCGCATAGCCGTCCCAGGCGCTGGGGCCGATGGTCCCACCGCGCCGCGTGGCATCCGCCCAGGCCTGAACCTCGCGGTCGTAGGCGTCCGCGAAACGCTCAAGGTAGTCCGGTATGACACGGCCACCCCAACGGCCGTCGGCGCTCAGCCGCGGGCCGTGTTCGTCGTCGATCCGTACGGTGCCGCGTTCGCAGACCGCTTCGGCTTGCACCTGGTAGCCGTAACCGCAGTGACCGAAGATCTCGACATCGGCGAGAGCACCCGACTCGGTTTCGAAAAGCACGAATTGCGGGTCGTTCATCCCGGCCGGGGCGTACGACGTAGAGGCCGGCTTGTGCACGGTGACCGCTGTGATCTCCTGGTCGAGAAGCCAGCGGGTCACGTCCATCTCGTGCACCACCGAGTCGTTGATGAGCATCTCGTTGGTGAACCACGGCGGCATGGCCGGGTTGCGGTGCCGGTGGTGCAGCATCAGCGCCCTGCCCAGCACCGCACTGCCGAGGAGCCGCTTGAGCTTCGCGTACTCGGCGTCGTACCGCCGCATGAAGCCCACTTGGACGCGCCGGTGCCCGAGCCTCTGTTCTGCCTCCAGGACGCGAAGGGCGGAGGCCGCGTCGGGGGTGAGCGGCTTCTCGCACAGCACCGGCAGGTCACGGTCGAGGGCTTCGAGCAGGGCCGCCTCGTGGGCGGGCCCCGGGGAGGCGATGAGGACGGCGTCCACGTCCTGCGCCGCCATGGCTGCCGCAGGTTCGGTGTACGCCGTGCAGCCCTCGATCGTGTCCGCGAGCGTCCCGGCGCGCTCCGCCTCGATGTCGACGACGGCGCTCACACGAGCCCCGCTGACGAGATGATGAAGTCTGCGCGCATGGTCCGCGCCCATCTTCCCGGTGCCGATGATGGCGACGCCGAGTGCTCGCTCAGATGGCATGTACTGATGTCTCCGTGGTGGGTGAAGTCAGTTGGCCTGAGGGGCTCCGGCCTGTAGTTCGTCATGTTCGGGGAGTTCCTCGACGTCGACGCCGCGGACCTGCGCCAGCTCATGTTTGAGGGCCACGAGTTCGGCGCCGCCGGCCATGTGGTTGGTCAGCTCCTCGAGCGTGATCTCGCTACGGGAGGCGGACAGTTCCATCGTGCCCAGACGCAGCACGCTGAAGTGGTCGCCGACCATGTAGGCGTGGTGCGGGTTGTGGGTGATGAAGATGACGCCCAGACCGCGGTCGCGGGCGGCGGCGATGTACTTGAGCACGACGCCGGACTGCTTGACGCCAAGTGCGGCGGTGGGCTCGTCCAGGATGAGGACGCGGGCGCCGAAGTAGACGGCGCGGGCGATGGCCACGCACTGCCGCTGGCCGCCGGAGAGGGTGCCGATGGGTTGTTCGAGGTCGTCGAGGACGATGCCCATCTCGCGCAGCTCGTGGTCGGCGGTCTTTTTCATCCGCTCGATGTCGAGGCGGCGGATCGGCCAGGGCCCCTTGGTCATTTCGGAGCCGAGGAAGAAGTTGCGCCACACCGGCATCAGCGGCACGGTGGCGAGGTCCTGGTAGACGGTGGCGATCCCCCTGTCGAGGGCCTCGCGGGGGGTGGAGAAGCGCACCGGGGTGTTGTCGACGAGGAAGTCGCCCTCGGTGTGCCGGTGCAGCCCGGAGATGATTTTGATCAGGGTGGACTTGCCCGCGCCGTTGTCGCCGAGCACGCAGGTGACCTGGCTGGGGTAGACGCTCAAGCTCACGTCGTGCAGGGCACGGACATGGCCGTACGACTTGCCGGCGCCGCGCAGTTCGACGGTGGGACTGTCCTTGTCCGCGGCACCGTCCGGGGCATTGTCCGCGAGGATCGCGCCGTGCGTGCCGGATTCGCTGCTGGATGTCATGTCGGTTACCTCCTCCTGGTGGCCGACTGGCGGACCCACAGATTGATCAGGACGGCGCCGAGCAGCATCACGCCGAGGAAGGCCTTGAACCAGTCGGGGTTCCAACCGGCGAACACGATGCCCTGGTTGACCATGCCGAACATGAACGCGCCGAAGACCGGGCCGATCGCGGAGCCGTAGCCCCCGGTCAGCAGACAGCCGCCGATCACCGCTGCGGCGATGTAGATCAGCTCCTGGCCCACGCCCTCGCCCGACTGCACCGTGTTGAAGGTGAACAGCTGGTGCATCCCGACGAACCAGGCACCGAAGCCGACCAGCATGAACAGCGAGATCTTGGTGAAGGTCACGGGCACGCCGACCGCCCGTGCGCTCTCCTTGTTGCCGCCGACCGCGAAGATCCAGTTGCCGTACCGGGTGCGCAGCAGTACCCAGGTGGCCAAAGCGGCGAAGGCCAGCCAGTAGAACACGGTGATCTTCACCTGAACGCCGCCGATGTCGAACGAGGAGGCGAAGATCTTCTGCGCTTGGCCGAAGCCGGCCATGTCGCTGATGTCGTCGGTGGCCACGTTGCCGGTGACCAGCTTGGCGACCGCGAGGTTGACGCCCTGGAGGATCAGGAAGGTGCCCAGGGTGACCAGGAAGCTGGGCAGGCCGGTCTTGACCACCATCCAGCCGTTGAAGAAGCCGACCGCCAGCGACACGATCAGCGCCACGAGCACACCCGCCCACACGTTCATGGTGAGCTGGTAGCTGAGCATGCTGGCGGTCAGCGCAGAGGTGATCACCGCGACACCGGACGACAGGTCGAACTCGCCGCCGATCATCAGCAGCGCCACCGGGAGCGCCATGATGCCGATCGTCGACGACTGGTACAGCACGGTGGCCATCGAATCGCCGTCGCGGACCGGCGGGGCGGCGATCAGGAAGAACACGTACACCGCGGCGGCACCGAGGAAGACACCCACCTCCGGCCGCGCCAACAACCGGATGGCCAGCGGCCGTTCAGATGCGCGGCCGTCCTTTCCACTGGTCGGCGGGGCCGGTGACGGGGAACCCGTCGCCGGAGCCGTGGTCTGGGCCATGGTCATCACCGGGTTCCCTTCGCGGCGAATGCGGCGACCTTGTCGATGTTGGACTTGTCGACGATGGCCGGTCCGGTCAGCACGGCCTGCGCACCACCGCCGCTGAAGTTGCCGTTCGTCTTGTACAGCCACTGGGCGTCGACCGACAGGTAGCCCTGCAGGAAGGGCTGCTGGTCGATGGCCCACTGGATCTTGCCGGACTTGATGGCGTCGGCCGCGTCCTTGTTGAGGTCGAACGTGGCGAGCTTGGCCTTGCTGCCCGACTCGGACACCGACTGTTCGGCGGTGAGTGCGATCGGGGCGGCGAGGGTCGCCACGAAGTCGATCGAGCTGTCCTGCTTGAGCTTGGCGGTGATCGTCGACTTCACGGACGGCATGTCGGTGCCGTTGACATAGAGAATGTCGGTCTTGCCGGAGAAGGTCTTCTTCAGTCCTTCACACCGCTGAGTGAGGCCGATGTTGCCCTGCTCCTGGATGACACAGGCAGTGTGTTTGGCGCCGACCTTGTTGAGCTTCTTGCCGAACGCCTCACCGGCCACCGTCTCGTCCTGTCCGAAGAACTCCAGCAGACCCAGCTTCTTCCAGCCGCTCACACCGGAGTTGAGGCCGACGACGGGTATGCCGGCTTGCCTGGCCTTGGCAACGACGCTCTTGAGCGCGTCGGGCTTGGCGAGGGTGACGGCGATCCCGTCGACCTTCTGGTCGATGGCGTTCTGCACCAGGTTGGCCTGGTTGCCGGCGTTCGGGTCGGAGGAGTAGATGAGCTTGACGTTGTCCTTGGCGGCGGCAGTCTGGGCGCCCTTGCGGACGATGTCCCAGAAGGTGTCACCGGGCGCGGCATGCGTGATCAGGGCGACCGTCATGCGGGGTGTGGTGGCCTTCCCGGCCGAGATGTTGTTCCCGGCCTCGTCGGCCTTCTTGCCGCCGGAACTGCTGGAGCATCCGGCGACCAGCAGGGCGGCCACCACCGCGGCAACGACGGGGGTGATCCTGCGGGAACGGGGGTGGGACATTGTCGTGGTCCGGGTCATGATCGTCACCGGGTTCCCTTCGCGGCGAACTGGGCGACCTTCTCGACGTTGGACTCGTCGACGAAGGCCGGCCCGGTCAGCACCGGCGCGCTGCTGCCGCCGCTGAAGTTGCCGTTCGTCTTGTACAGCCACAGGGCGTCGACCGACAGGTAGCCCTGCAGGAACGGCTGCTGGTCGATGGCCCACTGGATCTTGCCGGACTTGATGGCGCCGACCGCGTCCTTGTTGAGGTCGAACGTGGCGAGCTTGGCCTTGCTTCCGGCGTCGGCGATGGACTGGATGGCGGTCATCGCGAACGGGGCCCCGAGGGTGGTCACGTAGTCGATGGAGCTGTCCGTCTTGAGCTTGGCGGTGATCGTCGACTTCACGGACGGCATGTCGGTGCCGTTGACATAGAGAATGTCGGTCTTGCCGGAGAAGGTCTTCTTCACCCCGGCGCAGCGGGCCTCCAGAGCGACCTGCCCCTGCTCCATGATCACGCAGACCGTGTGCTTGGCACCGACCTTGTTGAGCCTGCGGCCGTAGGCCTCGCCGGCGATGGTCTCGTCCTGGCCGAAGTACTCGAGCAGACCCTGCTTCTTCCAGTCGTCGACGCCGCTGTTGAAGCCCACCACGGGGATACCGGCCTGTTCGGCCTTGGCGACCGCTCCCTTCAGGGCGCCCGGCTTGGCCAGAGTGACCGCGATGCCGTCGACCTTCTGGTCGATCGCGTTCTGGATCAGGTTGGCCTGGTTGGGGCCGTTGGGGTCGCTGGAGTAGATGAGCTTGACGTTGTCCTTGGCGGCGGCGGCCTGGGCACCCTTGCGGATCGTGTCCCAGAAGGTGTCACCGGGCGCGGCGTGCGTGATCATCGCGACCGTCATGCGGGGTGTGGTGGCCTTCCCGGCCGAGATGTTGTTCCCGGCCTCGTCGGCCTTCTTGCCGCCGGAACTGCTGGAGCATCCGGCGACCAGCAGGGCGGCCGCCACCGCGGCAACGACGGGGGTGATTCTTCGGGATCGGGGGCGAGACAAACGGTTCATCTTTCCGGCACCTCACTGTGCGGCAGGGGAGGGGAGAGGCGGCTGATCGAGCGAACGCTCCGGATCACATGCCGTTAACACGGTTGTTTCGTATGACGAGATAGAACCCTCACGCCACCTCGAGGTCAACGTTTGTAAAGACATCATTTGTCCATCAGCGCAATATGTCAGAACAATTGCTTGACGCTGGCTACGCGTGACCTCTACACCTGAAATGGTCAGGTGTATCGACTCGTCATCCCTTCATTTTCCTAAGAGCTACGGGATGCGATAACCACGGATTGAGCGGGGTCGTTGTCCGTGCCTTAAGTCCGGCTGCCCGAAAGGAAACCCGCACCCGATGAAGAGCCTCCGCCCCGGGCGCCGGAAAGCCGTGGGCAGTACGGCTGGGCTGGGCATCGCCGTCGACCGTACGAGCCCGGTACCGCTGTACTACCAGTTGGCCCAGCAGTTGGAGCAGGCCATCGTCCGCGGTCTGCTCCTGCCGGGCGACCTGCTCGATAACGAAGTGGAGGTCGCCGAACGGCTCGGTCTGTCACGGCCGACCGTCCGGCAAGGCGTCAGCGCCCTGGTCGAGAAGGGGCTGGTGGTACGGCGCAGGGGCATCGGCACCCAGGTCGTCCACAACACGGTCAAGCGCCCGCTGGAGCTCACCAGCCTCTACGACGATCTGGTGGAGGCCGGGCAGGTACCGAGCACGCGGGTGGTACGCAACGATGTCGTCCCCGCGCTTGCCGAGGTGGCCACGGCTCTGGGCATCAGCCAGGGCGACAGTGTGGCCCGGCTGGAGCGTATCCGGTGCGCGAACGGACTCGCCGTGGCCGTCCTGCGCAACTACCTTCCCACCGATCTGTCGCTCGACCTGGATACCAAACGGCTGGAAACCACAGGCCTGTACCGGCTCCTGCGCGCGGCCGGCATCGGTCTGCACAGCGCGCATCAGACGGTCGGAGTCCATACGGCCACTGCCGAGGAGGGCGGATACCTCGGAGAACCCGCGGGTGCGCCGATGCTCACCATGCGGCGCACGGCGTACGACGCCGGCGGGGCGGCGGTGGAGTACGGCACGCATCTGTACCACGCCACGCGGTATGTGTTCGAGTTCCAGCTGCTGGCACGGACGTAAGGGGCTGGAGTGCACCCGACGCGCGGTGCGCGCGTGAAAGCAGGGGTGGTGGGGACGACCGTGATCTCGTCCTCACCACCCCTGCGGCTCTTACTTCACAGGAGCGCCGCGGCGGTCCGGTACGCCGCTTCGGCAGCCTCCCTCACCGGCAGCGCACGGTGTGTGTCCGAGAGGATCTCCACCCCCCAGGGGCCGGACCAACCGGCCGTACGGAGCGCCGCGATGATCCCCGGCAGGTCGAAGGAACCCTCCCCGCACAGGCGGCGGCGTCGGACGGTGTCCTCGAAAAGGCTGCCCACGACCTGGCTGTCGGCGTCATTGAGCTCCACGCCCACGATGCGCGAGCCTGGTACGTCCGCCAGCTCGGCCGATGGTGTGTGGGCGCGCTCGGTGTGCCAGACGTCGATGATGACGCCGCCCGCCGGGTGGCCGGCGGCCTCGACGAGCCGGAGTCCGTCGTGCACGGTTTTGATATTGGACCAGGGCAGGAACTCGATCCCGACCCGGGCACCCACGGCGTCCGCCTGGGCCGCCAGCGCGGCGAACTCCTCGGCCCAGACGTCGAGGTGCAGCGGTCCGTCCTCGACATCGCCATGGATCTTGATGTGGTGTGCTCCGAGCGCCTCGGCGGCCTCGAGGAGGTCCCGGCGGACGGCGTCCGACGCGGCCCGCCGGGGCCCGTCGGTCCACCAGTCGGCGAAGGCTTCCAGTTCGATATGGGCGAGGCCGTTGTCCGAGAATATCGACCGGATGCCCGCAAGACCGTATTCGCGCTCGGCCGCCAGCAGGTCCGCGTGCACCAGCCCGAAGCCCTTGTACCCGGCGGCACTCGCCGCCTCCGCCCGTTCCCGAAGGCTCAGCGGACTGCGCTGGTCATTCCTGTCGGGAGCGGCGTCGCCCGCGGTGGTCCAGCATGTGGCCAGCAGGTGCTCAGCAGTCATTTCCACTTCCTGCATTTCTCATGTCCGGAAAAGACCGGCGCGCCAGCCATGGCAATGCCAAGAATGAATACGAAGTTGCGTCGCAATTCTTGGGCGCCCCGCACACACTGGTCAATCCCCGGGAAGCCATCAAAAGAACATCAGACTGGTATGCGGTCAGGAAACTCCGCGCAGCATCGAGCGCAGATGCTCGGCGCTGGCCCACACATCGTCGACCGGCCCCTTTTCCTTGGGTTCCTCGGTGAGGATGGTGTCCTGTTCCAGGACGTACCAACCGTCGTATCCGCGGGCGGCGAGGTGCGTGATGATGGCCTGGACGTCGACGTCGCCCGCGCCGAGCGGGCGGTACATGCCCTCGCGGACGGCCTCGGTGTAGGTGAGGCGACCGGACTGGACCTTGGCGGCGAGGGAGGCGTCCACGTCCTTCATGTGGGTGTGGGCGATCCGCTCGGGTGCCTGGCGGGTCAGCTCGGCGGGGTCGGTGCCGCCGATGAGCAGGTGGCCGGTGTCGAGGCAGAGGGAGATCGCCGAGTGCTCCAGGACGCGCTGGACCTCGTCGCCGTTCTCGATCATCGTGCCGACATGCGGGTGCAGGACGGCGTGTACGCCGCGTTCGGCGGCCAGGGCCGTCAGGCGGTCGAGGTTGGACAGCAGCCGCTGCCAGCCGTCCGCGTCGAGTTCGGGGCGGGAGTCGTAGCCGTCCTGCCCCGTGATGGCCGAGAGCACCAGTACGTCCGCGTTCGAGGCCGCGTAGCTCTCCAGGAGCTGTTCCACCGCGGGCAGAGGGTCGTGTCCGGGTACGTGCAGCAGCAGCGGGGTGAAGCCACCGACCGCGTGCAGGTCGTGGTGGGCAAGGGCCTGGGCCATGGCATCGGGCTCACCGGGCAGGAAGCCCTCGGGGCCGATCTCGGTGGCGGCCAAGCCGACCTCGCGCATTTCCTTCAGTACCTGGTCGGGCGTCAGCTGATAGCCCCAGCCGGGTACTTCGCACACGCCCCAGGAGATGGGCGCGCCGGCGATCCTGTTCAGGGATGGGGTGGTCATGCCGTGGCCTTTCGGTAGTTCTTCCAGTCGGGGTTGGCGACCGCGGGCGGCTCCCGGCCCGCGAGAACGTCCGCGACACCGCGGGCGGCGTCGCGGAACGTCAGCGTCATCGCCCGGCGGGTCATGCCCATCAGGTGCGGGGTGAGCACGACGTCGGGGTGGTCGAACAGCGGGTGGTGAAGGGCCGGCTCGGGGTCGAACACGTCCAGTCCGACGCCCGACAGCCGGCCCGACTCCATGGCGGCCAGGGTGGCGTCCGGATCGAGCAGGCCGCCCCGGCCGCAGTTGATGAGGATGGCTCCCGGCCTGACACGGGCCAGCAGTCGCTCATCCACGAGGTGCCGGGTGCCTTCGGTGAGCGGGGCGTGCAGGGTGACCACGTCGCTGGACTCGACGAGTTCGTCGAGGTCGGCGCTGGCGAACTCGGGCGGAGGAGGACTGAACGGGTCGTACGCGAGGGTACGCATCCCGAACGCGGCGGCGAGTTCGCCCACGCGCCGGCCGATGCGGCCGTAGCCGACGATCCCCAGGGTGGCACCGTCCAGATCGCCGACCGGCACGGCCGACCGCTCGGCCCAGCGGCCGTCCCGTACCAGTTCGGTCAGTGGTTTCAGCCTCTTGACCAGGTGCAGGGCCATGGCGAAGACGCCCTCGGCCACGGCTCGGGTGCCGCTGTGGGGGGTGATGACGACGGGGATGCCGCGGGCGGAGGCCGCAGCGACGTCGACCAGGTCGACGCCGACACCGGTGCGGGCGATGACCCGCAGCCGTGGCGCCTGCCGAAGGAAGTCCTCGTCGACCCGGCGGTCGGCGCGGACGATGGCGCCCTCGGCGACCGTGAGGTCCTCGGGCGTGGGGTCGGTGACGAGGGTGGCGTGCTCGCCGAGGACGGGGCACACCGTGTCGGCGTCGACGGGGCCGAGGGCCACGACGAGGTGCTCGGACATCGCGATCACTTCCGTTTCGGATGACCGAAGTTCGCGCCCGGCACCTCGGACACCCGCTGCCACGAGCCGCTCTCCGCGGAGGCCGCTGCCGCCGCGATCACCTCGGCGACGGCGTGCGCGTCCTCGATGGTCGAGTTGTGGTGCTCGATGCCGGCCACGGCGGCCAGGAACTTCTTGGCCTCGATCACCTTCAGGTCGTCGTAGCCCATACTGTTGCCGGGGCCGGGCTGGAAGTTGGCGTAGTCGCCCATGTGGCCGTTGCCGAGCACCGTGGTGTAGCCCTGGTGAGGGCCGCCGCGGTCGAGGGCGACGCGCAGCTCGTTCATCCGCTCGAAGTTCCAGGCGACCGAGCCGTCGGTGCCGTAGATCTCGAAGCCGATGCCGCACTGGGGGCCGACGATGACGCGGGACGCCTCCAGGGTGCCGACGGCCCCGCCGCCGAAGCGCACCAGGGCGGCGCTGTAGTCGTCGTTCTCCACGGTGGCCATCTCACCGTCCTCGATCACCGCGAAGTGCGTGCCCGAGCCCATGGGCAGGATCGGGCGCTCGGTATAGACGGTGCTGGTGAGCGCGGAGACCTCGTGGATCGGGGCCACCACATAGCTGACCAGGTCCACGACGTGGCTCATGAGGTCGCCGAGCGCGCCGTGCCCGGCCAGGTCCCGCTTGAAGCGCCAGGACAGGGCACCCTTGGGTTCGGCGGCGTAACCGGAGAAGAAGGTGGCGCGCACGTTGGTGATACGGCCCAGCCGCCCCCCGGCGATCAGCTGCCGGGCCCGCTCGACGGCCGGGGCGTGCCGGTAGTTGTAGCCGATGGAGGTTGCCACCCCGGCGGCGCGGGCCGCGGCTGCGACTTCGCCGGTCTCCTCGGCGCTGCGCCCGACGGGCTTCTCGATCCAGAACGGCTTGCCGGCCTTGGCGGCGGCGATACCGATCGCGTGGTGGAGGACGTTGGGTGCGCAGATCGAGACCACGTCGACGTCCGGGTCGTCGAGGACGGCGCGGTAGTCAGTCGTGGCTTTCTCGTAGCCGAGGGTGTCACGGGCGTAGGCCGCGCGGTCCTCGGCCGTGTCGGCGGCGTGGACGAGGCGGGGCTTGATGCCGAGTTCGGGGTAGACGGAGGGCAGTGCCTGGTAGGCGCGGCTGTGCAGCTTGCCCATCCAGCCGACGCTGATCAGTCCGACGCCGATCTCGCGTGCGGCGCCCGGGGTGGTGGTGGGCATCATGTCTCCTGGTGGTGCTGGGCCCGGGCCTCTCCGAGCGCGGTGGACAGGGCTGCGGCGAGCAGAGTGGAATCGGAGCCGATGGCGATGAACGTCCAGCCCTGGGCCCGTTTGGCGGCCGCGGCCGCACCATCGGGGACGAGGAGGCCGCACGCCTTGCCGTGGTCGGCGGCGGCCTTGCGGACTCGCTCCAGCGCTTCCTGGTAGACGGGCTCGGCGAACATGCCGGGCACGCCGAGGTCGTGGCTGAGGTCGCGGGGGCCGACGAACAGTACGTCGACGCCGTCCAGCGCCGCGATGGCCTCGACCTCCGCCAACGCGCTCGCCGATTCGATCTGGACCACGCCGAGGATCTCGCCCTCCCGGTCCAGGGCCGCGGGGTCGAGCCCGAAGCGGCAGGCGCGGTTATAGGTGGCCACGCCCCGATCCCCCGCGGGCGGGTACCTCAAGTGCCGCAACGCTTCCTGGACTTCGGCCGCCGTGTCGAGGCGCGGCAGCATGATCCCGGCAACGCCGAGGTCGAGGACGCGGCCGATGCGGATACGGGCCGCGGACTCGACGCGTACGACGGTCGGCACACCGTAGGCCGCCGCGGTGGGGACGGTCGTACGGACCTGTTCCTCTCCCCCGGCGCCGTGTTCGAGGTCGAGCAGCAGCCAGTCGGGGCCAGTCGCGGCGCACACCTCGGCCGTGACCGGGGAGGCGGTGCCGACGAACGTACCCAGCGTGGTCTCTCCGGCGGCGAGCCGGGCGCGCAGGTGGCCACGGTCCAGGGGGGAACGGTCCGGGCGTGAGGGGCCCGGGCGTGAGGGGTTCATCCGTACCACCTCTGGGAGGCCAGGCCCTCTTCGTACTCGCGGCGCAGCTGGGCGACCGCTTCCTGCTCGGAGACCTCGGCCGGGGCCACGTCCCACCAGGCTCCGGCGCCGGGCAGGTCGGCGTGCGGGATCACGGGGACGACGAGGACGACGGGGCCGTCGTGGTCGCGGGTGCCGGCCAGGGCGGCGCGTACGTCGTCGGCGGTGGTGGCGCGGAGGGCGTGGGCGCCGAGGCCCGCCGCGATCCGGACGAGGTCGATTTGGAGGTAGTCGCCCTCCAGGCGTGCGGGCTTGCCCGTGCCGATATCGAGGCTGCCGTCGCGGTAGCGGAATTCGTTGCCGAACTCCTGTCCGCTGCGGATCATTTGGAGGCGGTGGATGACCTGGTATCCGTGGTTTTCCGGGATCACGATGGTGAGCGGGAGCTTCTCCTGGGCGGCCGTGACCAGTTCGGTCGGCGCCATGAGGAACGTGCCGTCGCCCAGCAGGGACAGCACCCGCTTCGACGGATCGGGCTCGGCGAAGCGGACGCCGATGGCGGCGGGAAGTTCGTAGCCCATGCAGGAGAAGCCGAATTCCAGGTGGGCGAAGCGGCCTTCGGTGGCGTCCCACACCTTCAGCAGATCGCCGGGCGGCCCGCCGGCGGCAGCGATTATCGTGTCGCCGCCCTGTGCGTGCTCCTGGAGAAGCCCGATCAACTGGCCCTGGGTGAGGACCGCGTCGGTGTCGCTCACGACATCGGAGTCATCCGGCAGTGACGCGAAGTCGAAGGGGGTGTCCGGGTCGAGCGCGGCGGCACGCTGCTTCCGCCACTGCTCGTCCAGGCCACGCACCTTCTCCTGCCAGGCTGCCGGAGTGGTGGTGCCGTTCGCATCTACGGCGTCGGTCAGCGCGGCCAGGGCCCTCTTCGCGTCGGCCACGATGCCGGTCGCACCCAGGCGGCCCGCGTCGTGCACGTTGACGTTGATGCTCGCGAAGCGCACTCGCGGATTCTGGAACATGGAGTGCGAGGCGGTGGCGAAGTCCGTCAGGCGCGAGCCCACGGTGAGCACGAAGTCGGCGTCCCGGGCCAGGGCATTGACCGCCGGAGTGCCCTCCAGGCCGATGCCCCCGAGCTGCCACCACGCGCGGCGCTGAACGGCGCCCTTGCCTGCGAACGTCTCCGCGATGGGGACGCCCGCCGCATCGGCGAGTGCCTCCAGTTCCTCGGTGGCACCGGAGTGCACGACGCCACCACCGGCGATGATCAGCGGCTTCTCCGCCTCGGCGAGCATCCGTGCCACCGCCGCGACCTCGTCGGCGTCCGGCGCCGGACGGCGGATCTGCCAGTCGCACTCGGCGAAGAACTCCACCGGGTAGTCGTAGGCGTGGGACTGAATGTCCTGCGGGAGGGAGACGACGACGCCACCGGTGTCGACATCGGTGAGCGCGCGCATCGCCGCGGGCAGCGCGGTGAGCAGCTGCTCGGGCCGGGTGATGCGGTCGAAGAAGCGGGAGATGGGGCGGAAGGCGTCGTTCACCGAGGCGTCGGCCTCGACGGGGTGCTGCAACTGCTGGAGGACGGGCCCCTGGTGGCGGGTCGCGTAGGTGTCGCCCGGCAGCAGCAGGACGGGCAGCCGGTTGACGGTGGCCAGGCCGGCGCCGGTCACCATGTTCAGGGCGCCCGGGCCTATGGAGGCGGTCACGGCGAGAGCAGAGTGCCGCTTACTCGCCTTGCCGTAGGCGGTCGCGATGTGGACGAGTGCCTGCTCGTTCCTCCCCTGTACAAAGGGGAGTTGGTCACTGAGCTGGTCGAGAGCCTGCCCGAGCCCGGCCACGTTGCCGTGGCCGAAGATGCCCAGCGCGGCCGGGATGAGGCGCCGCCGGTGACCGTCGGCCACGGAGTACTGCCGGGAGAGGTAGGTGACGACAGCCTGGGCGACGGTGAGGCGCACCGTGCGCTGTTGCGTCCGGTCGGTCATGAGTCGGCTCCTGATCGGGTTGTACGAGCGGGCGCCCGGGTCACCAGGGACGGCCGTGCAGAACGATGGTCTTGGCCTCGGTCATCTCGCTGACCGCGGCACGAGGGCCTTCCTTGCCGTAGCCGCTGCCCTTGAGGCCGCCGTACGGCATCAGGTCGGCGCGCCACAGGGGCGTCCAGTTGATGTGGACGGAACCGGCGTCGATCTCCCGGATGGCGCGGACCGCTCCGGCGACGTCGGAGGTGAAGATGCCGGCGCCGAGGCCATAGGCGGTGCCGTTGGCCTGAGCGATGGCGGACTCCCAGTCCGCGGCCGGGCTCACGGCGACGGCGGGGCCGAACAACTCCTGCTGACTGAACGGCGATTGGGGGTCGACGTCGGCGACAACGGCGGGCCGCACCACGGCTCCGTCACGCTCACCGCCGGTCAGGACGCGGGCGCCGTCCTCGCCGGCCCGGACGATGGCCCGCTCGACGCGCTCCGCCTCGGTGGCGGTGATGAGCGCGCCCATGGTCGTGTCCGGGGACGAGGGGTCGCCGGTGCGGATGGCCTCGACTTTGGGGACGAGGGCGTCCAGGAAGTCTCCCGTCACGGCCGGGTGCGTGATCACCCGCTGGACGGAGATGCACACCTGTCCGGCGTTGACATAGCCCCCGGCGGCGACGGCGCTCGCCGCGGCCTCGATGTCGGCGTCGGGGAGGACGACGACCGGGCAGGAGGCGCCGAGTTCGAGGGACAGCTTCTTCACACCGGCGACGCGGGAGATGTGCTCGCCGGTGGCCGTGGAGCCGGTGAAGGAGATCTTCCGGACGCGCGGGTCGGTGACAAGGGCGTCGCCCAGCACCGAGCCGGAGCCGACGAGCACCGACAGCACGCCCTCCGGCAGGCCCGCGTCCACGAAGCACTCGGCGAGCTCGAGGGCGGTCAGCGGCGTGCCGCTGGCGGGCTTGAGGATGACCGCGTTGCCGGCGGCCAGGGCAGGGGCGAGCTTGTGCAGGACCAGCAGGGCCGGGTAGTTGAACGGCGTGATGGCCACGACGACGCCGCAGGGCTGGCGCAGAGTGAAGCCGACCTTGTCCTGTCCGGTGCCGCGATTGGCGTCCAGCGGGAGGGTCTCGCCGTAGAGCTGGGTTCCCTCGAAGGCCGCCAGCCGGATCAGGTCGCCGGAGCGGGACGCCTCGCCGGTGGCCTCGGTGATCGTCTTGCCGGACTCCGCGCTGATGGTCCGCGCCGTCTTCGGGGCCCGCTCGTCGGCGAGCTCCGCCGCACGCAGCAGGATGCGCATCCGCTCATGGGCAGGCGTACGGCGCCAAACCGACGCGCCCCGCTCCGCCACCGCAAGGGCCGCCTCGACGTCCTCGGGACCGGCGAGCGCCACCGTGCCCACCGTCGAGCCGTCGAACGGCGACTTCACCTCCCGGGTCCCCGCCGTCCCCCTGGCCGCCTGCCGTCGACTACCGATCAGCAACTCCACGGGCGCCATCGCACTCTCCCTTCGGGAAGCCGTCAGAGCAAGGCCGTCCCGGACACGTCAGGGCGTGTCGCACGGCCGACGGCCTGGCCGTTTACGTGCTCGCAACGCTAGGTCGGCGTCTGGAGTTACTGAAGCCCTCGAATCAATCATTTGGCCGTCATGGAGGGCATCTTTTTTCCATCATCACGAGAAGGACGGCGCGCTCGGCGTGCAGCCGGAACAGGTGTCGCCACGGGCCTGCGGCCGCCCACGGCCCGCGGCCCGGAAGAAAGCTGCCGCCCCGGTCGCCCGACCATCGGCCGCGACCTCCAGAAAGCGACGCCTGCTCGCCGCAGGCATGACCGCCTGGCAGCCCGCTGACCTCCTCGGCGTCCACGATCACCAGTTCGACCTCGAAAAACTCCCCCGACAGCGCGAAGTCGTCGACCGCCGCCCGCCCGGCGCCGTCGACGACGCCCTCACCGTCATGACCGCGCTCGCGCAGGCCGACAGCCCGCTCACCGCCAGCCAGCTCGCACTTGCCCTGTCCTGGTCGGCACCCCGGCTCGACGCCGCCCTCGACTACCCCGCACCCACCCCAACCTCGGCGGGGCACCCCTGCTCCGCCACGTCCCGCCCGACGGGTACACCGCCACCCCGCAGGCGCGTCCGCATCCCGCAGATCGTCGGCGACCTCTGTGTTCAGCGGTGATGCCGCAGCCCGAGGCCGGCACCGGCGCCGAAGCCGCGGGCGCCAGCATCCCCGGGGGCCGCGTATGGCTGCGCGCCAACGCCGACATCCGCCCCGGCGCGGCGCGCCCCGGAATCTTCTCCTACAGCACCGACGGCACCCACTTCATCCGCCTCGGTCCGCCGTTCACGATGGGCAACGACTGGCGGTTCTTCATGGGCTACCGGTACGCCATCTTCAATTACGCCACCCAGGCGCTCGGCGGCGCGGTCCTGGTCTCCCGATTCGAACTGGCCACACCCTGACGGCCCACATCGGCAGGTGGTCGTGGACGCCCCGCGATTGCCTACGTCCCGCTCGGGCGGGCCTCGGCCTGCCGGGTGGCGTCAGCGGTGGACGGCGCGATGACGTGCGGTCGTGGCCTGCCGAGGCTGTTCCGGGTTCGGATGTGGAAGGCGAGAAGGCCGACGAGGGCGGCGACGGCGAACCATCCGGCCTGGATGGCCAGGTATTTCGGCAGGGGCGTGGTGGAGAACCCCGCACCCGTGGCGGCCTGCATCGCGCCGTAGGACGGCAGATAGCGCACGATGCCGCCGTTTGAGCTGGAGCTGTAGAGGGGGTTTTGGAGGGCGAGGTCGATGACGCTGGTCATCACGACGGCGAACATGCCCTCCACTTCGCGTCGTAGCAATGAGCCGAAGGCGACGCCCAGGGCGCCGTAAGTGATCCCGGCGAGAAAGAGGGCCGCGGCGAGCAGGGCTGGTTGCTCGGGTTCCCAGAAGGCGCAGGTGAGCGCTGTCGTGTAGGCGGCCACGGCTGCGGAGGCCAGCATGAGGGAGGTGAGCTTGGCGAGGACGAGATGGGTGCGGGGGTAGCCGGCGAGGGCGAGTCGACGATCGAAGCGGCCGCCTGCGAACGAGGCCGCGAACATCATGAAGCCGATGATCAGGGTGACGGCGTTGAGGGCGCCGGTGATCTCGGTCAGCTGGTTGCCGTGGGGGGTGAGCAGGTTTCCGGTGGCGCGCAGCCGGAAGCGGGTGCGGGTGTCGGGAACGGACCAGAATGCCAGCGCGGTCCACACCGGGATGAACAGGGCCATGAGCACCATGGCGAAGCGGTTGCGCAGGTGCTCGGTCAGCGCGTAGCGGGTCGCGGTCGTGAGGTACGTGCGGTGGCGGCGGCCGGGCCGGCGCGGCTTCATGCCGCACGCTCCGGGGTCTGCTCGTGCAGAACGCCGCCTTCCATGCGCCACAGCACGTCGAGACGTGTCGCGTCGTAGGCGAGGTGGGAGACCACGAGCACCGATCGGCCGTCGCCGCGCAGCGACGTCGCCAGGTCCCAGAAACGCTGGTAGGTCTCCCAGTCGAAACCCTGGTAGGGCTCGTCCAGCAGCAAGGTGTGGGGGTCGTACATGAGAGCGAGGGTGAGGTTCAGCTTCTGCCGGGTCCCGCCGCTGAGGGCTCCGGACCGCTCGTCCGCGTACTCGCTGAACTGCAATGCCTCCATGACCTCTTCGGCGCGCTTCAGGTCGGCCAATCCGTAGGCGACCTTGAAGTAGTCCAGGTGCTGGCGAACGGTGAGTGCGTCGTTGAGGACAGCCGCCTGCGAGCAATACCCGAAGCCTCCGTGGTGGATCACCGCGCCCCGATCGGGAGCCAGTTCACCCGAAAGGATCTTCAACAGGGTCGACTTGCCCGCACCGTTCTCCCCGACTATCCCGGCCAGGACTCCCGGTCGCAGTCGTAGGTCGATACCGCGCAGTACCTCACGTCGGCCGTAGGCGTGGTGTACACCCTTTACCTCCATCGAGGGCCTCCTCCCCTTGGCGTTCCGCTTTAACGAACCGGGAGCGAAGACGACACGGCAATTCCATTGCTACAGCCCGATGTTCATCCGATCTGATGATCTGGCGGTCAATGGCCATTGAGGGGTGACCACGGACATTTAGCTTCTTGGCATGACCACATCCTCCGACCCTGTGGCGCAGGTCCCTTCTCACCCAGCGCACCAGCACGCCACAGTCTCAGCGCCCTTCGGCTCACCGCACCCTTCCGCCGGCGCTGAGACGTGGTACCTCAACGGTCATCTGCGCGACGAGGACGGCGACACCTACACGTGGATGATCAGCATGCTGCGCCACCACGACATCCGGGACAGCGCCGCCACCCCCGGCTATGCCCTGGTGTCCATGTGCTCGGGCCCGAAGGGCGTGTCTCACGGCGCCTGGCTCTCGCCCACCATGCACCACGCAGTGCGCGACGCGCTCGCCGGCGACACCGCACAGGACCACCGGGTCCGCGAAGCACTGGCGCAGGCCCTTGCCGAGGGCCCCCTGCTTCCGGACCGGCTGCTGGCCGACCCAGTGGTCGAGTCGGCCGAGACCCTGGACATCTCCTTCGGTGACCTGGCGGCCCTGCGCCGCGACGAAGACGGCGGATACCGACTGAGCTTCCATAACAGGGACCGCTTCGAGCTCGTCCTCACCGCAGCCAAGAGCGCGGCCCCACAGTTCGACGCCCAAGGGCGCCACCCGGGGCGGCTTCCCACCGACGCGGACGCGATGACGTCGTACTTCGTACCGCGACTGCGTGCCCACGGGACGGTGCGCCGTGAGGACGGCAGCCGGGCACGGCTGGAGGGTCACGCCTGGTTCGAGCAGGACTGGGGCGCGACCTACTACGACGTCCAACGGGCCCCGGGAACACCGGACCACACCTGGGAGTGGGCCGCTATCCAGCTCGACAACGACTGGGAGATCAGCTGCATCCATTCCCGCACCAGCGATCCGGCCACCGGTGCCACCGGGCCGGAACTCACCCGTGCCACAGCGGTCGACCCGGACGGCAACGTCAGCTACCACGACCTGACCTGGCGGCCCCTGAAGCACTGGACCTCACTGGCCACCCTCAACACCTACCCCACCACCGTGCACGTGAGCGTGCCCGACCTCGGTCTGGACGCCGAGATCACCGCGACAATCGCCGAGGGCGAGGTCCGCACCCTGGTCGTGGGCCGCGCCATGTGGGAGAGCCCCGCGGCCGTCCACGGCACCATGGGAACCACGCCCGTGAGCGGCAGCGCCTTCCTGCAGACCCTCCCGACCAACACCATCGGCGACATCGAGCACTACATGCGCCGTACCCACGACATCGCCGGGGCGGAAGCGGCAGCCCTGTACTCCCCTGACCCGGCAGACGACGCCGCGCTCGGGCTCCTCACCGGCACCAGCGGCCTGACCGGTCTCGACGCCGGCGCACGTGCCCGTCTCCATGGGGCGGTCGCCGCTCCCCTCCTGCACCTGCTGGACAACCCGGGACGCTCCTGGCGCCCCTACGTCGCCGCAGCCGTCCTCTGCCTTCTCGACACCGACCCGGAGCCCTACCGGCCGCTCACCGCGGTCACCGAGCTTCTCCACCTCTCCGCACTGGTCATCGACGATATTCAGGACAACTCGCCCACGCGGCGTGGCCACCCGAGCGTCCACGAGGTCTTCGGCACCGCTCCCGCCATCACCGCGGGCACCCTCGGCTACTACACCTTCGACGCTCTCATCCAGCGGGTACCGCAGGCCGCCCCGGAAACGATGCTCCGTATCTACCAGCTCTACCTGCGGGACCTGCGCGCCGCCCACGCCGGCCAGGCCCTCGACATCGCCGGGCACCACGCCGCGTTCGACGAAGCCGTCACCAGCGGTGACGCCCGCCCGCTCCTCGACGAAGTCCGCACCGCACACCGGCTCAAGACAGGGATGCTCGTCCGCAGCACCGCAGAGGTCTCCGCGATCCTCGGCGGCGCCGACGAGCAGCAACTCGATGCCATCTGCCGGTACTTCGAAGCCGTCGGAACCGCCTACCAGATCACTGACGACGTGGCCGACCTGTACGGGCTGGTCACCGCCCAGGAACATCAGCA
Organism: Streptomyces sp. NPDC005962; assembly: GCF_040629205.1. Classification (NCBI taxonomy): domain Bacteria; kingdom Bacillati; phylum Actinomycetota; class Actinomycetes; order Kitasatosporales; family Streptomycetaceae; genus Streptomyces; species Streptomyces sp. NPDC005962. The sequence goes on along the minus strand of NZ_JBEXVE010000007.1, from coordinate 289,621 downwards.
GGGCATCACCACCCGCTCCCCCGCGGAAGACCTGCGCAACGGCGAGGTCACCTACCCCGTGGCCCACGCCGTCGGACTCCTCGACGCGACCGACCGCCAACACCTGCGCGATATGCTCCGGCAGCGTTCCGACACCGGGGCCCGCACAGCATCCGAGCTCCTCGTCCGCAGCGGCGCCCTCGAGGTGTGCATGGCCGAAGCCCGCGGCCTCGTCGACGAAGCCTGGGACAACCTCGCCCCGCTCCTGCCGCCCACCCCGCACAAGGCCATGGTGCGCGCCCTGGGCTGGTACGCCGCCCAACGCGAAACCGACCACGTCCTCGGCGGGACGGATGAGCCCCCGACAGCCACGCGGACTTGAGGCGAGAGGCCCCACGGCCCAGCCTTCCGATCGGGGTGCCGTCCAGCATGGCTTCGTGGCGGGCCGTTCCCTCGTACCGCTCAAGCAACTGCCGGGTCCCGATGAATCCGGGGTGCAGGGAGTTGACGCGCACTCCGGATTCCGCCCAGTGCAGCGCCGCGTTCTTGGTGAGCGTGCGAACGGCCCCCTTTGCCACGTGGTAGACCGACGGACACCTCGGCGGCGATGGCGCGGGCCCCGCCAGGTTCTCCACTTGCGCGGCGCGTGCCTCCAGCTCGCGCAGGCGTGCCGCGCGGGCGGGGTGGCGCTCGATGGCCACGGTCAACGCCCACTGCCGTAGGAACCGTCGCATCCACACGCTCACGAGCGGCCGCCATCGCCTTCGTCCAGTCGGCGTCGAATGCGGCCACCGGGCTCGGCGCGATCCGCACCAGCGCGGCACACAGCTCCTCCGCGGTCGCCTTGGGTGCGGGATAAGGGAGCCGTTTCCGTCGGCTACTGCCTCGCTCATGCTGCCTCGCTCCGTGTCGTACTCACCGGGGCCGCGACGGTCCTCGGCTCGGTACGCCCCGTGAGCAGCTCGACGATCTGCGCTGGTTTTACCTGATGTCTGCTCGTTTCCATGATCTGGCAGGAGCGACCCACGTGCCCGAGGACCTCATATCCCACGGCGAGCTGTCCGCTTTGACCGGTGTTTCGAAGAGGTCGCGGAGAAGAACGACCGCGAGTTCGGGATCATCAAGAGCGGCCTGACCGCGGTGCGTCTCCAGATCGGGAACCTTGGCCAGAAGGCCGGGACTCTTGATCGACAAAGCCGACCAGCTGAAAGGCGGCCTCGAAGAGCTCGGCCAGAAGATGGACCGTAAGCAATCCACGGCAGCGCCCGGACGGGCAACCGGCCCCCTCGACATGGAGTCGAGGGGGCCGGTGCGTTGGTAGCGGGGACAGGATTTGAACCTGCGACCTCTGGGTTATGAGCCCAGCGAGCTACCGAGCTGCTCCACCCCGCGTCGTTCCGCCTACTCTACACGGCGCGGGCGATGGGGTTCGACGTACTCCACGCACCTGGTGGTCGGTGGGGGAGCGCCTCCTCTGGCTCGGGCAGCCTGACGGATGCAGCCGGGTCAAGAACTGAACTCAGCTACCCGTGAAGCGGACGGCATGGGCCGACGCCTGCGGATCGGTGGCCGCCAGCAGCCGGGAGCCCTCCGCCTCCAGCGCCTCCCGGTCAGCGATCCCGATCCGCCCGAACGGCTCGACCAGGACCGCCGCCTCACCTCGCCGCCGCTCGAACTTCCACGTACCGCCCACGAATCCATCGACCAGGACCGTGCCGCGAACGATCCCGTTGACCGTCATCACCTGGCCCGGAGCCACCTCCCCGAGAATGCGGGACCGGTCGGCGTGCGACAGCACCAGGTTGTCGAAGTCCGCGACGAAACGCGCGGGCACCGGGGTATCCGGGTCGGGCAGGCCCGCGTCCGGCAGGTCGTACAGCACCCGTCCCTGATCGTCCCGGTACGTCCGCAGCCCCAGCCCGGCCACGACCTGGCGCAGCCCCGTCAGCCCGGACCACTTCTGCAGGTCGGCGACGCCCGCCGGGCCGAAGGCGCCGAGATACCGCCTGACGACGGTCCCGACGTCGGGGCTTTCGACCGTCCGCCCCAGCCACTCCTCCACGGTCGCGTACACCGGCTGCCCGCCCTTGCCCCATACCCCGCGCGGCGGCAGCTGCACGAGGGGTATCCAGTTGCGCAGTGCGTTCACCAGTGAGCCGGGATCCGCCTGCGGCCACCGTTCGCCCAGCGCCGCCCGCAGCTCCGCCGGATTCCGTGCCCGCTCCCCCACCAGCGCCCGCCCGGCAGCCACCAGCTCCTCCCGGTCCACTCCCCGCACTCCGGGCGACCAGGTGCTGCTACGGAACTGGCGCTCCAGCATCGGCTGCACCACCGGCCGCAGCGCCAGGGCGTCCGATGCGCTCACCAGATGCACCGTTCCCCGCATCAGCACGATCCGCACCGCGCGGCGTTCGGTCATCAGCCCCGCCAGCTCGGCGAACGAGAAGTGCTTCAGCCGGGTCCAGAGTCCGACGTAGGGCGCGTCCGGCGCCTGCGACTGCATGCCCACCAGGTGCTCGATCACGTCCAGAGCGGACATCTCGGAGCGTTCCAGCAACAGCTGGCGGTCCAGCAGAGCCCGGTTGAGTGTGCGGCGGTCGAGCACGGTGTTCGGCATGAGGGAACGCTACCGACCCTTGCGGACAGGTTCCGTCCGCACGATGGAGTGCCCCGCAACGGCTGTTGGTGACCGCGCGCGACGCCAGGGGCACTGCGCGGCCCCCTCGAAACTGAGTCGACAACCGGTGGATCCGGCAGCAGCACCACGTCGGCACGGCCGCGGTCGGTACCACGCTCGCCGTCGTGGGTTGGGTCCGGAGTGCCGGGAGCGTCAACTTTGCTGGTCGCTGATTCACTCTGCGCGGGGGTGAGCGCGGGTAGTGCGACGGGCGCTTTCGGCCATGACGGGTGTGGTGGGCGGGAGTGGGGAGGTGTCTGTGGTGGGAGAGGTGTGCCGATCGGTGGCGTGTGGGGATGGCGGGGCGGGGTGTCCGGGGTGGGGTTCGCAAACGTGCTGCACGGGGTTGGCCGGACTCATTCGTTAATCACTTTACGCGTTTATGTGAACGCGTTGTGCTACTGACTGTTTCGGCTCCGCCACGGCCCAGCGGTGCATTCCAACAGCATCGACACGAGGGAGATAACCATGACCACACCTCCTGCTGCTCCGCTCCGGGTTGCCCTGGCCAACGGCAGTTTCGAAGAGCCCGCCGTAACCAGTGTGGAGATTCTGCCGGACGCCTCACAGACGCAGGCGGCCAAGCGGGTCCCGGGCTGGCTCACCACCGCGTCCGACCACATGATCGAGCTGTGGCGGTCGGGCTTCAACGGTGTGCCGGCAGCCGAGGGCGCCCAGTTCGCCGAGCTCAACGCGAACCAGGTCTCCACGCTCTACCAGGACCTGCCGACCACGCCCGGCACGAAGCTGTACTGGCGGCTGTACCACCGTGGCCGCCAAGGCGAGGACACCATGGCGCTGGACATCGGCGCGCCCGGCTCCGCGGTGGAGCAGAGGCGCTTCACCGACGGCAACACCGCCTGGGGGTACTACACAGGCACCTACACCGTCCCGGGCGGCCAGACACTGACGCGCTTCGCCTTCCGTTCCGTCTCTGCCGCCGGCGGCAACCGCAGCATCGGCAACTTCCTGGACGGCATCTTCTTCGGCACCGCCCCCTATGTGACGCTTGCCAAGACCGCCATTCCCGCGGGACCGCTGGAGGTGGGCGACACCGTCACCTACCGCATCACCGCCAAGAACGAGGGCGGTGGCGGGGCCGAGAACCTCATCCTGACCGACGCCATCCCGCAGGGCACGACGTATCTGCCCGGTTCCCTGCGTATCGTCGACGGCCCGAATGCCGGAGCGAAGAGTGACGCGAAGGGCGACGACCAGGCGTACTACGACGCCGCCGCGAACACGGTCGTCTTCCATCTCGGCAACGGCGCTTCCGGCGTGGAGGGCGGCAGCCTGCCCAACACCGGGACCCTTCCGCCGGGGACCACGGTGGAGTACCGGGCCGTCATCGACCGGGCCAGCGGCGGCAAGCACATCAGCAACACCGCCACCGCCTCCTACGAGAACCAGCTCGGCCAGACGCCGGAGCCCTTGACGGCCACGTCCAACGAGCAGATCACGGAGGTCAAGCCGGCTGCCGACTTGACCGTGGCGAAGGCAGCCGACGCGACCACCGTCACCGTCGGCCAGACCGTGACCTACCGCATCACCGTCCACAACACCGGCCCGAACCAGGCCACCGGCGTCACCGTCACCGACCAACTCCCCGACGGCCTCACCTTCCTGTCCGCCAACGGCACCCCCGGGAGCTACAACCCGGCCACCGGGCAGTGGACCGTGGGCGCCCTGGCCGACGGCGCCACCGCCACCCTCGTGCTGCGGGCCAAGGCCACCAAGGCCGGCCGGATCAGCAACACCGCCACCGCCACCGGCAACGAAAGGGATCCCGACACCACCAACAACACCGATACCGTCACCGTCTGCGTCGAACCCGCCCCCTCCTGCTGCGACCCCTGCTCCACCCAGAAGTAGCCTCCAGGAACACGCCCGGTCGGCTCCCCCCGACAACCGCCCCCGGCACGCCTCCTGCGGGAGACACGGCCGGGGGCACCATCGCGGCCACAGAAGTCGCTGCGACCGAAGACACGACCAACTCGTTCAGCTCTTGTTGGCCTTTCTCCAGTCGGACTCAGATGCCGGGCCAGCTCTCCTGGATGATGATCCACTCCCTGCGGGCGTAGGAGCGGACCGCGTCCCGTTCGACGTCGGTGCAGCGTCGGTGCAGCCATCCTTCAGAGCGGACGGGATGCCGCCGGTGGTGCTGGTCCCGTGCTGGTGGACTGATCGAGCCGTTCGCTGCCGAGTGTTCCCGCGCTGGGCCGACCGGGTCGCACGACGATCATCCGCCCGACGTGAGCGCTCGGGCCGCCCACGATCGTGGCCACGGCGACCGGTTTGTCCTGCGCGGCGTCGCTGAAGGCCGGTGCGAGTCCCGGCTCGGTGCGCGGGTCGTGGTGGCGCAGGATGAGCTCGATCGTGCCGCCACAGGTGAGGCCCACGGCGAGAGCGTCACCGTCGCTATAGCCGAACCGCACAACCTTCGGCCGGCTGTCCCCGACCAGCATCTGCCGGCACGCCTCGTAGACGGCGGCGTCGACGCAGCCGCCGGACACGTTGGCCAGTACGGCACTATCGCTCGGCGACTTCCGGTGTGGTCTGCCCGGTGCCACGCCGGTCACATCTGCACGCCCCCTCGGCTCTGGCAGGGAGGGCCTTGACGATCAGGTCCGCCCGTGGAGTTCCCACCAGCCGTTGGGCAGCAGAGTGCAGGTCCAATCCTCATAGCCGAGGTTCTCCGCAGTCTCCCAGCACTCCTGTTTGGTCTTGCACCTGTAAACGGGTGGGAAGCCCATCGCGGTGCAGGAGGCCGTGGCGGTTTTCGAGGAGGCCGAGGCGAGGGCTGCCTGCGTGGCGGTGGCAGCGCCGCCGGCCAGTATGGCGGTGGCCATGGCAGCACTGGTGAGCCAGATGCGCATACGCATGAGTCCCCTTCGTGGGTTCATGAGGATCTTTGGTTTCGCCCAGGGCTGCTCGAGGCCCGGCTCAATGGCGGCGCAGCCCCTCGATCGCGTGGAAGGCGGCCTTGAAGCCGCTGAGGCCGGGCAGTGGCTCGGTCCGCCGCCGAATGCCGGGATCAGCCCCGAGCCGTGGGCGGTCAGTGTCGAGCCGTCGCCGGGTCCAGGCAGTCCGCCACCGAGATCTCCATCAAGGTTGCCGCGCACTCCTGGACGCGTGCGCGTGCTGGTTCCTGGCGGTCCGCTGGAACGGGCCGCCAGGAACTCCCCAGCTCAGAAGGAGTGGGTCACTGCCATACCCAGAGTATGTACCAGCCGCCGCCGATCCCATCGCAGTAGGCGTCACCGGCATAGGAATCCCGCAGCGATATGCACTTCGAGTACTTGAAGGTGCCGTACTTCACGTAGCCCGACGCCGTGGTGGTCGATGTCGTGCTGGTCTCGGAGGCAGGGGCTGCCTGCGCGGTGGCAGCGCCGCCCACCAGCATGGTGGCCCCCAGAGCTATGCCGGTGAGCAACAGACGTGCGCGCATATGCGTTCTCCTTCGTTGCTTCGTGGAGGTGACTGAACTTCTGAACTCTGCTGAGCGGCGGCTGGTGGCTTCTGGCTAACCTCGGAGCATGACGCCGGGAGTGGCCGCGCTTCCGTGACCGGAGAGCCAGAACCGACCGGGTACCCGCCTGGGATTCCGTCCGGGTCGTCGTGTTGCAACTACAGACTCGGCCGATGGCGTGGCCACGTCGACTCGTTTCGGTCTCGTCCGAAGCGAGGCCATCGGGAAGAATCACGAGTGTGGCGCTGCGTATCCATTTCACCGCCGAGGACCTGGCCCGTACTCGTCTGGCCTCGGGCCCTCGTCCGTTGGTTGAGCTGGACATCGGTATCCGGCTGTTGCAGGAGAGATCGCGTCCTGTGCACTTTGACGCCTGGCGAGATCGCGCGGCCAGGCAGCTCCGCCCACGTTTCCGGCCTCTGTTCGAGTTGATTCCGCCGACTGGTGCGGGGGTGGAATTCCTCAGCCTGGTCGGCGAAGGGAGCACGGCCGATCTTGTGGAGCAGTTGCGTTCCACTCCGGCAAAGCGTGTACGCCAGGATCTGCAGGAATGGGCCGGGCAGCGTGCTGTGCGGCTGTCACCGGACACATACCGGGCCAGCCAGGAACCCGCGTTCGTACAACAACTCGCTGCCTTGGTCGAAGAGGCTCACGAGCGCTTCATCGCACCGTACTGGCCACAGATCGACCGGCTTGCCCACGCGGACCGGGCCCTTCGTCTGAGGCATCTGAGCGAACAAGGAGTGGAGTGCCTCCTGCGTGAACTCAACCCGCGCCGGATCATCTGGATACCCTCCGTGCTGCACGTCACCATGGCCTCCGGGCGCAGTGGCGATGTGTACCTCGACGGCCGCGGGTTACTGCTCATTCCCACTCTGTTCGGCTCGCACCACCCCGCTCTTTGTGACAGAGCGGAGCCACAGCCGTGGATAACCTTCCCTATCCGCTCAGACGATCGGCTCTCCGCGGAGCCGGCCACCGTCACCGCAGCTGCCCTGGCAGAACCATCCCAATCTCTGACCGCGCTCCTCGGCCGTACCCGGGCCACCGTACTGAGCGTGATCGCCAACCATCCCGGCAGTACCACAACCCAGCTCGCCGCACATGCCCGTATCTCTCTGGCCAGTGCCAGCGAACACGCCACTGTCCTGCGCAACGGTGGCCTCACGGATCTCCTGCGCGACGGAAAGAACGCCTGTCACACCGCGACTCCAGCGGGAATCGCTTTCCTATCCGCTTCCACTCAGCGCTGACCTGATCCGTACGGGCGGGTACACGCTGAGCCAAGTCCTCTCCTGCGTGCTCTCCGCGCAGGCGAAGGTGAGCCGCCTTCACCAAGTCTCCGGACCTCGGTTCCTCTGGCTCACATAATCAGGTGCGGCAGGTACCAGGGCCTTGCGCAGGACCTTGTTGCCGGTGTCGTCCTCGACCCTGACCGTGATGATGGCGACATCGTGCAGGTTGAGTCGGGCGGACTCGGAGGCGCGGCCGGCCATCCACCAGTCGACGATCATCGTGGCGGCGTCCCGCTTGCCTCGCGGGGTGGTGCGGTCGAGGGTGCCGACCATGAGGCGCAGCTCGCCGAGGTCGACGGCGTCGGCCTATAGCGGGCCCGGCTCCACCAAGCGGTCCCGGCTCCACCAGCGGGTCGTCGGCCTCCTCCTCAGCCCGGTGGCGGATGACGAGGTGGCATGCCTTGATCTCGGCGTCGGGCGTTGGGCTCGCCCGTCGCCCAGCCGTAGGTGTCGCATCACAGGTTGCAGGAGCGCCAGCGGTGGCGCGGGCGTCGCGGGTGTTCTGCGGCACCGCGTGGAGGAGTTTGCGGGCGGCGGACGCGGAGATCCGCCGGCCGCTGCGCATGGTCACGTCCGGTTCCGCGCGCCGCCGACGCCGGGCGCCCACGGTGTGGCCCAGGACGGGGCTGAGTTCGGTCGTTGTCATGACGCGGACTCCTCGGTCGTGCTGGGGTGGTACGCCCGGTGGTCCTCACCTCCTGCACCTGGTGCTCTTCCTCGACGACCTGGACGTCTCGATGGCCGGCATCGCCCTGCCCTCCATGGGCCGCGACCTCCAGATGGCCCACGCCTCGCTGCAGTGGATCATCAACGGTCACGTCCTCGGCTACAAGCTCGTCCTCGGGGAGCAGAACTCCCCTTGGAGCATGACCACCCTGGTGCACTGTGCTGCTTGCTGCGCTATAGGATCGCGACGTGGTTGGGAATGCCGACAAGCGACAACACATCTTGGACGTGGCAACGCGCCTGGCCGGGACGGACGGTCTTCGCGTCCTGAGCGTGCGATCTGTCGCCGCCGCGGCCGGTATTGGCGCGACGACTTTGCGAGCGTATTTCCCTTCACAGGCGTTGCTCTACCGGGCTGTCGCGGGGCGGTTGGTCTCCCACGTGCTCAGCGACGATTCGATCCAGGACGTCTCCCTGGCCCCCGCAGATCGCTTGTATGAGAGCCTGCGGCAGTTCCTCCCCGGCGCGGCGGACCGGCATTCCACTCTCATGGTGTGGTTCGAACTGCTCACCCTCGCTCTTGGCTCCGACGCCAACGAGGAGGTTCTCGAAATGGTGCGCTCCGGGCACGACGAGTCGGCCGTGATCGTGACACGCTGGTTCACGCTTCTGGCAGCGGACGGATTCGCACTGCAAGACACGCCAGAGGTGCTGGCCGTCCGGTTTGTGGCCCTCGTGGACGGGTTGCACCTGAGCCTCTTGTTCGACAGGGGCGAAGGAGCGCTCGACCGGGCGGAAGACACACTTCGCTGGTTCGCGGAACAGGCCCTGACCGCTCCCGGAGAGAGCGCCCCCGACGCGAAGCCGGCGTGAAGGATTGCGGGAGCCAGAGACCCCCGGACGAATTGAGTGCTCGTCGCGTAGTGCCTCCGGAGTCGTGGTTCACCACCCCGTGCAAGGTGGAATGTCACCGGCCTGGTCGGGGTAGAGCAGGCATGGCCCTCGCCACTGGCGCGGGCGATCCGCCAAAAATCGGTGCGCGCTCTCGACGATGACGCGCCCATCGGGAATGGCGTCAGACCGGCCGACATCCGATGCAGCTCGAACCAGCCCTCGACCGCTGCCATCCGACCGCCTCAAGGCAAGAGCTGAGCCAGGCGCTCGAACAAGCGTTGCGACGGATCGCGCTTGTCGTCGGCGATCGGGAGGTCGACGGAACAGCGGACGAACTCATCGGCGACGACAAGGTGCAGCTCCGCTTGGCCCGGAAGATGACACCGGAGCGTCGCCGCCCCCACCTGCCTCAACGGCGACATGGCGGACGCTCAGCGAACCGATCCCTCGCGTCGCGGCCCAACGGAGCGCGGCCTCGACGATCTCCTCCCGAGTGGCCGTACCAAGGAGCGCACCGCACACCGTGCAGCACAGTGTGCCGTACGCCGTGCGGTACAGTGTGCCGCAGATGGTGCGGCCCTAACCGGAAGAGGCAGGAACCCGTGGTCCCAAAACCTGCGACACTTCGTGGGCTCATGACCGGGCGCCCTGCAGTGGATTGGGATCGCGCTGATACCGGTCCCTCCCTTCATCGAGAGCCGCATGGGCAGCACCGTCATCATGGTCGCCATCGCCTTCGTCGCCGACCTTCGAGGCTCCTCGTACGAATCGCACGAAGACGATCGCCTGAAAACTGATCTCGATCGCCCTCCGGGGCGCGGTCGCCGCAGCGCCGGCCACACGCAAGGTCAATTCTCTGGTCCGAGTGGACCGGCGGCACGAGATAACCGGCGCCGCCACAGCCCGGGTTCCACGCGGGCCTGCTTCCTGACCGTTCGACGAAACACCTTTCCGGTCAGCCACATCCCATACGCGAACCACACCAATACAAGCAACCCGTCGAAATATCCGACCCGCATGAGAGGAATTTCCGTGATTCTCCACGCCACTCCGACAGATTTGATCGGTGCGAAAAGTCAGCGACCCGGGTGGCCTGAGATACTCGCCGCCGCCGGCGCCTACTTCCTGAGCTACATCATCGGCCCGCCGATCGTCAGCGCCCTCACCGACGACGAGTCGGTCGCGAGCGGGCTGGCTCTCGCAGCGCTCTCCGGGATCATGGGCCTGCTCGCCTTCTTCGCCGCGTTCGCCATCCGTATCCGCACTTGGTCCGCGTTCAGTGTCCGCGCCATCCCGACTCGCTGGATTTTCTTCTCGCTCGGATTCGGACTGCTCGCGTTCCTCCTGACCCGTGTCGTCGCCACCATCTTCGTGGCAATCATCGGAAGCACGGACGGCGATCCGCAAGGCGACTACCACGCCGCGGCCAACGCCGGTCCGCTCGCCCTGACGCTGCAACTGCTGTTCATCGCCGTCCTCACCCCGCTCGGCGAAGAGTTCGCGTTCCGAGGCGTGCTCTCCACCGCGTTCACCAGGTACGGCGCATGGGTGAGCATCATCGGCAGCACCGTCATCTTCGCCTTGGCCCACGGCATCAACCTGGCTCTGATTCCGGCAATCGTCGTCGGCGCGATCAACGGCATTCTGCTGGTGCGCACCAAGTCGGTGTGGCCAGGTGTCATCGTTCACGCGGTCAACAACGGCGTGGGAACCATCGTCGGCGTGCTGTTCAGCTGACAGGCCATCTCATTCGGGTACCAGTGACAGATTCCAACGACGTACGGGCCCGTCTGCTCGGTACCGGCACTGATCGCCCTGGTCTCCATCGCCGCCGTCCCGGGTCTGCCCGACCGAGAAGCGGCGCCGGGGCCACCCCTGGGAATCTTCGCCGGGGCCCGTTCCGGCGCGCTCGGCCGCCCCACGGCCGTGTTCGCGGTGACGGCAGCGGGCGCGGGGGTCGTCGTCACCTTTCTGCCAGTGGTCGTGGCGCCGGGCTATTCCGGCGTGGTCGCCGCGGCTCTGTTCGTGTAACCGGCCGCCGCGACCGCAGCCCGCTGGCTCGCCGGTCGGCGCGCCGACCGGCGCGGAGCCGCCGGGCTGGTCGCTCCGGGGCTGGTCGCCTCGGCCGCCGGCATCCTCGTCGTCGCCCTCACGGGCGTCCCCGCCGCGGTCGTCGTGGGTGCGGCCGTGTTCGGAACCGGCTTCGGCATCATCCGGAGCGCAACCATCACGCTGATGTACTCCCGGGTCCCGGCCTCTGGGTACGGGGTGGTGAGCGATTGCCTGTGCTCGGCATCGTCGCGGGTGCCGCGCGAAGCTGGGAGCAGAGATCGTGCCTCGGGTTCGTCCCGAGGACCTTGCCGGCGAAAGGGTGCTGCTGCGGACGCTCGTCGTGGCGACAGCCGACATGGACGGTCCATCAACCCTTGGCGCATCAAGGTATGCCCAATCCGGAGGGCCGGGACACCGTCCCGGGACTCACCCGAGAGCACGATTTCGCTCAGCGGACCGGTGGCGTTGTCCAGGTGCTGTTCGCAACGGAGCATGTGCCCTTCCCACTCGTTCCTGCCCTTCGGGAGGTCCGGTGCGCTTCGTTGTCCGAAGAGGACTTGCGGCCGTCGTGAGTCTGCTCGCCCTGCTGACCGTCGTATCAGCCACACCGGCGTCCGCGGTTCCCCGTTCCTTGACGGCCTCCACCGACAAAGGTTCCGTCGAGGGAGCTTCGGCGGACGGCATCGACCGGTTCCTCGGCATCCCGTACGCCGCACCACCCGTCGGCGCCAAGCGCTGGCAGCCTCCCGCGCCCGCTTCCGCCTGGTCAGGCGTGCGGTCGGCGAGCGCCTACGGCTCGCGCTGCCTGCAATCGGCCACCGGCACCGGCACCGGGCCGGGTATGAGTGAGGACTGCCTGAACCTCAACGTCTACACTCCCGAACGGCGAACGAACCGTCCGCTGCCGGTGATGTTCTGGATACACGGCGGGGGCTTTTCCAGCGGTTCGGGTGACCTCTACGACGGCTCGCAGATCGCGAAAGCCAACAACGTAGTGGTCGTCACGATCAACTACCGCCTCGGCGTGTTCGGCTTCCTCGACGTGCCCGGGCTGAGCGAGCGGGGTGCGGGCAACTACGGCCTGCTCGACCAGCAGGCGGCGCTCCGCTGGACGCAGCGCAACATAGGTGCCTTCGGCGGGGACGCCGGCCGCGTGACCATCGCGGGCGAGTCGGCCGGCGGCCACTCCGTCTGCGCTCTTCTGGCCTCGCCGCCGGCGCGCGGCCTGTTTGCCGGCGCGATCATCCAGAGCGGCGGGTGCCCGAGCCTCACGGTCGCCCAGGCCACCGCCAGGGGCAGGGACTACGCGGCGGCCGCCGACTGTGCCGATACGGCGACCAGCGTGTCCTGCCTGCGCGCCAAACCCGCAAAAAAACTGTTGACCGCCGGCAGCGGCTTCGTCGGGGGCATCCTGACCGGCCCCCTGCCCGTGTCCGGGGTCCCCGAACTGCCCCTCGCTCCGAGCGCCGCCGTACGGTCCGGCAAGTTCAGCAACGTCCCGCTCCTCATCGGCACCACACGCGACGAGGTGCGCCAGTGGGCACTGCCGTTCGCGAACGCGACAAAGGAGCAGTACGAGCGGGCGATCAGGCTCGAGTTCGGCGCACAGGCCGGCGCCGTACTCGCGCACTACCCCTACAGCGCTTATGACAGCCCGTACAGCGCGACGTATGCCATCGGCGCGGTATGGGACGACAGCAGCGTCTTCTACGGCCTGGGCGGCTGCGAGTATCAAAGCCTCGCGGGAGAGTTCGCGGCTCGGCAGCCCAGGACGTACTTCTACGAGTTCGACGACCCTCACCCGCCCACCCTCGGCACGACTCCGGACGGGTTCGACTCCGGCGCCCCGCACGCCAGCGAGCTCGGTTACCTGTGGCCCATGGCGACCTCGACGTCGCTGACTTTGGAGCAACAGCAGCTGTCCAGGGCGATGGTGCGCTACTGGGGTGCGTTCGTGAAGAACGCGAACCCCACGACCGGAGGGCAGGCGGCCTGGCCGTCGTACCGCAGGGCCACGTACATGTCGTTGCTGCCCGGTGACGGCAGCCAGGCCCTCACGACCGAGGTGTACGCGGCCCGGCACCAGTGCTCCTTCTGGAACGGCATCGGCTACGGCTGGCTCACCACCAACCCCGACCGCCTCGCCGAACTGGCAGGCGTTCCCACGTCCTGAGGCCCCTCCATCGCAGGCCGCCGGCCTCCAGCATGCGATGGGCCCTGGCCGCCTCCTCGGCGGGCAGCACCTCCGCGACGCGCAGCGTCAGCGTGCCGTCCTCGGCCTGGCGGCGCAGCGTGTCCAGCCCCTCGGTGTCGGTGATGCCGTCCGGCACCATCACCGGGCACACCCGGATGCCACGCTCGTCCGGGCCGGACCAGCCTCGCAGCTCGGCCAGGGTCCCGCCATCGGCGATGGCGGGCACTGTCCGGGGGGTCTGCACCGAGCCGTCCACGAGGCCGGAAACACCATCGGGGGCCAGCGCGCGAATGCGAGCGGCGCTGCGGCGGGGAAGTCCGCCCCCTCGGGCGCCGGGACCACCGACGCGGCGGGCACCACGACCTGCTCGGCGTAGGCCCCGCCGTGCGAGCTGATGAACAGCACCATGGCGACCACCCGCCGGCCCACGGCGAACCGTCCGTCGGTCCCGGGTCCGAGCTGCTCGATCACCCCGGCGGCGTCCGTGCCGGGCACGAACGGGGGCCAGTGGTCGGGCATGCGGACGGCGTGGCTGCCGGTACGCAGCATGACGTCGGTGGGGCTGACGGCGGCCGCGTGCACGCGGATGCGGACCTCGCCGGGGCCCGCCTGTGGTTCGGGAAGATCCAGGACCCGCAGTGCTTCCGGGCCGCCGAAGTCGTGGACACCAATAGCCTGCATGACGGCTGCTACCTGCCTCGGTGGCACGGGATTCCGCACGTGAGCGGTGACAAGACGTGGCGGGTGTGCCCGCCGCGGACGGAGTGTCCACGGCGGGCCCGGAGTGGCTCCCGAAGGAGGCTTGATCAGCTGTTCAGGGTCCATTTCTGGTTCGTGGCGCCCGTGCAGCTCCAGATCTGGGCGCGGGCGCCGTTCGCCGTGGAACCGTCGGTGACATCGAGGCACTTGTCCGCCGCCGTGTTGACGACGTCATGGCTCGTCGCGTCGTACGTCCACTGCTGGGCGCCCGTGCCGTTGCAGTCGTAGAGCTGTACCTTCGCCCCGTCGGCGGTCGAACCCCCGGTGACATCGAGGCACTTGCCGTTCGTGCGGGCGGTGCCGTCGGTGCCGAGTGTCCAGCGCTGGTTGTTCGCGCCGGTGCAGGCCCAGAGCTGCGCGGCCGAACCGTTCGCGGTGCCGGAGGCGTCGAGACACTTGCCGTCGATGCCGGTCAGCGTCCCGGCGCGCTCCCCGCCACCGCTCTGGCCGCCGGACCACGTGAAGGTGGCCGAGGTCTTGCCCGGGAGCTGGTACGTGAAGTGCTGGCCGCCCCAGTTCACCGTGAAGGTGCGTGCCGAGGCGGAGTCGTTGTAGGCGATGAGGGCCTTCGAGCCGTCCGTGTTGCGCCAGGCGACGTTCGGCACATCACCGCCGGCGCTCGAGGCGATGCGGGTGGCGCCGGGGCGGACGAACTTAGTGAGGTGGCCCATCGTGTAGTACTCGATGGTGTAGTCGACCTGTCCGTGGCGGCTGTCCCCGTTGTGCACGGTGATCAGTCCGTCGCAGGTGCCGCAACCGCCGTTGTGCGGTCCGCGGTTCTGGTCCACGGCCAGGGACCACTTCGTCACCGACTTCGCCCAGTTGCGGGTGTAGTCGATGATGTTGCTCATGTCCTCGCGCTGCTGGTTCGCGATCCAGGTGCCGCCGGAGTGCTCGGTCTGGAAGGCGTCCAGCTGCGGGTACTTGTTGTGGATCTCCGTCTGCTTGCCGATGTCGCCGCCGTAGCCGTGCCAGGCGATCCCGCCGAAGTTCGGGTGGTCGCGCACCGCCGCGTCGTCCACGGTGGGCGCGGCGTAGGCGTCGTAGGTGTCCCAGTTCCAGTCGTGCGCGAGCACTTTGGACTTCAGCCCCGCCGTCTGGAGCTTGGGCAGCAGCTCGCTCTTGGTGAAGTACGCGAGCCCCGAGCCGTTCCAGCTCATCGAGGGGTAACCGGAGCAGCAGGTGGGCTCGTTCTGCGGCGTGACGTAGTCGATCGGCACCCCGGCGGCCTGGTAGCCCTGGAGGTACTTCACGAAGTAGTTCGCGTAGGTGCCGTAGTTCTCCGCTTTGAGCCAGCCGCCGTTGAGCTGGCCGTTGTCCTTCATCCAGGCGGGCGCGGTCCACGGTGAGGCGACCGTGGTGAGCTGCGGGTTGAGGCGCTTGGCCTGCTGGGTGAGCGGCAGGACGGCGGCCTGGTCGTGGGCGAGCGAGAACTTCGCGAGCGAGGGGTCGGTCTGCCCGGCCGGGACATCGTCGTAGGTGTAGCCGGAGCGGGCCAGGTCCGAGCCGCCCATCGGGTTGCGCAGGAAGGAGAGCCCGATGCCGTCGGTGGGAGAGAAGAGCTTGGTCATCGTCTGGTCGAGCGTCGTCTGCGAGAGGGCGCCGCTCTCCTTCATCAGGTACGCGGCGGTGTCGGTGAAGGAGGCGCCACCGCCCGTGAAGGTCTGGTAGCGGGTGTTCTCGTCCACGGAGACCGTCGTCCCGCTGCTCGCGGTGCCGGGCTGGAAGGCGAAGGGCGCCTGCCGCTCCAGACCGCGTGTGACGTGCCGGCCGCCGGAGTCGTCGGTGGTGGTGAGGTAGGCGGTGACCTGTTCGCCGGCGGCGTGCGCCGACAGGGTCCCGGCCGTGCCGAGCCCGGTGGCGGCGAGCGCGCCGGTCAGCAGCAGGCGCAGCAGACGGCGCGGGGAGTGGGAGGAGGTACCGGTGGTCCGGCTGCCCGGTCTTCGGGACATGCGGAGGCCCTTCCTGGCGGGTGTGGGGTGGAGGTGGTGCGGTGTGCGGGGCTCCCGTGGTCGGAGAGCCCCGCACGGCGCGGGCTGAAAGAGCTGGCAATTACGGGTAGTTGGTCAGGAAGGCGACGTTGCTGCTGGGGGTCACCTTGTTACCCGCGTTGTTGATGATGTGGTTGATGGTCCCCGAGCCGCCGAGGACGGTCGTCACCATGTCGTGGAACCGGACACCGCTCGTTTGCGGGACCTCGAAGGAGTGGTCCTCGACGACCGAGGGGTTCACGTTGAAGTACGCGTAGCTGCCGAGGCCCCAGGCTTCGTGGCTGCTGACGTTCGAGGCGACCTTGTAGGCGGGGTAGCCCTGGGTCGAACCGTTCATCCACGCGCCCTGGTTGGGCGGGTCGTAGGGCAGCTCGTTCTGGAAGAAGTACGTGCGCCCGCCGTTGCCGTTCCAGATGACCTGCGTCTTCTGGTAGTGCTCCACGAAGAGGCCGTACGAGGTGACGTTCTGGCCGTTGACGACGAGGCCCGTGTCGGCGGTGTTGGTGTTCCAGCCCACCGTCCCGCCGTTGCCGTGGTCGGCGCGCCAGGCCCAGGTGTGGTCGATGATGGTGTTGTTGCTGTTGACCACGAGGGACTTGTCCGCCTTGCCGACGGTGGCGCCGCCGATGCGCAGGAACACATCGCTGAGCACGGTGGGGTCGGTGGCGTGGTTGGCCGAGGACCCGGTGGGGCCGACCTCCATCAGCGTGGCGGAGTTGGTCGTGCCGGCGTCGATGAGTACCCCGGCGACCTTGATGCCGTCCACGTCGGCGGTGGACAGGGCGGTGATGCCGTTGTCCGGTACGAGGGTGGCCAGGCCCATGCCCAGTACCACCGTGTCCGGGCGGGTGACCTTGAGCGTCTGGTTGAGGTGGTAGACGCCCGGGGTGATGAGCAGGTTCTTCCCGGCGGCGAGCGCCGCGTTCATGTCGGCCGCGCTCGCACCGGGCTTGGCGATGTAGAACTGGTCGATCGGCAGGTCCGACCCGGTCTGGGTCTTTCCGCTCCAGGTGGTCGCGGCCGCGTTGGTCTGGAGGCCGGGTACGAACACCTTCCAGGCGCCGGCTCCGTCGACGTGCAGGAACGGCTTCTCCGCGTTGACCGGCGCGGCGCCGACCGTGGTGTACGTGGGGAAGTTCTGCGCGGGCGCGCCCTGGTCACCGACGAAGACCATGTTCCAGTTCGACCCGGACCAGGAACCCATCTTGCTGTTCTTGGTCAGGAACTGCTGCTGCGAACCGGACTGGATCTGCCCGTCGATCTTGCTGTCGGAGATGAAGCCGCCGCTCGACCAGCCGCCGTCGTCGAGCTTGAGGTCGCCGCGTACGTGCATCCGCCGGTACGGGGCGGCCTGCGACACCGCCCAACGGTCGTAGCCGTTCTTCGGGGTGACGGACATGTTCTCCGCGTCCCGCCAGAAGTTCTGCGTGGCGTTGCCCTGGAACCAGTCGGCCTCGGCGTGTACGGCGCCGTTGATGTTGACGTCGTCGGGGCTCAGGCCGAGCCCCGCGGCCTGGGTGTAGAAGCCGACGTTGACGTCCGCGTCGTACGTGCCGGGCTTGAAAAGCACGGCGTAGCGCTGGCCGCCGAACTGGTTGGTCTGCTGCTGGTTGAAGATCGCGTTGAGCTTGCTCTGGATGGCGGAGGAAGACATCGACGGGTCGAAGACCACGGTGTTCGGGCCGAGGTCGGGGTCGTTGCCCGAGGGCGGGTCCGGGGTGCCCGCGCCCGCGTAGTCCCACTTCTGGTTGGGGGTGCCGGCGCAGTCCCAGATCTGGAGCGTGGCGCCGTCGCCGTTGTTGTTGTCCTTGATGTCGAGACACTTACCGGCGGCGAGGTTCACCAGGTCGTGCCCGGCGGTGTATTGCCACTTCTGGCTCGCGACCGAGTCGTAGCAGGTCCACAGGTGCACGGCGGTGCCGTTGGCAGTGCCGTTGTTCACCAGGTCCAGGCACTTGCCATTGACGGTGAGCGAGCCGTTGTCGTTGAGCGTCCAGGTCTGATTGGGGCCCGGGGAACAGGTCCACATCTGGGCGGTTGCCCCGTCGGCGGCCGAACCGTCCTTCAGGTCGAGGCACTTGCCATTGCCCTGGTTGACGATCGGACCGGGGGTCGCCGCGCTCGCGACGGTGCCGTCCACGGCGACCAGCGTGCCGGCGCCGAGCAGGACGACGGTGAACGCGGTGGCCAGCGGACGGAACCGCCATCTTCGGCGTATGCGGGCAGGGCGCATGTGACGCCTTCCTGAGCGGGGGGATGAAGAGAAAGAAGGCGGCCGTCCCCCTGGAGGGCGGGCCGTCGCGCACCGCACGCACGGGGAGCGCGCGATGTGAAGCATCTACACCTGCCGTGCACGTGTGGTGCAGGGCTTTTTACAACACGTGAAGTTAGAGCCCGGGTTCCGGGCCGTCAACCCCAACAACACCTGTACGTAGGGGAGTTGGTACGACGGGCTGGTGGGAGCGGTGCGCAGGGGGCTGCGGCAGGGGCGGTTTCAGGAAGCCCGCCGTACGGCCCGGTGGGGGCTTGTGTGCAAGCAGTGGAGTCGCTTGGCGGGGAGAACCCCGTAACCGGCTTCATTTACTTTGTTTTCAAACGAAGCGGATGGAGGCGCCACGACGACCGAATGCCGACCGCGCGACCGGGCGCAGACAGGGTGTCCCCTTCGGAGGCTGGCGGACCGTGGTGAGCGCCGGGGTGATGCGGGGTGGGTGACGTCGGCCATGGGGGTCGTGGCGAAGACCCCCATGGTGAGTCAGCCGGTCTGGCCGCCGGGCAGTACCTGGATCGTGCCGCCGTCCGCCCTCTCACCCGTGGCGTCCGAGGGCTTGTTGGCCAGAACACCGCCCACGGCCATGGCGGTCGAGCCGCCGCCGTCGAGGTTGAGTGCGTCCACGGCGCCGAGCGAGCGCATGAAGCTGGCGGCCTCCTGGAGGGTGAAGCCCTCGCTGCCACCGGACTGGCGACCGTCCACCGTGGCCAGGATCAGTCGGCCCCTGGTGTCCACACCGGCCATGGTGCGCGGCTGGCGGGCGTTCGCCCATGCGTAGCCGAAGGACAGGTCGGACGGGTCGACGACGCCCTCGGTCGCGGCGTCGATGCTGATGCGACCGTTGTGTACGAGGGTGGGGGCGGCGCTGACGATGCTGTCGTCGCGGTCCAGCCGCACGCGTCGGCCCTGCGTGTCGCGGATGGCTTCCGACACGCCGATCCGCTGTCCGACGCGGGCGTGAGCGGTCAGCCAGTCGGCGGCCGTTCCGATGCCCTGGAGTACGGTTCCGCCGGCTGGAACCGTGCCCCCGCGCGAGCCCACCGACACCACACGTCCAGCGCCGTCCAGCGCGACCTGGGAGCCGGCGCCGGTGGGCAGCGGGGCCCCGAACTGGTCGGTGAACAGGACCAGGTCGTTCGTCGCCCGGCACGTGACATCCTGCCAGGGCCGCTCGCTCGGGGTCCCGCCCGGTCGCCCGCAGTCGCGGATGAGGCTTGGCACTCGGTTGATGCCCTGGGCCGCGTAGCGAGCCGTGCCCGCGCCTACCGTGACGGTCGTCGTCAGGTCCGCCACCCGCACCTGCCGGCCGCCGTCGCCGATGATCATCGCCGCCCGCGATCCGGCGGCCATCGACTCCAGTCGGCCGCGGTCCGCGCTGAGGCCCGCCTGCGTGCCCTGGACGCCGTCCGCGTCGGAGGTGACGAAGAACCCGGCGTTGACGCCGACCAGGGAGCCGAGCTTCGCGGCGACGGACGACGTGGTCGCTCGCTTCGCGACGTTGCCGTCGTGGGTGCCCTCGACGGTGCCGGTGAAGACGTGCGGATCGATGACCGCGACGTGCACGTTCTCCCGGTCAGCGGGCTGCTCGGCGTCGTAGCCCGTCCAGTCGACCGCGGTGTGGAAGCCCGCTGCCGTGACCGCTTGGGCGGCGGTCTGTGCGTCCGCCTGGGTGGAGTACGAGCCGATCCTCACCCGCACGCCCATGACACCCCGCGGGGTGTCGGTGTAGCCGGGCCAGCGCACCGTCTCCCCCCGCGGTGCGAAGCCGTCGGCTCGCAACCGCTGCACCGTGGCATCGGCCCAGGCCTGCGGTCCCACCGGCGCCCACGTCGCGGCGCCGCTGAGGCGCCCGGTGGCCGGGGCCTGGACGGTGACCGTCCAGACCGGCTTGGCGGCGCCGTTGCCCATGGTGGCGCTGCGCACCTGCACTCCCGGCGCGATGGTCCGCGTCGTCCACGAGGGGGTGGCCATGGCTTGGGCGGCAGTCGCGGGGGCGGCCGCGGCGGCCTGCGCCGTCTCCCAGATCCCGCCCGAGGCGACAACGGCCAACGCGACCGCGGTGCTCATCAGCACACGTGTCCGCGCGGCGGAGCGGGTGTAGTTGTGGGTCATGGCTTCCTCTCGTTTCCGCGGCAGGAACCCACGCACGCACCGGGCCTTCCCAGCCGCTTCCCACAGGTGATCTCAGCTGGCGCGTGGAGCGGCCCGCCTGCCCCGAAGCGACAGCGCACGAAACAGTCGGCGAACAACTGCGCAAGAGTCACAGGAAGCCGGATCGCCGACCCTCTGATGACTAGCTGGGAGCCTCCGCCCGCGCGCCTTGCGGGGCTGAGCCTCGGCCATGACACACGGCCTGCCGACCGTAGTCGCTGATTTTGATCAGGTCCATCACCGAGGTGTCGGCGGGGGTGCCGGGCGTCAGCCGCCGGCCGTCCTGGGCTCGACGAGGCGGCGGGCGGCCTCGACCACCGCCGAGCGGTGCAGAGCCAGCCGTTCCGCCGACCAGGACGGGACGCCCTCCTCCGGCGTGTTGACGCCTTCGGCGGCCCAGAACCACGCCTGCGCCGCGGCGAGCACCATGGTCAGGAGGTCGGCGGGCTGCATTTCCGGGGCGAGGTCGCCGCGCTGCTGCGCCCTGGCCACTTCCTCGGCCTTGTCCTGGAAGGCTTCCGGTTCGAGTCCGGTGGTGGACGGGCGCTCCAGGAGCTTCCAAAGGCGTAGGCGCATGAGATCGGGCCGGGCAACGAGGTGGTCGAAGATCGCACCGGCATATCCGGGCAGGTCCTCGACGTCGAAGGACACCGACTCGGCGCCCGCCGTCATCGCCCGCCGCAGCACCTCATCGAACAGCTGTTCCTTGTTGCCGAAGTAGGCGTAGATCAGCCGCTTGTTCGCACTCGCGGCCTCCGCGATCCGGTCCACCCGGGCCCCGGCGATGCCGTAGGCGGCGAACTCGGCGAAGGCGGCGTCGAGCAGACGCGCCTTGGTGGCGCTGGAATCGCGTGGCATGCACGCCACCCTAGCAAGTAACTATCTAGTTATTGACATCGATGCACCGCCGCCCTACGGCCGGCGTCGAGATCACCGACGACGGTCGCGCGCTCGGCCTCAACGGTCGGCCCGAGTACGTACGCCGGGCGTTCGAACGCTCACTGCGGCACCTGGGCACCGACCACATCGACCTGTACTACCTGCACCGCGTCGACCCCGAGGTGCCGATCGAGGAAACCGTCGGCGCGCTGGCCAAGCTGGTCGCCGAGGGCAAGGTCCGCCACATCGGCGTGTGCGAGGCGTCCGCACAGACCATCCGGCGTGCCCACGCCGTGTACCCGCTCACCGCCGTCCAGACCGAGTACTCGCTCTTCGAGCGCGACATCGAGCACAACGGGGTGCTCGACACTCTGCGCGAGCTCGGCATCGCCTCCGCCAAGGACGTCACGCCCTCCCAGCTGGCGCTCGCCTGGGTCCAGCGCCAAGAGGCGATCGCCATCCCCGGCACCAAGCGCCGCCGCTATCTGGAGGAGAACATCGCCGCGACCGAGGTGCCCCTCACCGCCGAGGACATCGCCGCGATCGAGGCGGTCGCCCCCCACGGTGTGGTCACCGGCGACCGCTACGCACCCGAGCTCATGGGCACCCTCAACGGCTGAGAGCCACCGGCGGAACCTTGATGAGAAGCCGGTGCCGGGCCGTTCCTCCACCATCGGGCGCGCGGTTGTCGGGATCGCCGAGGCCGTCGGAGGGAGTGGGGCTCTCCGTTCAGTCGACGAGGTCGAGGGCGGCGGTGACGATGCTGTCGGTGTCGATGCCGTGGTAGCGGTAGACGTCCTCGATCGCGCCGGACTGGCCGAACCGGGTGACGCCGAGGGGGACGGTGGGCGTGTTCTGGATCGCGCTCAGGAAGGCCAGCGTGTGCGGGTGGCCGTCGAGGACGGTCACCAGCGGGGTGGCCCGGTCGGCGGGGAAGACCTGGTCGAGAATCCAGGCCGGGTCCTGGGACAGGCCGCGGCGGGCCTGGAGCGCACGGAAGAGCAGGTCCGGGCTGGTCACGCACACCACGTCGGCGCCGTGGCCGAGGGCGGTGAGCCGGTCGGCGGCGGCCAGGGCCTCCGGGACCAGGGCACCCATCGCGGCGAGGGTCACCACCGGGTTCTCGTGCCGGCGCAGCCGGTAGGCCCCGGCGGTCACCTGTCGGCGGCGGCGTTCGCGGGCGGCCGGGTCGTCGGGGACGGCGGCCGCGGACTGTTCGACGGGCCGGGTGGACAGCCGCAGGTAGGCCGAACTCCCCTCCGGACGGCCGAGGTTGCCGAGCGCGGCGAGCAGACACCATTCGGTATCGATCGCGAACGCGGGCTCAAAGGTGACGCAGCCGGGCTGTTCGATGCCCAGCGACGGTGTGGTGATCGACTGGTGGGCGCCGCCCTCCGGGGCGAGCGTGACACCGGAGGGCGTGCCGACCAGGATCGACTGGCCGCCGGCGTAGATGCCGAACGACCAGGGTTCCAGGGCCCGGTCGACGAAGGGGTCGTAGACGACGCCGATCGGCAGCAGTGGCTGGCCCCAGCGGCTCCAGGTGGCGCCCAGCTCGCCGAGCAGGCCGACCAGGTTGGTCTCCGCGATGCCCAGTTCCACATGCTGGCCCGTGGGCCGCTCCCGCCAGTGCAGGATCGTCTCGGGGTCATCGGCGAACCAGTTGGGGCGTTCGGCCGGTGACCACACACCGACCTTGTTGAGCCAGCCGCCGAGGTTGGTGGTGGAGCTGACGTCCGGGCTGACGGTGACGATCCGGCCCGCCGCCTCCGGTGCCTTCCGGGTGAGGTCCAGCAGGATGCGTCCGAGGGCCTGCTGGGTGTTGCCGGTACCGGTCGGTGCCGGGCGGGCGAGGTCGGCGGGGACCGTGGGGGGCTGCCGCACGGCGTGTCCGGGACGGCGCAGCCGCCTCGCGGCCGCCGCGCACAGGGCTGCTTCCGGCGAGCCGTCGGCGAATGCCGCCCACGGGCGGTCGAGGTCCGTTCCCAGTCGGTCGGCCAGGGTGCTCATCTGGTCGGCGGTCAGCAGTGAGGAGTGGTTTTGCGGGTGGCCCTCGGTGGGCAGCCCGTACCCCTTGACCGTGTACGCGAAGATGATGGTCGGGCGCGTGTCGTCGACGCTGTCGAACGCGTCCATCAGCGCGCCGATGTCGTGTCCGCCCAGGTTGCGCAGCGCCGCCGACAGGGTGGCGTCGTCCAGGGAGGCGATCAGGTCCGCGATCGGCCCGGCGGTGGAGCCGGTGCCGGGCAGCCGCTCGCGCAACTCGCTCGCGGAGCAGCGCAGCAGGCGCTGGTATTCGGGGTTGTCCATGGCGTCGATACGGGCGTGCAGGGCCTCGCCGCCCGGCCGCTCGAACAACTCCCGCAGCACATGCCCGTACTTGAGGGTGACGACCTGCCAGCCGGCCGCGGCGAACATGCCCTGCAGCCTTTCGGCGGCGATGCCGGGGACGACCCGGTCCAGGGACTGCCGGTTCAGGTCGACGACCCACACCGCCTCGCCCAGCCCCGGCACCATCGGGTCCTGGATCGCCTCCCAGATTGCGCCCTCGTCCAGCTCCGCGTCGCCCAGC
Organism: Streptomyces sp. NPDC005962; assembly: GCF_040629205.1. NCBI lineage: Bacteria > Bacillati > Actinomycetota > Actinomycetes > Kitasatosporales > Streptomycetaceae > Streptomyces > Streptomyces sp. NPDC005962. The sequence continues at coordinate 265,771 of NZ_JBEXVE010000007.1, read as the reverse complement.
AGGGAGTACTGCCGTCCCCTGCCGGCCCCGCCGAAGTGGCCCTCGACGTAGCGCCGTGCGAGGGCACCCCACAGAGGGGCGGTGGCGCCGATGCCGACCGAGCCCGTGGAGTAGTCGACCGGGTCGGGGTCCTTGGACCGGCTGGGGTAGCTCTGCAGGCCGCCGAAGGCGCGCAGGGTGGTCAGATGGGACTCGTCCAGCTCGCCCAGCAGGTAGTTGATCGCGTGCAGCACGGGTGAGGCGTGGGGTTTGACCGACACCCGGTCCTCCGGCGTCAGCGCGTGGAACCACAGCGCTGTCATGATCGACGTCATCGAGGCGCTGGACGCCTGATGACCACCGACCTTCAGCCCCGAAGGGTTCGGCCGCACCCGGTTGGCATGGTCGATGATCGCGGTGGACAGCCACAGCACCCGCCGCCCGACCGCCTCCACCACGGCGAGCCGCTCCTCCCCGCCGGGGCCCCGGCCATCGGCGTCGGCCGACCTCAGCTCCGCGACCATCACAGACCACCTCCGCAAGAGGAACCATGTACGGGAAAAATTTGCGTTGTGCCGCGCCAGTAGACAGATAACTCTTCGACTGCACAAGATGCGCCTATTCGACTGAGCATTCTGCTCACATCCCAAGCCAATGGAGAGGCAACGACGGAGCATCATGACCAGTGAACGAATGCTCGACGCCACGGACGCCCGGATCTTGCTCGCCCTGGCTACCGATCCGCGGGCCACCGTCGTCGCCCTGGCCGAGCAACTGGGGCTGTCCCGCAATACCGTTCAGGCCCGGGTGGCCAGAATGGAGCGGGGCGGCACGCTGGGCTCCTTCGAACGCCGGATCATCCCGAACGCGCTGGGGCACCCGCTCACCGCGTTCGTCACCGCGCAGGTCAATCAGCGCCGGCTGGCCGATGTGTCCGAGGCACTGGCGGGCATCGCGGAAGTCGTGGAGGTCTTCGGCCTCAGCGGCGAGACCGATCTGCTCGTACGGGTGGTCGCCGCGGACGCGGAGGACCTGTACCGGATCGCGGGGCAGATCCTCGCCATTCCCGGTATCGAGCGCACGACGACGGCCCTGGCCATGCGCGAACTGGTGCCGCACCGCCTCACCCCGCTGCTGCGCCGTGCCGCGAAGGGCGGGAGTCGGCAACCGGGGCGGTGAAAATCGCGGATAGCGATCTGTCTACATGAGGAGGTCGTCGCCGATCTCTTCGATCAGATGCGCGAGGAAGGCCCGCACCGCCGCGGGCAACGCGCGCCGCGCCATCGACTGGATCTGCATGCTGCGGCGGCTCAGTTCCGAGTTGTGGATGGGGACGATGGCCAGGCGGTCGGCGCCGAGCCGCCGCCGCACCGTCAGCGGACCCACCAGGGTGACCCCGCCGCGTTGCTGCGCGAAACTCTGCAGCGCACACGAGTAGTTGCTGACGAGCGCGGGTTCGAAGCTCAGCCCTTCCAGCGCGACGCAGATGTCGAAGAGCTGCCGGACCGTGGTCCCCTCGTCCAGCAGCGCGAGCGGGTACTCCAGCAGGTCCGCGAGCTCGACGTACTCCCGGTAGGCTAGCGGGTGATCGTCGGGCATCAGCGCGTAGATCTGCTGCTGCTGCGAATACTCGACCCTGATTCCCTCTTCCGGTCCGAGGCTATAGGTGACGGCCAGGTCCACCGTGCCGTCTATCACCTGCCGCGTCGCCGCCGCCGGGCCGGTGACATTCAGCCGGAACCGCACCCCTGGATGCTTTTCCCGAAATGCGGCCATAGCCACCGGCAGGAACTCACTCGCGAAACCCTCGGAGCTCGCGAGTTTGACGGTGCTGCGGTGCAGGGCCTCGACGCCGTGCACATCGGCGAGCACCTGCTCGGCCTCGAGCGCGCTGCGCCGGGCGTAGGCGGCGAGAATCTCACCCGCCTCCGACAGCACCATCCCCCGCGGCTGGCGCTCGAACAGCGGCGCCCCGACGTCCTGCTCCAGCTTCGCGATCTGCCGACTGATCGCCGACGTGGCCACGTGCAGGCGCTCCGAGGCCTCGCTGATCGAACCGGTGCGCGCGACCGCGAGGAAGTAGCGCAGCGACGTGGGCAGGAGGTGCATTCCGAGAATGTACTGCAGCGCGCGAAGCGCGTCGGCCGAGGGTGGTGACGGGGTAGCGACGGACCGTAGCCGTAGCCCGTTGCCATTGCCGCCAGGGCAATGCACCTTTCGAAAACGTGCAATTGCCGTCTCTATCGCCGCCCTATCACCGCTCCGTAAACTCTGCGCACTGGCCGGACGCATTGTAAATTGCGCGTTTCCGATGTTAAGGGTAATCATGACCCGTGCTGCCGTGATCGATCGTGTCACCGAATACTACGATTCCGGGGAATTCCTCGCCGACCTCGACCGCCGGGTCGGGTTCGCGACCGAAAGCCAGGACCGGGCGCGGGCCCGGGTGCTGCGTTCCTACCTCACCGACGAGCTGGCCCCGGCGCTCACCGGCCGACTGGGCTGCGAGACGCGCGTCCTCGACAACCCCGCCGGCGACTACCCGCTGCTCGTGGCGGTCCGGCACGAGGACGATGAGATGCCCACGGTGCTGGTCTACGGCCACGGCGACGTCGTCCTCGGCGAGCCGGAGCGATGGCGGCCCGGCCTCGATCCATGGCGGGTCGTGGTCGAGGGCGACCGCTGGTACGGCCGCGGCACCGCCGACAACAAGGGCCAGCACACCATCAACTTCGCGGCACTCGAGCAAGTGCTCCGCGTGCGCGGCCGGCTCGGCTTCAACCTCAAGGTGCTGGTCGAGACCGGGGAGGAGTCCGGCTCGCCGGGCCTGCGCACGGTCTGCGCCCAGTTGCGGGACGAGCTCGCCGCCGATGTGCTGATCGCGTCGGACGGGCCGCGCGTGGCCGCGGAGCGTCCGACGCTGTTCCTCGGTTCACGCGGGTCCACCCCGTTCACGCTCCGGGTCGACCTGCGCGAGGGCTCCTACCACTCCGGCAACTGGGGCGGTCTGCTGCGCAACCCGGCGACCGTGCTGGGCGCCGCGCTCGCCAGCATCGTCGACGCGCGGGGCCGCATCCTCGTCCCCGGGCTGCGGCCGCGCGAGATCCCCGAGAACGTCCGGGAAGCCCTGCGCGACATCGAGGTCGGCGGCGGAGCGGACGATCCGCCCATCGACGACGGCTGGGGCGAACCCGGTCTCACCCCGGCCGAACGCCTCGTCGGCTGGAACAGCGTCGAGGTGCTCTCGCTCGCCGCCGGGAACCCGGACAACCCGGTCAATGCCATTCCCGGCAGCGCACACGCGCACTGCCAGCTCCGGTCCGTGGTCGGCACCGAGGTCGACAAGCTCGGCGTCATCCTCCGTACCCACCTGGACGAGCACGGATTCCCCATGGTCGACGTCGAGGTCGGACCGACCATGCCGCCGACCCGGACAGATCCGGACGACCCCTGGGTGCGCTGGGCGCTCGGCTCGATCAGCCGCACCACCGGCACGGAACCCGCGCTGCTGCCGAACCTCGGCGGCAGCCTTCCCAACGATGCCTTCGCCAATGAGCTCGGGTTGTGCACCCTCTGGGTCCCGCACTCCTACCCCGCCTGTGCCCAGCACGCCCCGGACGAGCACCTGCTGGCCCCCGTGGCGCGGGAGAGCCTGCGCATCATGGCCGGTCTGTTCTGGGACCTCGGCGAGGACGCTTCCGTGAGGAGCCGCCCATGACCGCACAGACGGTCGCCCCCGAAGCGCCGGTGAAGGTGCACCGCGTCATCATCGCCGCGTCCATCGGGAACGCACTGGAATGGTTCGACATCCTCGTCTACGGCTTCTTCGCCGCGACGATCTCGAAACAGTTCTTCCCCACCGCCGACGAGACCGTGTCGCTGCTGCTGACGCTCGGCACGTTCGCGGTGGCCTATGTGGTCCGTCCGGTGGGGGCACTCGTGCTCGGCGCGTATGCCGACCGTGCCGGGCGCAAGCGTGCGCTCATGGTGTCGATCCAGCTCATGATGGTCGCCACGCTGCTCATCGCGATCATGCCGCCGTACGCGACGATCGGGCTCGTCGCGCCGATCGCGATCCTGCTCGCCCGGCTCGTCCAGGGCTTCTCCGCGGGCGGGGAGTTCGGCAGCGCCACCGCGTTCCTCGTCGAGCACATGCCCGAGAAGCGCGGTTTCATGGCCAGCTGGCAGTTCGCGAGCCAGGGGTTCGCGACGCTGCTCGCGTCGGCGTTCGGCACGGTGCTCACGGCCACGCTGTCCGACGCGAGCCTGGAGTCGTGGGGGTGGCGCATCCCGTTCTTCTTCGGTCTGCTGATCGGCCCGGTCGGCTACTACATCCGGCGTTACGTCGCCGAGGCCGGTGAGTTCGTCGAGACCGCGGACCAAGAGCGCGCGCCGGTGAAGGAGACGTTCCGCACCCAGAAGGACCGCATGCTCGTGGCCATGGGCGCGCTCGCCGTGTCCACCGCGATCAGCTACCTCATCACCTACATGCCCACGTTCGCGGTGAAGGAACTGGACCTGCCGGCGTCGACCGGATTCGCGTCCACTCTGGTCACCGGGATCGTGCTGACGGGCCTGACTCCCGTGGTGGGTCACCTGTCGGACCGGTTCGGCCGCACCCGGATCATGCTGATCTTCGCCGCGCTGATCCTCGCCCTGGTATACCCGAGCTTCGCGTTCCTGGTCGCCGCCCCGGGCTTCACGGTGATACTCGGCGTGATGTTCCTGATCGGCGTCCTGAAGGCCGGCTACTTCGCGCCGCTGCCCGCGATGATGGCGGAGCTGTTCCCCGTCACCAACCGGGCCACCGGCCTGGCGGTGAGCTACAACATCGCCGTGATGCTGTTCGGTGGCACAACGCCACTGGTGATCGTCTGGCTCGTCGATGTGACCGGCAGCAAACTGGCACCGACCTTCTACCTGATGTTCCTGGCCGTGGTCAGCCTGTCCTGCGTGGTGTTCGCGCGGCGCAAGCTCGGCATTCACTGATCGGAGAAATCCCTTGTCTCTCAACGACTTCGACCGCTACCCGCTGCTGTTCGGCCCGTCGCCGGTGCACCGCCTGGAGCGCCTGACCAAGCACCTGGGCGGAGCGGAGATCTGGGCCAAGCGCGAGGACTGCAACTCCGGCATCGCCTACGGCGGCAACAAGACCCGCAAGCTGGAGTACCTCGTGGCCGATGCCCTGGCGCAGGGCTGCGACACGCTCGTATCGATCGGCGGCGTGCAGTCCAACCACACGCGCCAGGTCGCGGCGGTCGCGGCACGGGCGGGGCTCAAGTGTGTGCTGATCCAGGAAAGCTGGGTCGACTGGCCTGACGCGGTGTACGACAAGGTCGGCAACATCCTGCTGTCCCGGCTCGCCGGAGCGGACGTGCGGCTGGTGAAGGCCGGGTTCGGCATCGGGTTCAAGGAGAGCTGGGAGCAGGCGATCGCGGAGATCGAGGCGGCGGGCGGCAAGCCCTACGCGATCCCCGCCGGCGCCTCGGACCACCGGCTCGGCGGGCTCGGCTTCGCGAACTGGGCGTTCGAGGTGGCGGAGCAGGAAGAGCAGCTCGGGGTCTTCTTCGACACCATCGTGGTGTGCGCGGTCACCGGCAGCACCCAGGCCGGAATGATCGCCGGATTCGCCGCGCTGGGCGGGCGGCCGCGACGCGTCCTCGGCATCGACGCCTCGGCCAAGCCGAAGGAGACCTGGGACCAGGTGGCGCGGATCGCGCGCGGGACCGCGTCGCTCATCGGCCTGGACCGGGAACTCGCCCACGACGAGATCCTGCTCGACGAGCGCTACCACGCGGGCACCTACGGCATCCCGGACGAGTCCACCCTGGACGCCATGCGGCTGGCGGCGCGGACCGAGGGCATGGTCACCGACCCGGTGTACGAGGGCAAGTCCATGGCGGGCCTCATCGACCTCGTCGACCGGGGCGAGATCGCCAAGGACGCCAAGGTGCTCTACGCCCACCTCGGCGGGCAGCCGGCGCTGAACGGCTACAGCGCCCTGTTCGGGTAGGCGCCGGGAGGCGAGCGGTCCGGCAACCGCCCGTCCCGGGCCGCGACGTCCAGAGCCGGGCCGCTCGCCCGAAGGCAGGTGCTCCGCGTGTGACACTCCGTCACCGGGAAATCGCGGGAGTAAGCCCACAACGTCACAGGCTCAGCAGCAAGTCCCGGACCGCTGCGGGCTGGGACAGGAACGGGTGATGGCCGGCGTCGAGCTCGACGACATGGCCGGCCCGGCGGGCGAACTCGCGCTGCAGCCGCGGCGGGGTGCCCCGGTCCTGAGCGCAGACAAGGTACGTCGAGGGCAACTGCTGCCATGCGGCCGCCCCGACCGGCTGCCCGGTCACCCGCACGCTCTGCCGGGCGAGGTGGTCCGGCGCCTGTACCTGGACCTCGGGGTCGCAGTCCTGCAGGAACGTGTCCACGAGGAGCTCGGGGCGGACCCCGAACGTGCCGGCGTCGGGGTCGACGTCGAGGAACGGGGCGGGGCCGCCGTCCCCGAACTCCGACAGGCTCTGCCCGACCTCGGGCAGGTAGCTGGAGACCAGCAGCAGGTGGTGCACCGACCCGATTCCCGCAGCGGCTTCCGCGGTGACGACACCGCCGTAGCTGTGGGCGACCACGACGGTCGGCTCGTCACCGGCCAGCAGCACCTGCCGCACCGCGGCGACATCCTCGGGCAGCCCCGGACCGCCGACGCCGCCGGGCAGGCCCGCCTCGCCGCAGCTCGGCAGCGCCGGGGCCACGCTCGGCACCCCCCGTTCCTGCAGCAGCTCGCCGGTGCGGTGCCACCACCACGACCCGTCCCGCACGCACGCCCCGTGCACGAACACGACTCTCATCGCCACCTCCACGTCGGGCCCGACTGCCCCCACCGACTTTAGACGTAGTAGCTGTTACGTGAAAAAGTGAGGTTCATGGGCAGACGACCGCAACCGCACATCAAGGAGAGGCTGCTCGACGCCTGCGCTGACCACGCCCTCGCGCACGGCCTCCCCGACCGGCTCGAGCCGCTGGCCACCGCCACCGGCACCTCGGCCCGCATGCTGATCTATCACTTCGGCACCCGCGACGCTCTGCTGCGGGCCGTCCTCGGGCACGCGCGGCAACGTCAGCTCGACACATTCGGCGACCTGCTGCGGGCGCGGCCCGACGAGCCGTACACGGCCACCCTGAACCGCGCCTGGACCGCCATCACCGGCCCGGACGGGCAGCCGTACCTGCGGATGTTCGGTCAGCTGCGCGAGAGCGCGGAGCAGCAGTTGTGGCCCGACTTCCGGCGCACCGCGACGACCGACTGGCTCGGGCCGCTCGAGGACGGCCTGTTCAGCATCGGCCGTCCGGATCTCGCGACGCTCGTTCTCGCCGTCATCCGTGGGCTCCTCATGGACCTCGACGCCACCGGCGACACCACCCGCACCGACCAGGCCTTCCGCGACTTCCTCGGCACAGTCGAGCACCTATCGTCGGAGGCCACGGGCTCGGCTCTGGGCTGTGCCGCGGTCAGGCGTCCGCCGTCCGCTCGCTGAGCCCCACGTACATCGACCGGTGCAGTTCGTCGACATGCGCGGCGAGAAGGCGTGCCGCCAAGGCGGAGTCGCGGGCGCCGAGGGCGGATCTGATCTCCTTGTGCTGTTCGTTGCTCACCCGCAGGTAGTCCATCGAGTACGGCAGGAAGTACTGGTACAGCTCCGCGGTGATCCGCTCGTACATCTCCATCGCCCCGGCCAGCCCGGCGCTCGCCACGACCAGCCTGTGGAGCCGCTGGTCGGCCTCATGGAAGTCGGCCCAGGTGGCCGCGGCGTCCATGTCCCGGATCGCGGCGTCAAGGCCTCCCAGGGTCTCGTCGTCGATCCGCTCCGCCGCGAAATGCGCGAAGCCCGCTTCCATGACGACCCGTTCGTCGATCAGCCGACGCACATGGTCGCTGTCCTCGCGGTAGGCGGCGGCCTCCAGCACGGCGTTGCGGGGCGGGCGGGGTGCGATGAAGGTGCCGCCGTTGCGCCCGGGCCGGCGCTCCACGACCCCTTCCTGTTCCAGCGCGGTGAAGGCACGGCGGACCGTGATCTCGCCGACGTCCAGCGCGGCGGCCGTGGTCCGCACATTGGGCAGCCGCTCCCCCGGAACCAGCAGCCCCAGGTCCACGGCCAGCGAGATCCGCGCCCGCACCGTGTCGATGGCGCTGGTGCGGCGGATCGCCGCCAACGGTCGTCGGCTCAGCGGGTTCGCGACGCCGCCCCGGGTCTCGGAAGCCATGCCCGCAGCCTAACCGGGTGCGGCTGGGGCATGGCCGGGCGCCCGCGGCCGACCACCTGACTCACAGATCCGCGCCCTGCTCTTTACATGCTCAAAGTGAGCATGTTTCCATGACCCGGATTCCACCCTGTGCTGTCCGTTCCGAGGGGTTCGGAGGGGGCGGTACCGATCGTGAGGGCGCCGATGAGGATCTCTGGACTTCAGACCGCGGGAACACCGGGCGATGTGGCGGCCAACGTGCGAGAGCTGGACGTCGCGTGCGCCCGGGCCGCCGCCTCGGGAAGCGAACTGCTCATCACACCCGAGCTGTTTCTCACCGGTTACGACATCGGCGACCGGCTGGGGGACCTGGCGCGCACCGACCTGCTGACGCCCGTTCAGGACCTGGCCCGCCGCCACCGCCTCGCCCTCGTCGTCGGCCTCCCGGAGCACCAGAACGGGGCCTGCTACAACAGTGCCGTTTTCGTGGGCCCGGACGGCACACTCCTGGGGCGGCACCGCAAGACCCACCTCTTCGGCGACCTGGACCGCCGCCACTTCTCCCCCGGCGACCGTCCGACCTCGATCGTCGACTTCGGCGGCCTCCGGATCGCCCTGCTCATCTGCTACGACGTGGAGTTCCCGGAGAACGTACGCGCGGCCGCCCTGGCCGGTGCCGACCTCATCGCCGTACCCACCGCCCAGATGGAACCGTACGCCTTCGTCGCCGACCATCTGCTGAGGGTGCGGGCCTGGGAGAACCAGGTCTACGTCGCCTACGTCAACCACGACGGCGCCGAGGGCCTCCTGACGTACGTCGGCCGCAGCTCCATCACCGCTCCCTCGGGCGAGGTCCTGGACTCCGTCAGGCGTGGCAACCAGCTCATTTCGGCCACCGTCGACCCGGCCGTCGTCGCCCGGGCCCGCAAGGACAACCCGTATCTCCTCGACCGCCGCCCGGACTTGTACGCCCCGGCTCTCTTCGCCCCCGAGGACCGCACATGCTGACCGACTCCACGCCCCAGGACACCACCGCCGAGCAGTCGCCGCGAAACCTCGAAGGCCACCTCGGAACCGGATCGATCGTGTTCATGGTGATCGCGGCGGCCGCTCCCCTGACCGTCGTGGGCGGCAACGTCCCGCTCGCCATCGCCAGCGGTCCCGGTGCCGGAGCACCCGTCGGCTTCGCGCTCGCCTCCCTGATCCTGCTCGTCTTCGCGGTCGGCTTCGTCACCATGACCCCCCACGTCCCGCAGGCGGGCGCCTTCTACGCCTACGCCACCCGCGGCCTCGGTTCCCGCATGGGGGTGGGGACGGCTGCCGTGGCCCTGGTCGCGTACACCGCCGTCCAGGTGGGTGTCTACGGTTACTTCGGCTGGGCGGTGAACGACGCGCTCAAAAGCTTCGGCCTCGGCTTCTCCCTGCCATGGTGGGCCTGGGCGCTCGGCGCGGCCGGTGCCGTCGCCATCCTCGGCTACCGGCACATCGACCTCAGCTCCAAGGTCCTCGGCGTGGCCCTCGTCCTGGAGATCGCCGTGGTGGTCGTCCTGGATGCCGTGATCTTCGCCCGCGGCGGCGCCCACGGCATCACCACGGAGTCCTTCACGCCGCACGCCGCCCTGTCAGGCCCCCTGGGCATCGCCGTCCTCTTCGCTCTCACCGGGTTCATCGGCTTCGAGGCCACCGCCGTATTCCGCGACGAGGCCCGTACGCCCGACAAGACACTCCCCCGGGCCACCTATCTCTCCGTACTGATCATCGGCGGCTTCTACACCCTCTCCTGCTGGGCGCTGGTCCTGGCCGAGGGCACCGACCAGGTCGGCGCGGTGGCACAGCGGACCCTCGACGGAGAGGGCAACATGCTCATGGACACCGCCCAAACCTACGTCGGCACCACCCTGCGCGACGTCATGCAGGTGCTGCTGCTCAGCAGCCTCTTCGCCTGCGTCCTGTCCTTCCACAACGTCATCGCCCGCTACACCTTCACTCTCGCGCACCAGCACCTTTTGCCCGCCCGCCTGGGCACGGTCCACCCACGCCACCAGTCGCCGTCCACGTCGTCGCTCGGGCAGAGCGTCACCGCGGTGATCCTGGTCGGCGGCTGTGCCCTGCTGCGACTGGACCCGCTGGTCGGGGTGTTCGGCTCCATGGCCGGTGTCTCCACCGTCGGCATGGTCATCCTCATGCTGACCACCTCGATCGCGGTCCTGGTCTTCTTCGCCCGCAACCCCGCCCTGGCCCCGGCCAAGCCCTGGCAGACACGAGTGGCGCCGGCCCTGGCCGTGCTCGGCCTGCTGGCCGGAATGTGGCTGGTGCTGGCCAACTTCACCCTCGTCACCGGCGGCGGACCGGTCACGAGCACCGTCCTCGCGGCCGTACCCTTCGTGGCACTCGTCGCGGGAGTCATCTACGGCCCGCGCGCTGCGGCGTCCCACGCGCCCGGGGCCTGACCAGAGAAGCCGCGCCCTGCCCCCTTCGCCGGACGTCTCGGCGATCGGTAACCTCACCGGGGCGTGGGGCCGGGCCAGATGGCCGACGCGTCATCGCTGGTGGACGAGCGACCAGCGGATTGTCGTTGACCCGGCGGGCGTAGCCGCTGTCGCCCGCAGGCGGTTCGTCGGCGCCGTAGCGGTGTTCGGCGCGCAGCCCGTCGACGAAGGCGCGGACCGGGGCCGACAGCCCTTCGTACGCCGCGACGGTGTTGGTCCAGGTGGTGTCGCCGCCGTACTCGGGGACGGTCTCGGCGCGCAGGATCGATGCGGCGGGTGGGTTGACTGCAGGGGTGACATCGGTGTGCCAGCCGCCGAAGTAGCTGTACTTGCGCCTGGTCCGCTGCTGTCGGAAGCCGTCCTTGTACCGCTGCTCGTAGCGTTTCGGATCGATGGTGAAGATCTCCGGGAAGCTCTCGGGAGGGGTGTCGTCGTGCGGGTGGGCGTAGGTCAGCTCACCGAAGTGGCGGGCGAAGGCGATCTGGGTGGCGTGGTCGATGTTCTGACCGCGGAAGAAGACCACCTTCCAGCGCAGCAGGGCCGCCCGAATCTGCCGCGCCTCCTCGGGCGACAGGGGCCGGGAGAGGTCGACGCCGGAGATGTCGGCGCCGATATGGCCCGCGGCGGGGCGGACGGTGAGGGTGTTTTCAGCGGGGACGGGCATGCTTGATCTCCCGTGTGTCATGGCCGTGCGTACGGCCGTGGGGTGGCGAGGCCACGCCGTGGGGGAAGCGCGCGGAAAGCGTTCGCGGAAGGTTTCAGGAAGAGGCGCGGCGTCGGCCGCGAGAGGTGTGCGGGCGGCGGAGCCGTCAGGCGTGACAGAGGGCGCTGGAGACGCGCCGCAGATCGACGTGGAGACGCACGGCCAGGCGGGAGTGGCGGAACGGAACCGGGGCCGCGTCGTATGCGTACACCGGCTGCCGGTACCGCATCTCGACTCCCCTCGGTTCTCCGCGGATGACTCCGCCGACTCGTCGAGTGTTCCTCCGGTCGATGTTCGGCGTACCGGGCTCAGTTCGTCAACAGCGTGGTGTTGCGCTCGCGTTGCAACCTTGTGGCGTCGTCGGCCGACCGGCTTCCCGGTGTCGGCTCAGACGGCGGTGTCCGCCTCACGGGAGGTGAGCAGGGCGTGTACCGCCTCGATGGTGGCCCGGGTCAGGGAGGGGTCGCAGCCGCTGCGGGCGCGGGCGCTGAGGCCGATCGGGGGGACCGCGGGAAGGTCGTGGCGCGGGGTGAGGCCGTCGGGGTACGGGCTGCCCGGGATGGCGAGCAGGGCGGCGCCGAGTCCGGCGCGGGCCGCGTCCAGGACACCGGCGAGGTATCCGGCCTCGGCGACCACGGTGGCGGGGGTGTGGTGGGAGGCGAGCGCGGTCAGGGCGCGGCGGCGGATCACACACGGGTCGCTGATGGCGACCAGGGGCAAGGGGGCGGGAGCGGGCGGTGGTGTCCAGCCGGGGGCGGCGTACCAGCGCAGGGGGAGTTCGCCCACCGGGGTGCCCGGGGCGTGTGCCGCCTCGGTGACGTAGACGGCGAGGTCGAGTTCGCCGCGTGCGACGGCGTCCGACAGCCGTGCCGAGCGGTCGATGCGCACCCGGACCTCGGCGCCGGGCCGGGCACTGCGTACGGCCGCGGTGAGTACGGGAAGGATCTGGTCGGCGCCGTGCTCGGTGGCGCCGATGGCGACGGGTGCCGCGTCGGGCCGGTCCTCCCCCATGAGCCGTCGGAGGGCGGCGTCGTGGGTGCCGACGATCTGCTGGGCTTCTTCGAGGAGCCGGGCGCCGTGGGCGGTGAACCGGGTCTTCCTGCCGTCGCGTTCGACGATTGGACGTCCGAGGGACTTCTCCAGCCGCCGAATGTGCTGGCTGACGGTGGATTGGCTGAGGGCGAGCGCACCGGCGGCGCGGTGGAAGCCTTCGTAGTCGGCGACGGCGATGAGGCTGCGCAACGCCACGATGTCCAGTACCGGCCGCATGTGCGCAGGCTAGCACCGATCGATTGGGAATCCTGATCGATTTTGATGGCAAATCATCGTTGGACGGCCGACTCGGGGCTCATGCATCCTGAGGTCATGCCACGTACCGCGCTCGTGGCGGCCCGTCGGCCGCACACGCACCGCACCGGCTCCGGGCCTTCGGCCGCCGGACCGGCGGTGTGCCGCGCCCGGTGCGCCTGGCTGACCCGGCGGCGTGTGGTCGACTTCGGCCGCACCGGCGCCATGCGCTGTCGCTGACCGACGGTTTTCCCCGGGCTCTCGCCACCCGGCCTTCGCCCGTTCGCCGTCGCCTTCCGGTGTCCGTCGCCCGTCGCCGGCGGCTTCCCGCGCCTTCGCCGCACCCTTTTCCGTCCGCACCTCGCGCACCCGCACGGCTGCTCCGTCTCGCTCGTGCGGGCGGGCGGGCGTCGCTGTCGATGAATCGAGTTCTCATGTCCTCTGCTCAGCCTGTCCACTCCTGGGACGAACCAGCGGGAATCGCCCCGCGTGGCACGCTCGTGCTCCTCCCCGGGCGGGGTGAACACGGCGGTGTGTACGAGCGGTTCGGCCGCCGGATCTCCGCCGACGGGTATCGCGTCCGTGCCCTGGGGGATGCCTCGTCCGACCCGGAGGCCGTCACCGAAGCGGCCACCAAGCTGCTGCGCGACGAGACGCACCCGGGCCCGCGCGTACTGGTCGGCTCCGACACCGGGGCGTCCCAGGCGGCGCGGATCGCCGCCCTCGGCACCCCCGGGCTGGACGCGCTGATCCTCGCCGGACTGCCGACCGGGCCGCACCCCGCCGAGGCGGCCGCCTCGGGCTGGGAGGACGAGCTGGAGCGACGCACCGCCTGCCCCACGCACCGGGGCAGGCTGACCGCGGACGCGGCGTTCCGGCGGGGCGCCCTGTCGGGCCCGTCGGCGCCGGAGTCGCAGGCGCTGGAGTCGCCGGTGCTGGACGGGATCTCTGTTCCGGTGCTCGGGCTGCACGGTGCCGAGGACACCGTCAGCCCTCTCGGTGAGGTCCGGCGCGTGTTCCGCGGCCTGCCCGGCGCGGAGCTGGTGAGCCTGGCCGGAACGCGGCACGACGTCCTCAACGACGTCACCCATCGCACCGCCGCCGCCACCGTGGTCCTCTTCCTGGAGCGGCTGCGGATCGATTCCGGCCCGGCGCCCATCGCCGTCACGGAGGACCTCGTATGACCGCCCCCGTCCTCACCACTCCGGCCGAGCTGTACTCGCGGCTGTTCCACGGTGATCCGGTGCCCGTCGTCCTGGACGTACGGTGGCGGCTCGGCGATCCGCACGGCCATGAGCACTACCTCGCCGGACACATCCCCGGCGCGGTCCACGCCGACCTGGACACCGAACTCGCCGCTCCGCCCGCCCCCGAGAGCGGCCGCCATCCGCTGCCGGACCCCGCCGCGCTGCAGCGGGCCGCGCGCCGCTGGGGGCTTGACCAGGGTCGGCCGGTGGTGGTGTACGACGACAACGGCAACACCGCCGCCGCCCGCGCCTGGTGGCTGCTGCGGTGGGCCGGGGTCGGGCGGGTCTCGCTGCTGGACGGGGCGCTGGCAGCGTGGCGCGCCGCCGGACTGCCCATCGAAACGGGTGAGCCCGCCCCGCCCGCCGAGGGAAACGTCGTGCTCGCCACGGGGCAACTGCCGGTGCTGGACGCCGACGCGGCGGCCGAGGTGGCGCGTACCGGCGTCCTGCTGGACGCGCGGGCCGCCGAGCGGTACCGGGGCGAGACCGAGCCGGTCGATCCGCGCGCCGGGCACATTCCCGGCGCCCTGTCCGCCCCGACGGGCGACAATCTGGCGCCGGACGGCACGTTCCACAGCGTGGAGGAGCTCACGCGCCGTTTCGCCGCGCTGGGCGTCGACGGCACGACACAGGTCGGCGTCTACTGCGGCTCCGGGGTCACGGCCGCCCACACGGCCGTGGCCCTGGCCCGCGTCGGTGTCACGGCCGCGCTCTACCCCGGCTCCTGGTCCGCCTGGTCCGCCGATACCACGCGCCCCGCCGCGGTAGGTGCTGCGCCGGGCTGATCCGCCGACCGCACACCTCCTGTGAACACTTCCCGACCGAGAGGCCGCATCATGCCCTCCCCGCCCTCCTCCGTGTCCGGGGCCTCACCGCCCCCGCACACCGCAGCCCCTCCACCCCCCGGTGCGGCGAAGGACCCGACGCCGCCCGCCGAACCCGCCGTGGCGCGGAAATCCTCCGGCGCCACCACACGCACCCGGCCCCGCCTCCGGGTCCCGCGCGGGGTCCGGCGGGCCTCCGGGCCCGTCGGACTGCTGCTGCTCTGGTTCCTGGCCGCCGGGACGGGCCTGCTCCCCGAATCCGTGCTGGCCTCCCCCGTCGAAGTCGTCCAGCGCGGGGCGGACCTCATCGGTACCGGTGAGCTGCCGCAGGCCATCGCCGCCTCCGGCCGGCGCGCGGCCCTCGGCTTCCTCATCGGCGCGGCCGTGGCGCTCGCCCTGTCGCTCGCCGCCGGGCTGTTCCGGCTGGGCGAGGACGTCATCGACGCCTCCATGGGCATGTTCCGGGCGATTCCCTGGGTGGGCCTGATCCCGCTGTTCATCGTCTGGTTCGGCATCGACGAGACACCGAAGATCGCGCTGGTGGCGCTCGGTGTCACCTACCCGCTGTACTTCAACATCTACGGCGGCATCCGCTCCGCCGACGCGCAGCTGATCGAGGCCGGGCGGATGGTGGGCCTGGGCCGCATCGGGCTGATCCGGTACGTCATCCTGCCGTCCGCGCTGCCCGGCGCGCTGGTGGGGCTGCGGTACGCGTTGTCCACCGCGTGGCTGGCCCTGGTCTTCGCCGAGCAGGTCAACGCGGACGCCGGTATCGGCTATCTGATGAGCAACGCCCAGCAGTACTTCCAGACCGACGTCATCGTCCTGTGCCTGGCCGTGTACGCGGTGCTGGGGCTGCTCTGCGACTTCGCGGTGCGGCTGCTGTCCCGGCGGCTGCTGGACTGGCGGGCCTCGTTCGACGGAGAGGGAGCGTGACCGCCGTGAACGGCACGAACAGCGTGGAGGTCCGCGGACTGACCCGCGCCTTCGGCGACAAAACGGTGCTCGACGGGCTCGGCATCACCATCCGCGAGGGCGAGTTCGTGGCCCTGCTCGGCCAGAGCGGCTGCGGCAAGTCGACACTGCTGCGGATTCTCGCCGGGCTGGACAGCGAGACCGAGGGCGAGGTGGACGTACCGGAGCGGCGCTCGGTGGCCTTCCAGTCGCCACGGCTGATGCCCTGGCTGCGGGTGTGGCACAACGTCGTGCTCGGCCTGCCGGGCGGGGATCGCGCGCTCGCCGAACGCTATCTCGCCGAGGTCGGCATCGAGGAGTACGCGGGCGCCTGGCCCCGCACGCTCTCCGGCGGCCAGGCCCAGCGCGTCTCCCTGGCCCGCGCACTGGTGCACGAGCCCGAACTGCTGCTGCTGGACGAGCCGTTCGGCGCGCTCGACGCGCTCACCCGCATCAAGGCGCAGCGGCTGGTGGCCGATCTGTGGCAGCGGCACGGCTGCTCGATCCTGCTGGTCACGCACGACGTCGAGGAGGCGCTGCTGCTGGCCGACCGGGTGCTGGTGATGGACGACGGGCGCATCGCCTACGAGGCGGAGGTGGGCCTCGATCGCCCGCGCGACCTCGGCTCCCCCGACTTCGTCGCGCTGCGTGGCGAACTCCTGCGGCGGCTGGGCGTCGACGACGCCTCGGCGCTCTCACACCACCGGGAAGAAGTGACCGCATGAAGCACATGAAGTACACGAACCGTTCGCACACCGGGAACCGCAGGGCCACGGCTCTGGCGCGCGGGCTCAGCGCCGCGCTGTCGCTCACCGCCGTCCTCGCCACCAGCGCGTGCGCGGGCGACAGCCAGGCGGCGTCCGAGACCGATCCGTCGAAGGTGACACTGACCCTCGGTGACCAGGCCAAGAACCTCAAGACGCTCTTCGACGCCTCCGGCGCTCTCAAGGGAACGCCGTACAAGGTGAAGTGGGCCGAGTTCGAGGGCGCCGCGCCGCTGTTCCAGGCCGTGCAGGCCGGGGCCGCCGACACCTCGTACGCCGCCGATCTGCCTACTCTCCAGGCCCTCTCCGGCGGGGTGGGTGTCAAGGCCGTCGGGGCGCTGCACAACGACGGCACCCACACCGGGATCGTGGTGCGGAAGAACTCGGCCGTGAAGAGCGTCAAGGACCTCAAGGGAAAGAAGGTCGTGGTCTCCTCGGCCAAGGGGTCCATCGCCGAATACCTACTGGCGCACGCGCTGGAGCAGGCGGGGCTGAGCTACTCGGACGTCCATGTGCAGTATCTGCTGCCCACCGATGCCCAGGCCGCCTTCACCTCCGGCAAGATCGAGGCCTGGGCCACGTTCGGCGTGTACAAGACGGTGGCCGAGCAGCACGGGGGCCGTCTCGTGGTCAACGGGGCGAACGGGCGGGTGAGCGGCTACGGCTTCATCGGGGCCTCCGAGAAGGCCCTTGAGGTCCCGGCGAAGAAGAAGGCCATCTCCGACTATCTGCGCCGCCTCGACAAGGCCCTGACCTGGTCCCGCCAACACCCCGCGGAGTACGCCAAGGCCATCCAGCGCACCAACGGAGCCTCGCCCACGGTCGCCAAGGCCCTGGTCGACCAGTCCAACAGCGAACTGCTGCCGGTGAGTCAGCCGGTGATCCGGTCCGTGCAGAAGGTCGGCGACACCATGAACCGCATCGGTGTGCTCACCCCCAAGCCGGTCCTCGCCGACCACGTCGACACCAGCCTCGTCAAGGAGTGACCGCAGCCATGCCCGTCGAGTTCATCAGCGCCGTCCACCCCAACCCGGCCACCGAGGGCGACCCCACCGCCGGTTCCGGAATCGATGTGGACTACGCCCGCCGCTACGCCCGCGCCCTGGACGACTCCGGCTTCGACTACACCCTGGTCACCTACCACTCGGCCGCCCCGGACGCGCTGCAGCTGGCCCAGTTCGTCGCCCATCACACCGAGCGCATCAAACCGGTGCTCGCCCACCGCCCCGGGGTGGTCTTCCCCACCCACGCGGCGCGCGCACTGGCCACGCTGGACCAGATCAGCGCCGGGCGGCTGGTGGTGCACATCATCTCCGGCGGCAACGACGAGGAGCAGCACCGCGAGGGCGATTACCTGGGCAAGAGCGAACGGTACGCCCGCTCGGACGAGTACATCCAGATCCTGCGCAGGGTGTGGGAGGCCGACGGCCCGATCTCCCATGAGGGCCCGTACTACCGCTTCGAGGGCTTCCGCTCCGATGTCGCCCCGTACCACGGCACCATCCCCATCTCGGTGGGCGGCTCGTCGCAGGACGCGTACCGGGTGGGCGGGCAGCAGGGCGACATCTTCGGGCTGTGGGGCGAACCGCTCAAGGAGACCGCCGAGCAGATCGCCTCGGTGAACGCGTACGCGGACGCCGCGGGGCGGCCCCGGCCGCGCATCTGGGTGTCCTTCCGGCCGATCATCGCCCCCACCGACGAGCTGGCCTGGGAGAAGGCCCACCGCACGCTGGGCGCGGTCAAGGCCAACCACGCCGAGCGGGCCAAGCGCCGCCACTACCCGGCGGTCGGCCAGGGCGCCCCGTCCAACGTCGGATCGCAGCGGCTGCTGGCCGCCGCCGAACGCGGCGAGGTACACGACCGCTGCCTGTGGACCGCGCCCGCCGCGGCCACCAACGCCGCCGGTGCGTCCACGGCGCTGGTCGGCTCCCCGGAGACGGTCGCCAAGGCGCTGCTCGACTACGTGGACATCGGCTGCGAGCTGCTGTCCATCCGCGGCTACGACCCGCTCAACGACGCCATCGACTACGGGCGCCACGTCCTGCCGCTGGTCCGCCAGGAGCTGGCCCACCGCGCCGCCACCTCGGCGGCCTGACGTCCGACCGACCGGACTGGCCGCCGGCGTGGCCACCACGGACGAACCCACGCCAGGTGCCGGCACCACGCCCCGCAGGAAGACACGGCGCTGCTCGCCATCGGTGCGGCGGCGCTCGGCACACAAAGTGAGAGGCCGACATGACCACCCCGCTCTCCGATCCGGAACGGGCCGACCGCACCGGCTCCGCACACGCGCATGCCACCGGTACGGATGCCGCCGCCGCGCTGCTGACGGCCCTGCGCCGCGATCTGCCCGCCGGGACGCTCGGCACCGGTCCCGGGGCCACCGGCCCGTATGCCGCCGACCGCTCCGGCAGCCGGCCGGACGGCGTCCCGCTCGCGGTCGTCCACGCCACGCACACCGAGCACGTCCAGACGGCACTGCGGCACGCCCACGACCTGCGGGTACCGGTCGTGCCGCGCGGGGCGGGAACGGGGCTGTCCGGAGGGGCGAGCGCGGGTGCGGGCAGTGTCGTGCTCGATCTGTCGCGGATGAACCGCGTTCTGGAGCTGAGCCCCGAGGAGCAGATCGCCGTCGTCGAGCCGGGTGTCATCACCGCCGAACTGGACCGCTCGGCGGGCGAGTTCGGGCTGCGCTACGCACCCGACCCGGCGAGCGCGGCCATCTCGACCATCGGCGGGAACATCGCGACCAACGCGGGCGGGCTCCGCTGCGCCAAGTACGGGGTCACCAGGGACGCGCTCCTGGGCCTGGACGCGGTGCTCGCGGACGGCACGCTCGTGAGGACCGGACGGCGCACGGTCAAGGGCGTCACCGGCTATGACCTGACCGGCCTGCTCACCGGCTCCGAGGGCACGCTCGGGGTGATCACCGCCGCCACCCTGCGGCTGCGCCCGGTACCGGAGGAGACCGTCACGGTCGCCGCGTACTTCGCCACGTTCGCCCAGGGTGCCGAGGCCGTCTCCGCGCTCACCGCCGCCCGTGTCGAGCCCGCCATGGCCGAGTTGCTCGACGGCCCGGTGCTGGGCGCGGTGGACGACGCCCAGGGCACGGCGCTGCGGTCACGCGGGGGCGCTCTGCTGCTCCTGCAGTGCGACGGGCGGGGCGCGGCCGCCGAGGCCGACGCGGCCGTACGGTGCCTGCGCGGACGGGCGACGTCGGTCGAGGTCACCGGGGACCCGGCCGAGGCGGACCGGCTGCTCGCCGCGCGGCGGCTCGCCCTGCCCTCGCTGGAACGGCTGGGCCGGGTCCTGATCGAGGACATCGCCGTACCCCGGAGCCGACTGGCCACCGCCGTACGCGAGATCGACGCCGCGGCCGACCGCCACGGGGTGCGGATCTTCACCTTCGCCCATGCCGCCGACGGCAACCTCCACCCCATCCTCGTCCTCGACCCGGCCCTCCCCGGCATCCCGGACGCCGCCTGGCAGGCCGCGGGCGACATCTTCGGCGCCGCCCTCCGCCTCGGCGGCACACTCACCGGCGAACACGGCGTGGGCACCCTCAAACGACGATGGCTCGCCGACGAGCTGGGGCCGGACCAGCACCGACTGCAGCGCCGCGTCAAAGCGGCCTTCGATCCGCACGGCATCCTCAACCCGGGCAAGGCGCTCTGACGTTCCCCGGGCCCGGGGCCCACCGGCGTGACCGCACGCATCTCGCGGCCACCGCTTCCCGTACCCCGTACCGACGATTTCGAGGTGACCCTCCATGTCCACCGTCCTGTCCGTCTCCGGAAGCCCCTCCGCCACCTCCCGCACCGCCCGTCTCCTGCGCAAGCTGGACTCCCGGCTCGTCGCACAGGGGCACCAGGTGATCCCGCTGGACGTCCGCACGCTTCCGGCCGAGGCCCTGCTGCACGCGGACTTCGGACATCCGGAGATCGTCCGCGCCACACAGCTCGTCGCCCGGGCCGACGCCGTCGTCATCGGCACCCCGGTCTACAAGGCCGCGTACTCGGGTCTGCTGAAGTCGCTGCTCGACCTGCTGCCGCAGTACGCGCTGGAGGGCAAGACCGTGCTGCCGCTGGCAACCGGCGGCAGCACCGCACATGTGCTGGCCATCGACTACGGGCTGCGTCCGGTGCTCGCCTCCATGGGGGCGGCGCACATCACGCCGGGCTGGTTCGTGCTGGACAAGCACATCGAAGCGCGGGAAGACGGGGGTGTCGAGGTGGCCCCCGCCGCACGGGAAGGGCTCGAACGGGTCGTCGACCAGTTCTCGGCAGCGCTGAGCAGCCCTCGTTCCCCCAACGGCGACGCCGACGCCTTCGCCGCGTGACCGTGGCACCGGCGCCGGGTCGTCGTACTCGGCTCAGCGGCGTTGCCACTCCTCGGCGAGCAGTTCGTAGGAGCGCACCCGGTCGGCGTGGCGGTGGGTGATGGTGGTGATGAGCAGTTCGTCCGCGCCGGTGGCCTCCTGGAGTGTTTCGAGCTGGTCGGCGACGCGCGCGGGTGAGCCGACGAACTGGGTGTCCACGCGGTCGGCGACCAGTTCCCGGTCCGCGTCGGACCAGACGTGGGCGCGGGCCTGTTCGGGGGTGGGGAAGGGGATGGCGCCCTCGGCGGTGCGGATGCTGCGGACCCACAACCCGTAGCCGGTCGCACGTTCGCGTGCGGTCGCGTCGTCCTCGGCCACCACGACATCGGCGGAGACGCTGACATACGGCTCGTCGAGTGTTTTGGACGGCTGGAACGCGGCGCGGTACGCCTCGACGGCCTCCAGGACGGTGGCCGGGCTGACGTGGTAGTTGGCGGCGAAGCGCAGGCCGCCCCGGCCCGCGACCTGGGCGCTCTGCCCGCCGCTGCTGCCGAGAATCCACACCTGAAGGTCGGCGTCTTCGCCGGGGATCGCGTGTGCTTCGGCGCCGTCGGCGGACCGGTAGTCGCCGCGCAGCAGGGCGAGGATGTCGTCGATCTGTTCGCCGTAGTCCTGGGCCTCGGCGCCCGGCTGCTGGAGAAGTCGCCGCTGGAGGGCGATCCGTGGCGACCCGAGCAGTCGCTGGAAGGACACCTTGGGCGGGATGCGCAGGCCGCCGGGGGTACGTCCGTCGACGACGGGTGTCGTGGTGGGCGCCGCGTCACCGCTCCGGTCGGCGGGGCGGCCACCGGAGCGGCCGAGGCCCAGGTCGAGCCGTCCGGGGTGCAGCGCGTCGATCAGACCGAACTCCTCGACGGTGGACAGGGCGGTGCGGTGGCCGAGCTGTACGGCTCCGGAGCCGAGGCGGATCGTGGAGGTGGCGGAAGCGGTCAGGGCCAGGACGACGGCGGGCGAGGTCCCGGCGACGCCCGGGTTGAGGTGATGTTCGGCGAACCAGTGGCGCGCGTAGCCGAACCGTTCGGCCTGCTGGGCGAGGTCGATGCTGTTGCGCAGTGCGTCGGTGGCGGTGGAGCCCGAGGAGAGGGGGACGAGGTCGAGGACGGCGAGGGGGATGCCGGACATGGTCGGGTCTCCTCAGCGGTTGGCGGGCCCGGGCGCGGGCGCGGGCGCGGGAACGGGCCCGGAGGCGGGTTCGGGCTCGGGCTCGGACGCGGCGAGCACCGGCGCCCAGTCGAACGGCGGGTCCGGGATGTCACGCCGTAGCACGGGCGCGATGTCGGACTGGAAGAGTTCGAGGGAGGCGCGGTGCCGGGCATCGGTGAGCCCGCCCGTGTCCGCGTGCAGGTGCAGCACGGTGTGTCCGAACTCCTCGTGGTAGCGGTGCACCTTCTCGATCACCTGCTGGGGGCTGCCGATCAGTGCGGAGCTGCGCTCGACAAAGTCCTCCAGGGTCGGGAACACCGGCTCCGTGCCCATGCGCTTCTGCAGCGCGAGGTGGCCCTCGAACACCGGCCGGTAGGCGGCGATGGCCTCCTGCGAGGTGCGGGCGGCGTAGTATCCGGCGGTCCCCGCGCCGACCACGGCCCGGGCGGGGTCATGGCCGTAGGCTGCCCAGCGCTCCCGGTAGTGGCGGATCAGTTCGGCGTACGGCTCGATGGGGTGGGTGACGTTGGCCGAGAACAGCGGGTCGCCATAGCGGGCGGCGAGGTCGACCGACTCCCGGCTGGTGGCGCTGCCGTGCCAGACCCGGATGGGTTGCTGGAGGGGCCTCGGCCACACCTCGGCCTCGGTCAGCGCGGGGCGGAAGCGCGGCGTGGCGGTCACCCTGTCCTGCCGCCAGATGCGGCGGAACAGCTCGTATCCTTCGGCGTTGCGGTCCCACTGGTCCTCGGGGGTGACGTGGAACAGCTCGCGCTGGGCGGCGCCGTTGCCCTTGCCGATGATCAGTTCGAGGCGGCCCGCGGACAGGTGGTCCAGAGTGGCGTAGTCCTCGTAGGCCCGCACCGGGTCGAGCAGGCTGAGGGTGGTCACCGCGGTGAACAGCCGGATTCGGGAGGTGAGCGCGGCGAGGTGGCTGAGCACCACCGGTGGCGAGGAGGAGATGAACGGCCGCTCGTGGCGTTCACCGACGCCGAAGCCGTCGAAGCCGAGCTCCTCCGCCAGCAGCGCGTTGTCGATCACCTCGCGGAAGCGCTCATGGGTCGGTTTCCGCACGCCCGTCACCGGGTCCGGGGCGTGCACGATGAGGGTGATGGCCAGGAACTTCACGAGGCTGTCCGGTCCCGGTGCGCCTCGGTCCCGGGGTGGGCCAGGCCGAGGTGGTCGCGCAGGGTCGTGCCCTCGTATTCGGTGCGGAACACACCGCGCTCCTGCAGCAGCGGGACGACGGTGTCGGCGAACGTGTCGAGGCCGCCGGGGGTGATGTGCGGGACGAGGATGAAGCCGTCGGCGGCATCCGCCTGGACGAGGGAGTTGATGGTCTCGGCGACCGTGGCCGGGGAGCCGATGAAGGTCTGGCGGTTGCCGGTCTCGATGACGAGGTCACGGATCGACCACTTGTTGGCCTCCGCCAGCTCCCGCCACTCCCGGGCGACGGCCAGCGGATCGCGGTACATCCGTACCTGGGCGCGGCCGCGGGCGATGGTGTGCTCGCCGGGGTCCGGGTCGATGTCGGGGAGCGGGCCGTCCGGGTCGTACGCGGACAGGTCACGGTTCCAGACGAACTCCAGATGCTTGATCGCGGTGGCGCCGCTGACCTGCTTGCGCCGCACCTCGTGGGCCAGCTCCCGCGCCTCGGCGTCGGTGTCGCCGAGGACGAAGGTGGCGGCGGGCAGGATCAGCAGCTGGTCGGGAGTACGGCCGTGGCGGGCGAGGCGGCTTTTGACGTCCGTGTAGAACGCCTGCCCTTCCTTGAGGGTGCCGTGCCGACCGAAGATCGCGTCGGCGCCGGCGGCGGCGAACTCCCGGCCTTCGTCGGAGTCACCGGCCTGGAAGATCACCGGACGGCCCTGTGGGCTGCGCGGGACGTTGAACTGCCCGGCGATGTCGAAATGCTGTCCCTGGTGGGCGAAGGCTCCGGAGCGCGCGTCGGCGAGGAAGGTACCGGCCGCCTGGTCGGCGACGATCTCGTCGCCGCTCCAGGAGTCGAACAGCTCGGTGGCGGTGGCCAGGAACTCCTTGGCCCGGGAATACCGCTCCTCCTGCGGGAGGAAGCCGCCACGGCGGAAGTTCTCTCCGGTGAAGGCGTCCCACGAGGTGACGACGTTCCACGCGGCGCGCCCTCCCGAGAGGTGGTCCAGGCTGGCGAACTGACGGGCCACCTCATAGGGCTCGTTGAAGGTGGAGTTGATGGTGCCGGTCAGGCCGAGGCGGTCGGTGACGGCGGCGAGCGCGGAGAGGACGGTGAAGGTGTCCGGCCGTCCCACCACGTCCAAGTCGTATATTTTTCCGCCCTGTTCGCGCAGCCGCAGTCCTTCGGCGAGGAAGAGGAAGTCGAACTTGGCGCGTTCGGCGGTTCGCGCGAAGTGGGCGAACGAGCTGAACTCGATGTGGCTGCCCGCCTCCGGGTCGCTCCACACGGTGGTGTTGTTGACGCCGGGGAAGTGGGCAGCGAGATGGATCTGCTTGAGCGGCTTGCTCATGGTCGGTGGTCCCTCCGACTGCTCAGACGGTGGCGTAGCGGTTGGCGGGGCGCGCGAGCCCCAGCAGTCCGCGCAGGGTGTCGGCCTCGTACGTCGTACGGAAGGCACCGCGGCGCTGGAGTTCGGGCACCAGCCCGCGGGTGATCGCCTCAAGGTCGTGGCCGATGACGCCGGGGCGCAGCCGGAAGCCGGAGAGACCGGCCCGCTGCCACTCCAGGAGCAGGTCGGCGAGGTGCCCGGGGGTGCCCGTGAACACCTTCGCGTCGCTGGTGTACGGGTACCCGGCCAGGCCGTCCAGCCGCTCTCGCCGGCTCGCCGCCGCGCCGGGTTCGTCGTCCAGGAACACCACCAGGTCGCCGAAGACGTGGAGGGGCTCGTCCGCGCGCCCCGCGGCGGCCTGTGCGGCGCGGATCTCGGCCACGATGGTCTCGGCCTGCCGGGTGCCGTGCGGGGTGACGTATCCGATGTCGGTGGAGCCGCCCACCAGGCGGTACGGCACGCCCTGGTGTGCCAGCGCGGTGATGACGGGCTGCCCCTGGGGCGGCCTGGGGGTGATCGAGGGGCCCTTGACGCTGAAGTGCCTGCCCTCGAAGTCGATGTAGTGGAGCTTGTCGCGGTCGATGAAGCGGCCGGTGGCGACGTCCCGGATCTCCGCGTCGTCCTCCCAGCTGTCCCATAGACGGCGTACCACTTCGACGTAGTCGGCGGCTTCCGCGAAGAGGTCGGCGGTCAGCTCCCGGGCGGCCGGAGTGTCCAGATTCCCGGCGTCGAGGCGTGGAATCGCGCGGCGTCCGAAGTGCTCCGCCTCGTGGCGGCGCCTCGACACCCGGATGCGCAGTCCGGCGCGACCGGTGCTGACGTAGTCCAGGGTGGCGATCGCCTTGGAGACGTGGAACGGCTCGGTGTGCGTGGCGACGACGGTCGGCACCAGGCCGATGTGCCGGGTCAGCGGTGCGACGCGGGCGGCGATGAGCACCGCGTCCAGCCTGCCGCGGACCTGGTCGGTGCGGTCGTCGGGCTCCGTGCGGTGCGAGGACTGGAGGGCGAGCCCGTCTTCGAAGGTCACGAAGTCGAGCAGGCCGCGTTCGGCCTCGGTGACGAGATCGGTCCAGTACCCGGCGGTGAGCAGGTCCCGGGGCCGGGCCTGCGGTTCGCGCCATGCGGCCGGGTGCCAACCGGTGCCGTCGAGCGCGACGGCGAGATGGAGTGGCGAGGGGTGTGCGGGAGATGCGGACACGACGAGGAGTGCCTTCCTGATCGACCGTAAGGGACCGTCGGCCCCGCTCTCAGGGCCGACGGAAGAAACGGATCAGGAACAACACAGGGCGGCGGCCACTCGCTGCAGATCGATGTGAGGCCGGGAGTACAGATGGACACGGCGGCAGGGCGCGATGACCAGGACACGCCGAGAGCTCACCGGCCGCACTCCCCTCACCTCCGCCCCTTCCGCCCGTCGGGACCCGGGTCCCGATCGTGGCTCTCGCAAACGCTACGCAAGGCCGCGACGCCGCGCAATCATCCGACCACGCACATCCGGCTTGTGGAGGGGTAACAGCGCAGCCAGGCCTGCTATTCCAACGGAGGAATGTCAGCCTGCGAGCGGCCCTGAGCGTGTTTCCGGCGCCCCGCTCGCCCTCCGCGGCGGCGTGTTCCGGCCGAACGTCAGCGCCGCCACGTGTGGGCGCGAGGTCTGGTCGAGCAGCACCACCGAGGCCGTCTCCGCCAGTACTTCGGGGGCCGGGATCACGGTGCCGCCCGGGCGGGCCACGCCCGGCCCGGGCAGTGCGGACAGCAGACGGTCCAGCCCCCGCCGATGCCGGGCGAAGACACGTGGCGGGGCCCATCGGCCCCGCGCCTCCTGCCCCTTGACCGCCTCGTCCGCTCCCACGTCCAGGAGCACCAAGTGCAGCTCGCGCCGCTGCCGTCCGGCAGTCCGGGCCAGCCATCGGCGCAGCCAGGGACGGCTGCCGCAGTCGTGCACCAGCAGCGGGGACATGCGACGCGCCTGCCGGCGCAGCCGGTGAAAGTGCCTGAGCCGAGCCCAGGGCCGGTATGCCGCGTAGGGCAGCCAGTCGGGCATGACCGCCTCACAGGCGAGGTGGACCGCCCTCGGGTCGATGGCGGGCACGGTCTTCGACCAGCGTTCCATCACCGTGCTCTTCCCGCTTCCGGGCAGCCCGGAGACGACCACCACGGCATCGGCCGGGTAGGCCAGGACGGCGGGAGGGGCGGCGTCGCCCCGCAGATCGACCACACCTCGCGGCTCCAGGCGTCGGCCTTGCCGACGGCGCGGGAGTGCCGAGGTGTCCGCCACGCCCACCGTGTCGATCGTGCTCACTACCCCTCCCTACTTACGTCGCCCCTCTGGTGGGCGTCACACCGAGCGCCGAAGAGGCTCACACATTGACGCCGTATTCCTTGGCGATCCCGGCCAGACCCGACGCGTAGCCCTGTCCGATCGCGCGGAACTTCCATTCTCCGTCTCGCCGGTACAGCTGCCCGAACACCATCGCGGTCTCGTCGCGGCCGTCCTCGGTCAGCTCGAAGCGGCACATCTCCACACCGGCCGTCTGGTGCACCACACGGATGTAGGCGTCGCGCACACGGCCGAAGGTGTGGGCCGCCCCGTCCTGATCGTGCATCGACGCCACGAACACGATCGACTCCGCCTGTGGCGGCAGCAAGGTGAAGTCG
Source organism: Streptomyces sp. NPDC005962 (assembly GCF_040629205.1). Classification (NCBI taxonomy): domain Bacteria; kingdom Bacillati; phylum Actinomycetota; class Actinomycetes; order Kitasatosporales; family Streptomycetaceae; genus Streptomyces; species Streptomyces sp. NPDC005962. The sequence continues at coordinate 238,576 of NZ_JBEXVE010000007.1, read as the reverse complement.
ACGGCGATCTGCTCGTCATCTCCCTCGCCCTCACCCGTCCTGTTGTCGCCCGTGTGCCGAACGGCGTTGTCGGGCGTGGTCTGGTTGTTGAAGAAGACGAAGTACTCATCGGAGAGGACCCGGCCGTCAGCCCCCAGCACCAGTGCGCTGGCGTCGAGGTCCACGTCGCCAGGACCGGTGTTCACCTTCCAGCCGAGGCCCGCGATGATGGCGGCGAGATGGGGCTGGGAGCGGGTGAGGGAAACGTTGCCGCCCTTGGTCAGGCTCACAGTCACGGGGCACAGCTCCTGGGTTTGAAGTGATCGATACACGTGGGCGGATACGCGCCAAGGGGCGTGGAAACACCGTCCGCCCTTGCCAGGCGCCCGACCCGGAAAAAATCTACATCACTGTAGAATCCGCGGCCGAAAGCAATCGATCATTTGCAGCCACCGCCCGCACCCACCCGGCGACGCCCTCCCTGACACTTCTACAATGCTGTAGATTGACGCCTTGTTGCGGCCCACCCTGCGGCTCGCCACTGACCGGAGGAGACCACCACCGATGTTCGGCATCAGCGAGCTCGCGCTCCTCCTCATCGTCGCCATCGTTCTGATCGGCGCCAAGAAGCTCCCCGAACTCACCCGCTCCGCGGGCAAGGCGGCCCGCATCCTCAAGAGCGAGTCCAAGGCCATGAAGGCCGACGACACCCCGGCCGACGCCCCCGGTACCCCGCGCGTCGTCCAGGGCGAGGTCACGCGCAAGGCCCCCGGAGCGGACAGCGGCCAGGGCTGAGGACAGGACGGCTCACGTCTTGGAGGTCGTGGCCCGCAGTTCCCTCACCAGGGCGCGTACGACAGCGGATGCGGCCAGTTCGCGGGTGGTGACGTAGCCGACCTGGCGGGTCGGGCGTTCGGGGCCGAGGTCCGTGATCCGGACCGAGTCCGGCGCTCCAGCCAGGGAGAGCGCCGGCATGATGGCCATTCCGTGTCCTCCGCCGACCAGGGAGAGCACCGCTCCGTCGTCTTCGGCCTCCACGGTCGCCGTCGGAATCCAGTCCTGGGCGGCCCACCAGTCGCGGGTGTACGAACCGCAGTTCTCGGCCCAGTCGACCAGCGGCAGCGAGCGCGGGTCGGTGTGGCCCGCCGCGTGCACCAGGGCATACGGCTCTTCGAGGAGGCCACTGGCGACCAGACCTGGTGGCAGCGGATCGGAGCCGCCCAGGGTGGCGATGGCGATGTCGGCTTTCCCGTCGGCCACTTCGCCCGCCGTGCCGCGGCCCACCTCACGCACGATCCTCACCCGGGGCTCGATCCCGGGGTGCCGGGCACGCAACCGGTGCAGCACGGGCGGCAGCAGGTGGAGGGCCGCGCTGCGGAAGGCCGCGATCCGCAACGGCCCCTGGGCGGCATCGGGCCGGGCCGCGCCGCGCGCCTCGTCGGTCAGGACATCCAGCAGGCGCAGGATGCGACGGGCGTGCGCGACGGTCTTCTCTCCGGCAGGGGTCGGGCGGGCGCCGGTGCGGGCGCGTTCGAAGAGGACGACACCGATCTTGCGCTCACTGCCGCGAACCGAATGGGAGACGGCGGACTGGGTCAGACCGAGGGTGTCGGCCGCGGCCGAGAAGCCACCGGTGTCCGCGACCGCCACCAGGACGCGTAATTCGTGTGGGGCGAGGTCGGAGTCGGTCGTGCGGGGCATGGGGCGCTCACCTCGATGTATGAGAACTGCTCATGGAACGGCGGGTCGCATGAGCCCAACCGGCTGACCGCGCGGGTCATTCCCGCCCTACGGTGCGGGCATGACCGAGACCGCGCTCACCGTGCACCAGACCGCCCGCCCCCACGGATTCCCCGGCACCGAGCATTTCGCCTTCGCCGAGTCCGCGCTTCCCGACCCCGCGACAGGCGGCGCGCTGGTGGAAAACCTCTACTGGTCCGTCGATCCCTACCACCGCGAGATGCTGGACGACGTGCCCGGCGGCTTCGCGCTCGGCGCACCGCTGGAGGGCCGCACCATCGGGCGGGTGATCGCCTCGCGCACGTCTTCGCTGGCCGAGGGCGAGATCCTCTTCCACCGGCAGGGCTGGCGCACCCACGCGGTGGTCACGCCCGAGGAGGTCCGGCGGCTGCCGCGCTTCGACGGGGTGCCCCTGACCGCGTACTTGAGCATCCTGGGCGGCACCGGCCTGACGGCCTATGTGGGTCTGACCCGGATCGCGCGGCTGAAGGAGGGGGAGGATCTGTTCGTGTCGGCCGCCGCGGGCGGGGTCGGCACGGCGACCGGGCGGTTCGCGAAGCTGCTCGGCGCCGGACGGCTCGTGGGGAGCGCGGGCTCGGCGGCGAAGGCCGACTACCTCCTGCGGGAGGTGGGCTATGACGCCGTCTTCGACTACCACGACGGTCCCGCCGCCGATCTGCTCGGCAAGGTGGCCCCGAATGGCATCGATGTGTTCGTCGACAACGTCGGTGGCGAGCAGTTGGCGGCGGCTGTGGGAGCGCTGCGCGAGTTCGGGCGCGTCGTCCGCGTCGGCACGGTCAGTCAGTACAACACCCCCGACGCGGTGCCACCCCGTTTCAACCACGCGGACATCGTGGAGAAGAGCATCCGCATGGAGGGCTTCCTGGTCCGCAACTACCATGACGTGCAAGAGGAGTTGTACGAGTTCGCGGTGCCGCATCTGCGGAGCGGGCGGCTCGCTCCGGACGAGACGGTGGTGGACGGTTTCGAACACATCGTGGACGCGTTCCTGGGGATGCTGCGCGGCGAGAACACCGGCAAGATCATTGTGCGGGACCGTACACAAGCCCTCCCGCACCAGGGCGGCCCGCACGATTAGCATGTGCGCGCCCCGGTGCAGGAGGACTCATGGGCCGGTCAGCCGCGGGCGACCGCGATGCTGCCCTTGAGGCGTTCACCGGCCTCGTAGACCATGTAGGGCACTCCCCCTTCGGTGCCGAAACTGGGTGCGGCGCTGCGGCCGTTGTCGGGGGCGCCGTTCGCGGAGTCGTAGAAGCGGCCGAGGTGGCGGCGGAGGGTGAAGTCCTTCCCGACCTCGGTGATCATGAGGTCGCCGCCGCTCTCCTTGTCCTTGTTGTAGACGACGAAGGCGCTGCCGCCGCGGGTCAGCAGGTGCGGGCCGCCGATGTTGACGGCCGACACGTCGGTGTGGCGGACGAGGGCCTTCTGGTCGAAGGTCCAGGTGCGGCCGTCGGCCGACCAGCCCCAGTGGATGTCCCGGTGGTTGGTGGTGTTGTTCAGCATGAACAGCATCACGTAGTGGGCGTTCTTCGCGGGCAGTTCGTACGGGAAGACCCGGGCGTACGAGGTCTCGTTGGTGCCCGCGGGCAGCATGGACGCCGTGAGGACCACCTTGTCGTAGGTGAAGGTGATGCCGTCCTTGGAACGGGCCAGCCGCGTCGTGGTGTTCTCGCCGTGGAAGTAGAGCCACATCTCCTTGGCGCTCTCGTTCCACATCACGTGCGGGGAGGAGACGTGGGTCACGGAGTAGTGCGGCTGCCAGCGGTTCGCGACGATCGGGTTGTGCGGGTACTCGGTGAAGGGCCCCTCGATGTGGTCCCCGTAGGCGAGGCAGATCCCACCGGGCGCGTCGTGCGGCGCGTAGTAGAGGTAGTAGCGGCCCAGCGGTGCGGACAGTCTCCCCTTCGTGCCCCGGATACACGGGAAGATGATCTCGCCGGTGGGGTTGTACTTGAGCTGCGAGGGTGTCAGGAGAGTCTTGACGTAGCGGTAGTCGGGGAATCCGCCGGGTGCGGCGGCCGTGGCCGGGGTGGCGGCGAGCGCCGGGGAGGCCGTCGCGCCGACGGCGAGCGCCGCCGTGGTCGCGGCGGCCGACGTGAGGAGGATGCGGCGGCTGGGGTGCTGCGGCTCGTGCATGAAGTGCTCCGTCCCGTACGTGGAAGGGGTGGGTGCCGGAGATGAGCGGTCAGAGGGCGGTGGCCGCGGTGACGCAGAAACCGCCGAGTGCGACGAACCAGACGTAGGGCAGGGTGCGCGCCATCACCTGCTGGGGGCCGACCCCCGCGTACTGCGCGCTCCACACGGTCTGGGTGCTGGTGGGGTCGGCGACACCGAACACCTGGTTGTAGGAGGCGGTGATGCCGAGGACGGCGGCGGCCGGGTAGATACCGGCGGCGATGAGGACGCCCGCGATACCGGCGCCGAGGCCGTACACGTTGAGCGGTCCGCGGTACAGGCACAGCGGCACCAGCACCGTGAAGACCACGACGAACAGCACCGGGTTCTGCGGACTGACCGCCTTGACGAGGGGTTCGAGCGCGTCCACGGCGCCGGGGAGCTTGACCGCGGCGAGCAGGATGCCGATGGCCACGAACAGGGTGAGGGGCGCGGCGGCCACCTCGAAGCCGCCGTAGAGGGTGCGCAGCAGCCGCCGGTTCATCTCGCGTGGGCGGGTGGTCGTCACGATCGCGTAGAGCACCCCGGCGAGCAGCGAGGGGATGATCGCGATCTCGAAGCCGAGCGCCAGCACGAGGGGCACGGCCGGGGTGAGCAGCGCGTACCACGGGGCGTCGCCGAGCCGGGCGCGCCGCTTCCCGGCCTTGGTGCACGGCGCGCCGGTGTGCGGCGTCTCGGTGCGGAAGGCCCAGGCGTGTTCGACCCCGCGCCTGCGGGATTCGACGAGGACGAACATGACGGCGGCGAACAGCGCGAATGGGAACAGCTTGACCATGAAGTCGCGCACGTCGGCGACCGGCAGGTCGAGGGCGCTGGAGAAGAACTGCCACACCGGCAGTTCGAACGGCATTCCGGCGGCGATGCCCATGAGGATCGTTCCGGCGGCGGTCACCTTGGGGATGCCGACGGCGATCATGGCGGGGATGCCGATGATGCCGGCGAGCATCGCCGCGGGCGCGGAGCCGGTCACGGTGCCGACGAGGGTCGAGACGAGCAGCACGCCGAGCGCGACGACCGTGGGCCGGTCGCCGCCGAACTCGACTATCTTGCGGACGAGAGTGCCCGCGATGCCGGTCTCGTCGAGCAGTTTCCCCAGCCAGGAGCCCAGCAGGATCGCGATCATCGTCGCGGCGAGCGCGGGGGCGCCCTCCTGGAGGACCGTGTCGAAGACGCTGTTCTTACCGGTGACCGGGGCGCCCGAAACGAAGGCGATGACCACGCCGAGCAGGACGAGCGCGAAGGCGGTGGGGAGTTTCTTGGTGAGTATCGCGGCGACACCCGCCGCCATGATGACCAGGATGATGATGCCCATGACCTACTTCTCTCTTGCCGCGTCGGCGGACGCGGCCAGGGCGGCGGACAGCAGGAGCGGGCTGCGGCCCAGTCCGCAGACGGTTTGCGCGTAGGCGTGCGCGGCGAGTTCCTCGGCGCCCGCGACATGGCCAAGGACCCGCAGCCGCCCCAGGCGCAGCGCGGTGTGGCCGAGGGCCTCCTTGAGCGCGGTGCGCTCGGGGCCGTGGTGGAGCCGTTGGTGGACCGCCTCGTGGGCGAGGGCGGCGGCGCGGACCGAGCCGGGCGGGAACCACTCCCGCCAGCCGTGGGCGGTCACCAGGCGCTCCGCCGCGTCGAGGGAGTCGGTGTACAGCTCGACGGTGGGCGGCCGGGAGGTGTAGCGGGCGAGGAGCCCGCGCTGAAGGCCGCCTCCGCTCTCCACGATCCGGAGCGGGGCGGGCGTCTCGGCGGGGGCGAGGGCGGCGCCGAACTCGGCGGCGGTCGCGGCCCAGTGGCGCAGGCGCGCGAGGTCGCGGCCCTCGTGCAGCGAGAGCGAGCCGAGGAAGCGGGCGCCGTACTCGACGTCGTCGACGGCGGCGAGGCCGGTGGTGTACGTACGCGTGGCGGTGGGGCCGGTACGTGTGCGGGCGGCGGCGGGGCGGGTGTGCGTATGCGTGGCGGCGGGGCGGGTCATGACCGCTCCTCCAGGATCGCGACGACGGGTTCGTCGCCGGGGCGGCCCTCCAACTCGGTGCGGGCCAGCGCGAGCAGGGGCTGCGGGTCGAGCACCCCGGAGAGGTCGGCGATGCGGGAGCCGATGAGCAGCCGCAGCGCCGGGGCGCGCACACCGCCGTCGCCGTAGGCGGTGGCCTCGTCGACGAGGGTGGCGAGGGTCTGCCGCGCGGAGCCGACGGTGGTGGTGTCCACGCGGGCGTCGGGGGCGTACAGCCGGACCACGCCGTCGGCGTCGACGACGCGCACCGGGTGGCGTACTCCGCGCAGCCTGCGGCGCAGTTCGGTGCCGTAGACGGTGTAGGCGGGGGTGCCCGTGAGGATGTCGACCCGGTGCTCGGGGACCTTGAGGCTCCGGGCGGCCATCCGCAGGCGTTCGGCGTCGTCGGCGCGGTGGGCGCGGTCCTGGGTGCGCAGTTCGGTGGCGCCGGTGGCGACGGCGCGCACGGTGTTGGTCTGCGGGTCGACGGTGACCTCCACCTCGACGGCGTCGGCGGCGGCGCCCTGGGCGACGACGGCGCGTTCGGCCTCGGAGCGCACCGCGAGGATGTCCTCCTGACCCGCGCCGGGGATGATCCGCTCGACCTGTTCGCGTACGAGGGCGAGGGCGACGCCGATGGGGCTGATGACCTCGTTGTGGGCGGCGATGCGGCCCTCGTGGCCGGTCGTGGCGGCCAGGTGCGGGGTGACGGAGGCGGCGCCGCCTCCCCCGCCGACGAGCAGGACGGTGTCCTTGTCGAGGCGATAGTCGTCGATCATGGTGTCGACGACGCTCCTGACCTGGGCGACACCGGCATCGAGGACCCGGGTGGCGGCGGTGTCGACGTCGGTGCCGAGGGCCGCGGCCAGCGGGGCGAGGGCGGCGCGGGCGACATCGCGGTCGGCGCGCGCGAAGTCGCCGTCGGGGACCCGGCCCAGGGCGTTGGCGGCGCAGGTCAATGTGATGGCGTAGCGGCCACCCGCGGCGTCGAGCACGATGTGGTCCTCGGCGTCCTCGGGCAGCGGGCGCACGGTGGCGAGCCGCGCGCCCGCGAGGTCGTCGGCGGAGGCGAAGCAGGCGTAGGGCAGTCCGGCGATGTGTGCGCTGCGCGGGCCGACGGCGGTGACCTTCCCGCCCCGGACTCGGATCATCGAGCCGCCGCCGACGCCGACGGTGCGCACGTCGAGCGCGGAGAGGTACGAGGACTTGCCGAGGAGGGTCGCGTGGCGCACGGCGACCTTGCCCCGGCGTATGACGCTGATGTCGGTGGAGGTGCCGCCGGTCTCCAGGAAGACGCCCTCGCTGACGCGTTCCTCCATGAGCGCCCCGGCGACGCCCGCCGCGGGGCCGGAGAGCACGGTCAGCAGCGGGCGGCGGCGCATCTCGTCGAGCGACATGACACCGCCGTCGCAGCGCATCACCATGAGCGGCGCGGTGACACCGGCTTTGGTGATGGAGGCGTCCACGAGGTCGGCGGTGGCGAACATCCTCGGCAGGATCGCCGCGTTGACGACGGCGGTCCTGCTGCGCTTGCGGAGTCCGTAGAGCGAGGTGATGTCGTGCGCGGCGGTCATCGGCAGGCCGCGTTCGGCCGCCACTTCGCGCACCGCGTCCTCGCCTTCGGGGCGGTCCACGCTGAAGGGCTGTGTGGCGACCAGGACCTGGGCCCCGGCGCGCACCACCTCGTCGACGGCCCTTTCGACGGCGGCCCGGTCCTCGGGGTCGGCGATATGGGCGTAGGCCAGCGGGAGTCGTTTGCCGGGCGTCGGTTCCAGCTTGGCGAGGGAGGCGAGGCGGCGGGTGAAGGCGGCGGCGGCCCCGGTGCCGATGCCGAGCAGCCCGACGGTGGCCACATCGCCCTCCAGCAGGGCGTTGGTGGCCTGTGTCGTGCCGTGGGCCAGGAAGGCGACGTCGTCAGGGGCGTGCCCGGTCTGTATCAGCAGGCGGTCGAGCGCTTCCACGATGCCGTGGGCGACCCCGTCCTCGTGATGGTGGCTGGTGGGGACCTTCACCTGGCCGAGCAGGTCGAGGGTCGTGGCGTCTACGGCCACGGCGTCGGTGAAGGTTCCGCCCACGTCGATGCCGACGCGGATGCGGTGGGTGGTCATGGTCTGGGCACCTCCTTGTGCCGGGTCGGCAGGGGTCAGTAACCGCGCACCCGCGGCCAGTGCCGTTCGACTCCGGCGCGGTCGAGCAGGGCGGCGAAGGCCTCGAAGCGCTTGTCCTCGGCCTGCACCTGGCGGGGTTCGACGCCCTCGTCGAGGCAGTGGGCGGCGAGCGCTCCGGCGACCTCGCCGATGTTCCACTCGACGGGGTGCAGCCGGTAGCAGCCGTTGGTGATGTGGGTGGTGCCGATGTTCTTTCCGGCGGGCAGCAGGTTGCGTGTCCGGCGCGGGATGAGCGCGCCGAGCGGGATCTCGAAGGGCACGGAGCCGATGTCGATGTAGTTGTCGCCGCCGGTCGAAGGGTGCAGGTCGATGCGGTAACTGCCGACGCCGACCGAGTCCCGGTGGCGGGTGCCGCCGGTGGGGCCGACGAGGTCGACCGCCACGTCCTGTTCGGTGACGGTCGTGACGGCCTTGATGCGGCGGGACTCGCGCACGTAGGGGGCCTTGGCGAGACCGTCCTCGGTGCCCGTGACGTCGGGGCGCAACCGCAGGCCGGGGAAGCCGGTGCCGCCGTCGGGGCGCGGGGCCTCGGTCTGGAGCCAGTACAGGACGGACAGCGACAACTGCTTGGCCTCGCGGAGCGCTTCGGCCGTGGTCTGCTCGCCCGCGCCGATCAGCGGCTTGAGCCAGTAGTCGTTGAGCGGCCAGTTGACGAGCGTGATGTCGGAGTCGAACGAGCCGTCCCGGTGCAGCTTGCGCGCGAGGATGCGGCGGAAGCCGAAGAGTTCCTTGTCCCCGGCGTCGGCGGACTGGTCGGCGCTGATGGCGAGCGGGTCGGTGTCCGGGTTCGGTACGAAGGTGCGCTCCACCGCCTCCAGGCTGCGCGGGTCGGGCGCCAGGAAGCCGAGCAGCGGGCCGGGCCAGAATTCGGGGGTGTAGCCGCGCCAGAAGTCGTAGTCGGCGGGCTTCTCGATCGTGTGGTCCTCGCCCTCGTGGTGGGAGAGCGCGAAGCAGAAGGTGATGCCCTGCTGGTTGAGCGGGTCGGCCCGCTCGGGGGCGTGCGGTTCGCCGAACTCGGCGCGGGACTCGGCGCCGAGGGCGTGCTCGACCCCGGCCAGCTCCAGCAGTTCGCCCGTCTCGGTGGCGTCGAGGACGTAAGGCGCGGTGAAGGTACGACGGCCACCGCCGCGCAGGTCCTCCAGGGTGACGGACCGTACGGTGTCGCCCTCGGTCCCGGCGGCCACCGGGCGGTGCTCGGTGAGCAGGGTCAGCCGACCGGACGAGCGGTGCGGCGCGAGCAGGCCCTCCAGCGCTGCCAGTGCGACGCGGGGTTCGGCGCACAGCTTGCTGACGCGGCCCGCGCCGGGGTTGAGGCCCGGCCGGGCGGCGGCCTCGGCGCGCAGCGGATACCAGGTGCGGTAGTAGTCGCGGATGGCCTCGCGCAGCGCGCGGTAGGAGGCGGTGACGCCGAACTGCTCGACCCAGGGGTGCTCGTCCGGCGGGACGGCCTGGGAGGTGAGCTGGCCCCCGATCCAGTCGGTCTCCTCGGTGAGGACGACCGTGCGTCCGGCGCGGCAGGCGGCGAGGGCGGCGGCGACACCGCCGAGTCCGCCGCCGACGACGAGGATGTCGGGTTGGCTGATCACGGTTCTCCTTCGCGGGTGGTGTGGTGCGGGTGACTCGGTCGTACGGAGCCTCAGGTGTGGTCGGGAGACGTCAGGTGCGGTGGGCGCGTCAGGTGCGGTGGGTGCCTCAGGCGCGGTGGAGCGGGGGGCCTGCCGTGGCGCCGGGCCGGAACGGGCAGGTCACGAGGGGTTCGTCCGCCGCCTCCCCCGCGACCAGGGCGGCGAGCAGCCGGACGGCGGCGGCGCCGAGCTGGGGGCGGGGGATGTCGAACCCGGTGGGGGCCGGTCCGTCCGCGAGATCGGCGGGCGGGCTGCCGAGCAGGGCGAGGCTCACGTCGCCGGGGCAGTCGAGACCGGCCTCGTCGACGGCGGTACGCAGGGCCCGCCACGCGCCGCCGGTGTCGGTCTCCTCGGCGACCAGGGCGGTCACCCCGTCGTCCAGCCACTCCCGCAGCCGCTCGGAGGAGAGCGTGCGCGCGGGGTCGGCGGTACGGAAGACCGCGTCGGGGCCGCCGGGGAGTCCGGCGTCCTCCAGCCCCTTGAGGAAGCCGTGCTCGCGGTCGGTGGAGGCGGGCGCGTCGTCGTCCTCGCGGACCAGCACGATGCGCCGGTGGCCGAGCGCGGCGAGCCGGGCGACGACCTCGTGGCTGGCGCTCACGTAGTCGGCGCCGACCCAGGCCAGGCCCTCCAACTCGTCCCTGCGGCCCACGTGCACGGCGGGAAAGCCGTCGCCGACCAGGCGCCGCAGCTCCTTGGTGGGCACGTGCCGGCCCAGGAAGAGGCAGCCGTCGGCGAGCCGGACCCGGCTCAGGGCGTCCGGTCCCGCGGCCCCCGCGCCGCCGGAGCTGGAGCCGGTGAAGAGCACGAGGTCGTAACCGCGGGCGGCGGCCTCCTGCTCCACGCCGACCAGGAACGGGTAGTAGGAGTGCTGTACGTCCGTGGGGAAGGTCGCGGTGAAGCTGAAGACGCCGAGCAGGTCGTTGCGGGCGGCGGCGAGCCTGCGGGCCGCCGGGTCGGGCACGTAGCCGAGGCTGAGGGCCGCGTCGAGCACCCGCTGCCGCGTCTCCGGCGAGATCGCGTCGCCCTGCTTCTTGCCGCCGAGCACGAGCGAGACCGTGGCTTGCGAGACCCCGGCCAGCCGGGCCACCTCGGCCTGGCGCGGCCGTGAGGTGCGGCCCGGGGGCGTGGGGGCCCGTCCCGTCCTGGCTCGCTTGCGTGGTTTCTCCACCGGCACTCCCCCTCGGGCATGACCCCGTTCTGTTGTTAATGCGCATTAGTAATGCGCATTAACTGGCACTGTGAGCCTCGGCGAAGCTCACGTCAAGAGAGTGAACGGGACTGGTTCGCCGGGTCCTTGGCACACGGTGGCGGGCTGCGGGAGTCACCGCGATCGTGGCGGGTGCTAGCGTGACGCGGACCGGGCCGGTCCGTCCGGCGAACCTGTGTCCTGACGGGGGACCCCCTCTCACCATGCGCCACCTTCCACGTGTCGCCGCGTTCAGCGCGATCACGGCTTTCACTCTCCTCGCCCTTCCGGCCTGCTCCAGCAACGGGTCGGACGACGCACCGTCCGCCGGCGGGAAGAAGGGCACGAGCAGCAGCGGCCCGCAGAGCTCGACGGCCACGCCGTCCCGTTCCGCCGCGAAGAGCGGGTCGACCGGCGGGTCGGGCACTGCCCGGGCCGTCACGTCCAAGAGCGAAGTCAGCATCAAGTCGTGCCAGTTGCGCGAGGCATCCAAACTGTTCGCGGTCGTTCAACTCAACAATGTGAACGGCGCGGCAGACTACGCCTATACCGTCAAGGTCCGCTTCCTGAACTCCGCGCACCCCGATGAGGCCGTCTCCACCACCCTCGCCCAGCAGCCCGTCCAGGCCGGGGCCATGAAGAGCGCGCTCGCGTCCACCGTGTGGAAGGGCGAGTCCGCCGCGATGCCGAAAACCTGCGAGGTCATCAAGGCCACCAAGGCGAAGGTGGCCGACTGACCCCGGTCCCCGGGCGGCGCGAGGCCTGACATGCGACGCCGAGCGGCCCGCCGGTGAGGGCCAACTGGGCGAGTCGTCCACGTATTTCGATCGCCGCGTGGCCGCGCGTCCATAGGATCACAGCGACATGGCATGCGCGCGGACAGGGGGATTATGTGGCCAGGGTCGTGAAGCTGTTGTCCTATCCCGTCAAGGGGTGCGCCGGAATGCCGTCGCACTCCGCGGTGCTGACGCCCGCGGGGCTTGCCCATGACCGCAGTTTCATGGTGACCAGCGAGGACGGTGTCTTCCGTAGCCAGCGGCGCGACCCGCGGTTGGCCTTGGTCCGCCCCGAGATCGGCACCGACGGGCGACGGCTCACCCTGCACGCCCCGGGATGGGGATCGGTCGGGATCGATGTCGACGACTCCGGCCGGCCCCGGGAAGTCGAGCTGTTCGGGGCGCCGTTCAGAGGTATCGACCAGGGCGACGAAGCCGCCGCGTGGTTATCCGACGTCCTCGGCACCCCCAGCCGTCTCGTGCGCGTTCCGGCCGACCATGACCGGGTCACCGATGGCCGGACGCCCGGCACGTCCGGGTACGCCGACAGCTGTGCCGTCCATGTCCTCTCCCGGTCCACCCTGGATCTGCTGAACGAACGGCTCGGCGAGCGCGGCGCCCCGCCTCTCCCCATGGACCGCTTTCGCCCGAACATCGTCGTCGACGGCTGGCACACCCCCCACACCGAGGACCGCGCCCACCGGATCACCATCGCCGACACGGAACTCGGTTACGCCAAGCTCGCCATTCGCTGCGTCGTCACCATGGTCGACCAGCAGGTCGGCGCCAAGGCGGGCCCCGAGCCGCTGCGTACCCTGGCCGCCTATCGCCGGGCCGCCGAGGGCGGCGTCGCCTTCGGTACGAAGTACGCCGTGCTGCGTCCCGGCAAACTGTCCGTGGGCGACGACGTGCACGTCACCTCATGGGGTGCGTCGGAGCTCTGACGGAGACTCCCCCTCGAAGGAGAAGCATGTCCGCCACACCCGCGAATGCCACCCGCATCGCCCTCTTGGTCCTCTACACCGACCACTTGGAGGAGTCCCGCGCGTTCTACACGGGCCTGGGGCTGGCCTTCGTCCGGGAGCAGCACGGGCGCGGCCCGGTTCACTACACCGCCACCCTGCCGGGCGGCACTGTGATCGAGCTCTATCCCGCCACGGCTCGGCGGCCCGTCTCCAGTGTGCGGCTGGGCTTCACCGTCGACAGCCGGACCGTGACACCGCCGCTGGCTCCCGGCCGACACGTCGTGGAAGACCCGGATGGGCGTGCCGTGGAACTCTACGTGGCCTGACGGCGCGGCGTGTGATGGCCTCGCGGGACGCGGGCCCCGAGGGGGTCAGCCGGTGCGCACCGCTCGGGCCAGGAAGTGGTGTGCCGCGTCCTCGTAGCGGTGCAGGTCCCAGCCCGTCGCGTGCAGTACGGGGCGCAGGTTCTCCTCGGCCAGCAGGTCGTCGGGGGCCAGGGGGCGGCCGTGGCGGGCGGCCCGTTCGGCTCGGCCCGAGCGGTGGAAGAGCAGCAGGACACCGCCGGGGGCCGTGACGCGGGCCCATTCCCGCAGCGCGGCCGCCGGGTCGGGGACGTGGTCGATCAGGCCTGCGCTGAAGATGCCGTCCAACGACTTGGTCGGCAACGGCAGGCGGCAGGTGTCGGTGAGCAGCAGACGGGCGAGGTCGGCGCGTCCTTCGCGTGCGGCGGCCGTGAGCATGGCCGGGGTGAGGTCCACGCCGAGTACGACGCCCTCGGGGCCGACTTCGGCGCGCAGCGCGGGCAGGGCGAGGCCGCTGCCGCAGCCCATGTCCATGGCCCGCTGCCCCGGGAGCAGCTCCATGCGGGCGACGGCGGCCGCGTACCGGGGGCCGTCGGTGGCGAAGCGCTCCTCCCAGGTGGCCGCCTGTAAGGTGAAGAAGGCGCGGGTCGTGGTCCGGGCCGCGCGGGATGCCACCAGGGCGGCGAAGCGCTCGAAGACGCCGTCGCGGTGCGGCGCGAGTGCGGCGAGTTCGGCGGAGGTGGATTCGTGGAGGTCCGGCGCGGTGGCCGCTTCGTCGGGGAAGGCGGTGGCGAAGGCGCCGACGGCTTCCTTGTCCACCTCCAGGTGGAACTGCAGTCCCCAGGCCGAGCCGCCGATGCGGAACGCCTGGACCGGGTAGCGGTCGCAGGTGGCCAGCAGGGTGGCGCCGTCCGGGAGGTCCATAGTGTCGCCGTGCCAGTGCAGTACGCGAAGGTGGCCGGGGGCTGAGGACGCCGAGGACGCCGAGGCGAACAGCGGGTCGGCGGTCGCGGCCGAGGTGGTTCGTACGGCTCCCCAGCCGATCTGCGGGCCGTCGCCGGGGCGGGCCGTACCGCCCGCCGCCACCGCCAGCAGTTGCGCGCCGAGGCACACCCCGAGCACGGGGACCTCCGCTTCCAGCGCGGCGCGCAGCAGTGCCAGCTCGGCCGCCAGGGTCGGAAACGCCGGGGAGTCGTCGTACGCCGCCATCGGTCCGCCCATGACCACCAGCGCGGCCAGTCCGTCCGGCGTTTCCGGGACCGGGTCCCCGGCCCAGATCCTGCACACCCGCACCGGCAGCCCGGCCGCTTCCAGCGCGGTGCCGATGGCATACGGGCCCTCGTGCGGCAGGTGCTGGACGACCAGGACGCCCCTCGGTTCCGCCCAGCTCACGGGGCACCCTTCGCCGTCGCCGGGCAGGGGTCGCGTTGTGTCACGTCCACGAGGTGTAGCCGCCGTCCACGCGGATCGCGGTGATGCCGCTGATGTGCCGGGCCCCGCAGCGGTCCTGCGGCAGGACGAGTTGGGGGCCCGCGTGGTCGAGGGGGACGCCGTCGATGCCGACCGCGAGCAGGACCGGCGCACGGCCGAAGTCGGGGTCGATCTCCGCCCAGGACAGCAGGGCGTGATGGCCGTCCGTGCCGGACACCGCGATCAGAAAGCGCAGGCGGTCCTTGCGGCGCGCGGGGTCGAAGACGGGACCGGCCGCCGCCAGCACGTCGTGGAGCAGGGGGCCGGTGAAGCGGTGGTGCCGGATACCGCTGGTGGCGCACTCGAAGCTGACGTCGGCCTCGTGCTGCGGCCAGGCGAGCAGGTCGGACACCGTCAGCCGGGCGGGACGGTTCAGATCGCCGGTGAGGACGAGGTCCGCCATCGGGCGGACGGCCGTACCGGCAGCTGCGAGGGACTGACTCACGGGCTACCACCTCCCGGATGACCGTACCCGGACCCATGTCCCGTACAAACGCGCATGCCAGCCTTGTCGAAGATGGATACGGCTTCTGCGATGCGGTGGAGACCTTTCTCCTTGAATTTGCGGGGGCGCTGTCGCCCGGATGGCATCCGGCCGGGCCGACGCGGAAACGGTCGAGCAGGGCTTCGGCGGCATCGAGATCGTCGGGCTGCCGCCGTGGTCATCGCCGCTCAGGTGTGCTCGGGAGCGGCGGCGGAGTGGCCGTCGGGGCCGCCCGGGGCGTCGGTGATGGGCGGGGTGTCGGCGGCGGAGGCCCGTACGAGGCGGGGGCCGTCCGGCCCGTACACCGCGCGCGGTTCGGGAAAAGCGGCCAGCAGGCCGAGGTAGCTCACGGCCGCGAGGGCGAGGCCGACCGGCAGGGAGATGTCGGCCCCGTCCGCGAGATCGCCCAGCGGGCCGACGAACTGGCCCGGCAGGTTGACGAAGAGCAGCGCCACGACGGCGGACACCAGCCAGGCGGACATCCCGCGCCAGTTCCAGCCGTGGGTGAACCAGTAACGGCCGCCGCGCTGACGGCGGTTGAAGACCTGCAGCGCCTCCGCGTCGTACCAGCCACGGCGGGTGACGTAGCCGAGGACCATCACGATCATCCAGGGTGCGGTGCAGGTGACGATCAGCGTCGCGAAGGTGGAAATGGACTGGGTGAGGTTCAGGGCGAACCGGCCGAGGAAGAGGAACACGATCGACAGTGCCCCGATGAGGAACGTCGCCCGGACCCGGCTGAAGCGCGGAAAGACGCTGGAGAAGTCGAGGCCGGTGCCGTAGAGCGCCGTGGTGCCGGTGGACAGGCCGCCGATCAGCGCGATCAGGCACAGCGGGAGGAAGTACCAGCCGGGCGAGACCGCCAGCAGCCCGCCGACGTAGTTGGGGGCGGCCGGATCGACGTACCTGGGGGCCTTTGTGGCGATGATCGAAGCGGTGGCCAGACCGAAGACGAACGGCAGCAGGGTGGCGACCTGGGCGAGGAACGCGGCGCCCATCACCCGGCGGCGCGGTGTCGCGGCCGGGATGTAGCGGGACCAGTCACCGAGAAAGGCGCCGAAGGAGACCGGGTTGGACAGCACGATCAGCGCGGCGCCGATGAACGACGGCCAGAACAGCGGGTCGGCGGTCGAGTCGAAGGTGCCCGCGTAGCCGGGGTCGAAATCGCCGCCGAAGGCGACGGCGCCCAGTACGAAGAGCGCCGACGCGGCCGTCACGGCGACCTTGTTGACCAGCAGCATGAAGCGGAAGCCGTAGATGCAGACGATGAGCACGAGGACCGCGAACACCGCGTAGGCGGCGCCGTACGCGACCTCCGACTCCGGTACTCCGGCGAGCCGGTGGGCCCCGCCGATGAGCGCGTCGCCCGAGGACCACACCGAGATCGAGAAGAACGCGATCGCGGTGAGCAGCGAGAGGAACGAGCCGACGATCCGGCCGTGTACTCCCAGGTGTGCCGAGGACGAGACCGCGTTGTTCGTGCCGTTGGCGGGGCCGAACAGCGCCATGGGGGCGAGCAGCAGCGCCCCGGCGACCAGCCCGAGGACGGTCGCGGCGAGACCTTGCCGGAAGGAGAGCCCCAACAGGACGGGAAAGGCGCCGAGTACGCACGTCGCGAAGGTGTTGGCGCCGCCGAAAGCCAGCCGGAAGAGGTCGATCGGGCGGGCCGACCGGTCCTCGTCCGGTATGCGTTCAACGCCATGGGTCTCGATCTCGGTGATCGACGTGGTCACGGGCTTCACCCTCCGGTCCGGCTGTGGCACCGCCCCGTGATCAGGGACGGGGCCACAGTCTGCGTCCCGCCCCTGACCAGCGGCAACCGCCGTTGGCGCGGGAGGACGGGGCGAGTTACTCGTCCAGGGCCGGTGCACGAGGATGAGCACTGCACGAAACCACGCACACGCCCGTACCCGCCCGCGCAGACCGACAGACCGACAGGCCGACAGGCCGACAGGCCGACAGGCCGACAGGCCGACAGACCGATGGACACCCGATGACCGATCTCCTCTCCCGGGTCCTGGCCCGAACCGGCCGGACCACCCGGGCGTCCAAACCGCCCCGCGAACGGACCTGGAAGGACCTGTCGCCGCTGCTGCGGCTGCTGATCCTGACGCAGCTCGCCTTCAACGTCGGGTTCTACGCCGTGCTGCCGTTCCTCGCCGAGCACCTCGGCACCGCGATCGGCATGGCGGGCTGGCTGGTCGGGTTCGTCCTGGGCTTGAGGACCTTCAGCCAGCAGGGTCTGTTCGTGGTCGGCGGCTGGCTGGTGGACCGGCACGGTGTGCGGCCGGTCGTGCTGGCCGGATGTGTGCTGCGGATCGCCGGGTTCGCCTGGCTGGGGTACGCGGAGTCGGTCTGGACCGTGGTCGGCGCGGTGCTGCTGATCGGTTTCGCCGCCGCGCTGTTCTCACCGGCGGTGGAATCCGAGGTGGCCCGGCAGGCGGTGATCTGGGAGGAGGAGGGCCGCGGTCCCCGGACCAGAGTGCTGGCCCTGCTCAGCGCGGCGGGGCAGGCCGGGGCCTTCATCGGGCCGCTGCTCGGCGGTCTGCTGCTGGTCGTGGACTTCCGCACCGCGTGCCTCGCGGGCGCGGGGGTCTTCGTCCTCGTCCTCGCCGGGCACGCGCGGCTGATGCCGCAGCACATCCCCGGCCGGGCCCGCACCCGGGAGCGGGGCGGGGTGCGCGCGATGCTGGCGAACCGCCGCTTCCTGGCGCTGTGCTGCGCGTACGGCACCTATCTGCTCGCCTACAACCAGCTCTATCTCGCGCTGCCGGAGGAGGTGGAGCGCGCGACGGGTTCCCAGACTTCCCTGTCCTGGCTGTTCGCGCTCTCCTCCCTGCTGGTCGTGTGCGCCCAGCTCCCGGTGACCCGCTGGGCGGGTGAGCGGCTCGATCTGCGCCGCTCGATGGCGGGCGGGCTGCTGCTCATCGCGGCGGGTTTCGCGGTCGTGGCCGCCGCCCGCCCGGCGGAGTGGTCGGGGGCCGTGGGGCTGCTGCCCGCCGCGGGGTTCATCGTCCTGCTCACCGTGGGCCAGATGCTGGTCGTCCCCGCCGCCCGCGCCTGGGTGCCCGACCTCGCCGAGAGCGGACGGCTCGGCCTCTACACCGGCGCGCTGTCCTCCGTATCCGGCCTGATCGTCCTCATCGGCAGCTCGGCCACTGGCTCCCTGCTCGACCTGGGCCTCCCGGTCGCCGTGCCCTGGCTGGTGCTCGCCGCCGTTCCGGCCCTCGCGGTGCCGCTGCTCCCCCACCGCCGGGAACCGGCCGGGGCCGCGGAAACGCGTTCCGACCCGTCCTGACCGGCTGCCCGCTCCCCCGTTGGGCAGGCGAATTCGCCGGTTCAGGCGGCCGGGTGCCAGCCCAGGACCGGGCCGAGGCGGGTGGCGATGTCGGTGAGGATCTGGACGTAGTCCTCGTGGCCGAAGGTGAAGGGCAGCGCGAACGCGACCTCCTCGACCTCCCGGAACGCGGCGTGGGAGGCGAGGCGTTCGGCGATCTCCTCGGAGGTGCCGACGAGATCGGGCGCGAACATCATGCGCGCCGGTCCCTGGGGCGTGGCGGTGCGCGGCAGCCGCCCCCGCGCGTACTGCTCGTACTTCGCGCGCTGCTCCGCCGAGGCGGTGTCCGTGGGGATGACGACGAGTCCTTGGGAGACGCGGGCCCGGTCGCCGTCGGGGTGGTGGGCGCGGAAGGTCCGTATGTGGGAGAGCTGGATCTCGGCGAAGTCCTCGGACTCCTCCGCCTTCACGACGCTGCTGGTCAGCAGGTTCATTCCCTGCTCACCGGCCCAGCGGGCCGACCGCAGGCTGCCGCCGCCGTACCACATGCGGCGGCCGAGCCCCGGGGCGTGCGGCTGGACGCGGTCGGAGAACACCTCGAAGCCCTCGGTACCGCTGAAGTCGGTGACCGGTTCGCCGCGTACGCAGTCCAGCAGGCGTCGTACGCGCTCGTGGCTGAAGTCCTCGGTGTCGGCCGTGTCGGGGTAGAGCGCGCCCTTGACCTGGTCGTAGTGGCCGGGCGGGCCGACGCTGACCCCCGGGTTGAGGCGGCCGCGGGACAAGATGTCGACCGTCGCCAGGTCTTCGGCCAGCCGCAGCGGGTTCTCCCACCCCAGCGGGATGACGGCCGTGCCCAGCTCGATGCGGCTGGTGCGCTGGGATGCCGCCGCCAGGACGGCGACGGGCGAGGAGATGCCGTATTGCAGATGCCGGTGACGCACCCAGGCGCTGTCGAATCCCAGGCGTTCGCCCAGTTCGATGATCTCCAGTGTCGACTCGTGGCCCCGGTGGGGGTCGGCCTCGTCGAACAGCCCTATGGTCAGGAAGCCGAGCTTCCGCAAGGGTTTCGAGGTCACCGGCGTCCGCTTGTGTGTCGTCATACCGTGTGAGTCTCCAGCACCGCGGCGGCGGCCGGGGCGGGATCGGGGGCAGCCGCCAACAGCGCGCTGGTGTAGGGGTGCTGCGGGTTGACGCACACCTCGTCCGCGGGTCTCGTCTCGACGATCCGGCCCCGGTGCATGACCGCGATGCGGTGGCTGACCTGCCGTACGACCGCCAGGTCGTGGGCGATGAACAGCAGGGCGAGGCCGAGGTCGCGCTGCAGATCGGCCAGCAGGTTGACGATCTGGGCCTGTACCGAGACGTCGAGGGCCGAGACGGGTTCATCGCACAGCAGCACGGACGGTTCCGGGGCCAGGGCGCGGGCGATGCCGATGCGCTGGCGCTGGCCGCCGGAGAACGCGCGGGGCAGCCGGTCGGCGACGGCCGGGTCCAGCCCGACCAGTTCCAGGAGTTCGGCGACCCGCTGCGCGCGGGCGGCGCGGTCCGGGTGGAGCCCGTGGACGAGGAGGGGTTCGCCCACGATGTCGCCCACGGTCATCCGCGGATTGAGGGAGGCGTACGGGTCCTGGAAGACCATCTGTACCTGGCGGCGCAAGGCCCGCAGCGCGGTGCGGGAGGGCCGGGTCACGTCCTCGCCGCGGAGCCGGATGGTGCCGCCGTCTGCCGGGTGGGCGTGCGCGAGCAGCCGGGCCAGGGTGGATTTACCGGACCCGGACTCGCCGACGATGCCGAGGGTGTCCCCCGCGTGCAGGGTGAGGGAGACGTCGTCGACGGCGACGAGCGGGGCGTGGCGGCGCCCCCGGAACTCCTTGCGCAGGGCGGTGGCCTCCAGCAGCGGTACGGCCTGTTCGGCGGTGGTGCGCGTGACGGGTTCGGCGGGCACGGCGGGCACCGCGACCGGGGACGGCCGCTCGTCTGGGTGCCAGCAGGCCACACCGTCGGCCAGGGGTGGCGCCTCGGCCCGGCACCGCTCGTCCGCCGACGCGCACCGCTGGGCGAACGCGCAGCCGGTGAGCGGCAGCGACAGGTCGGGCAGTGCGCCGGGAATGCCGGTGAGCCGGGTGCCGGAGGGGGAGGACAGCCGCGGTACGGCGGCCAGCAGCCCCGTGGTGTACGGGTGCCGGGGCCGGGTGAGGACGTCGGCCGTCGGGCCGTTCTCGACGACCGTTCCGCCGTACATCACCAGCGCGCGGGCGCAGGAGCGGGAGACGACGCCCATGTTGTGAGTGATGAGGAGCAGGGCCGTGCCGGTCTCCTCGTTAAGCGTGGCCAGCAGCCGCAGGATCTGTTCCTGCACGGTGGCGTCGAGTGCCGTGGTCGGCTCGTCGGCCACCAGGACGTCCGGTTCGCCCGCGAGGGCCATCGCGATGAGAATGCGCTGGCGCTGGCCCCCGGAGAACTGGTGCGGGTAGTCGTTCAGCCTGCGCCGCGGATCGGGGATGCCCACCTGGTCGAGCAGTTCCTCGGCGCGTGCCCGGCGAGTGGCGCGGTCGCCATGGCGGTGGGCGCGCAGCACCTCGTCGAGCTGGGTGCGGACCGAGAGGACGGGGTTGAGGGAGGTCATCGGGTCCTGAAAGATCGTCCCGATCCGGGCGCCGCGCACCGCGCGCAGCTCCTCCTCGGTGGCGGCGGCGAGGTCGGTGCCGTCCAGCAGCACCGATCCGGCCGTGATCCGTCCCGTCCCGGGCAGCATCCGGGTCAGCGCCAGCGCGGTGGTGGACTTTCCGGAGCCGGACTCGCCGACGACGGCGAGGGTTTCGCCGCGCTCCAGGGTGAAGTCCACATCGCGTACGGCGTGGACGGTGCGTCCGTCCGGTGTGCGGAAGTCGACGCTGAGGCCGCGTACGTCCAGCAAGGGGGATACTGAAGGGGGTGCCAGGGGGGATGTCATCGGCGGATCTCCCGGTTCAGGGCCTCGGACAGCAGCGAGAAACCGAGGACGAGCAGGGTGACGGAGAGCATGGGGCCCGCGGCGAAGAAGGGTGCCTGGGCCAGATAGGGCAGCGCCTGGCTGAGCAGGCTGCCGAGGGTGGGTTCGGGCGGGCGTACGCCGACCCCGAGGAAGCTCATCGCGCCTTCGAGGAAGACGGCGATGGTGAAGGAGACGCCGAGCTGGACGACCAGCGGGTCGGCGCAGTTGGGCAGGATGTGCCGCAGCAGCAGCCGCACCCGGCCGGTGCCGCCGACCCGCGCGGCGACGGCGTACTCGCGCTCACGCTGGACGATGATGGCGCCGCGCAACTGCCTGCCGAACACGGGGATTTCGGCCAGCGCGATGACGACGATCACCGGTAGCCGCCCGGGGCCGAGGACCGCGGTGATGGCGAGCGCCAGGATCAGCCCCGGGAAGGCCAGCACCAGGTCGAACAGCCGCTGTGCCACGGTGTCCAGCACCGGGTGTACCGCGGCGAGCAGCGCGAAGGCGCAGCCCAGCAGGGCTCCGAGGGGCACTCCGATGGCGATCACCTCCAAGTCGGCGCGGATGCCGTACAGCACCCGGCTGAACAGGTCGCGGCCCAGGTCGTCGGTGCCGAGCAGGTGTCCGGCGCCGCCGGGGCCCAACAGGGTGTCGCCGCTCTGGTCGGTGGGGTCGTGCGCGGTGAGCAGGGGTGCGAGCAGGCCGCCGAGCACCACCAGACCGACCAGCAGCAGGCCGATGCGGCCCCGGGTGGTGGTGAGGGCGGTGAGATAGGGGTGGCGGGCGGCCCGCTTGCGCACCCTTCGTGCCGTCGCGGTCGAGAGCGTGGTCATGGTGGAGTTCACTCCCGTTTCAGTCCCACCGGATGCGCGGGTCGAGCAGCGCGTAGACGATGTCGGTCAGCAGTTGGACGATGACGAACACGGCGACCAGGAGCAGCAGCACGTCCTGGACGACCGGGTAGTCGCGCCGGGTCAGCGCCTGGTCGGCGAGTTGGCCGAGGCCCGGCCAGGCGAAGATGGCCTCCACCAGGACGGCGCCACCGAGGAGCTGGCCGGTCTGGATACCGAGCAGGGTGACGACGGGGGGCAGGGCGTTGGGGAGGGCGTGCCGCCACAGCAGTCTGCGCCGATGTACTCCGGCCGCGGTGGCGGTGCGGATGTAGTCCTCGCCGAGGGCGCGTTCCAGGCTGTCCTTCAGGTAGCGGCCCAGCACGGCCGCGCTGGGCAGGGCCAGGCACAGCGAGGGCAGCAGCAGGTATTGCAGCTCCAGGTCGGGCGCTTCGAAGAGCCCGACCCGGCCGCCGGACGGCAGCACGACGAACTGCACCGCGAGGATCAGTACCAGCACCACGCCGGTCACGAACGGCGGGACCGCGAGGGCGGCGGTGGTGAACGCCCGTACGGCCGCCCGCACTATGGGGCGCCGGGAGGTGGCGCCGAGCACGCCGAGCAGCAGGCCCAGGGCCACGGTGAAGAACAGCGCGCCCGCGGTGAGTTCGGCGGTGGCCGCGAATCCGTCACCGATCAGATCGGCGACTTCTCCGCCGATGGCGTACGACGGGCCGAGCTCGCCGGTGACCAGGTCGCCGATCCAGCTCAGGTACTGGGTCAGGATCGGCTGGTCGAGGCGGAGTTGGTGGCGGATGGCCTCGACGGACGCGGGTGAGGCGTCCGGCCCGGCGAGCGCGTCCGCGGCGTCGCCGGGGACGAGCCGGAGGATCGCGAAGATCAGGAAGGAGGCGAGGAGGAGGACCAGCAACGCCGAGGGGATTTTCTTCAGGAGATAGCCACGCATGGTCAGTCCAGGTAGGCGTTGTCGAGGTTGAGATAGGTGTATTTGTTGAGCGTCGGCCCGTGCAGTCTCTCCGTCGCCACCTGCACCGCGTCCTCGATGGCGAGGTCGATGATGAACGCCTGGTCGAGGAGGAGGTCGGAGACGTGTCGGTAGCGGGCGTGCGCCTCGGCTCCGTCGGCGTCCTTGTGCTTCCAGGCCGCGTGGACGGCCTCGGTGTACTCCGGGGAGCGGTAGTGCGAGGTGTTCTTGGCCTCGTTGAAGGGGTACGCGCTGATGGCCAGGGTCGAGGGGTGTACCTGCGCGAAGGCGTGGCTGTTGATCCACAGCGTGGGCATCGTGCCGGAGATCAGCTGCTTCTGGAACACGGCCGCGTCGGTGGGTTCCAGCTGGGTCTTGATGCCCGCCTCCTTCAGGTCGTTCTGCACGATCTCGGCGATGGTGGTGTGCACCGAGGTGGTGGGGTGGCCCAGCGGCAGGGTCTGCTTCGTGGACACCCCGGAGGATTTCAGCAGTTCACGGGCCTTGGCCGGGTTGTGGGTGTAGTGGGAGCGGGTGGCCTCGCTGTGCGCGGGCGAGGACCTGGGCCAGGGCGCCGCCGAGGCGAGGCCGTAGCCGCCGAGTGCCTGCGCCACGATCCGCTCCCGGTCCACCGCCCAGGCGATGGCCTGGCGGAACGTCTTGTTGTCGGCCGGTGCCTTGGTGACGGTGGCGCCGATGTACATGGCGCCGGTGCCGGTGTCGTATTGCTCGATGCTGAAGCTCGCGCCGACCTTGAGCGTGGCCAGGTAATTGCCCGGGACGCGGTACGACAACTGCGCCTGTCCCGAGCGCAGCGCGGACAGCAGGGCGTCCGGCTGGGTGTAGACGCGGAGTTCGACGGCGTCGAGGTAGGGGCGGTCCGGAACCCAGTACCTGTCGTTGCGTACGAGGCTCAGGCCCACCCCCGGCTTCCGGCTGACGAACTTGAACGGGCCGGTGCCGTTGAGCTTCCTGCCCGCCACCGTGTCGTCGATCGTGTGCCGGTCCGCGATGATCATGAATTCGAAGAGGTCGAAGAGGTTGCTCACCGGGTGGGCGAGTCTCAGCACCAGCTCATGGTCGCCACGTTTCTCGAAACCGTTCACCGCCTTCGCGGTGGCGGCGAGCTGGGACGAACGCTCCGGCTTCCGCAGGTTCTTGACGGCGAAGATGACGTCGTCCGCGGTGAACGGGCGGCCGTCGTGGTAGGTGACGTCGTCGCGCAGCTTGAGCGTGATGCTGCGGCCGTCGGCGGCGTAACTCCACGACGTGGCCAGCTCCGGATGGGGCCGCAGCTGTTCGTCGTAGCGGATGAGGGTGTTGTAGATCAGCCGGTTCTGCAGCGACTGGTCGGCCTGGGTGAACAGCAGGGAGGGCTCGAAGTCCTCGTCGACCGCGACCGTGAGCGTCCCGCCGCGCTTGGGTCCGCCCGCCGACCCGCCGACCGACGAGACGGCGGAACGGCAGCCGGTCAGCGCGCCACCCGCCCCGAGCAGCAGGGCACCGGAACCGGCGGCCCGCAGGGCGGTGCGCCGGGACAGCGGGTCCGGCGGCGGGAGGGGAGGTGTGCGCATGAGGGAAGACCCATTTCTTTTCGCTTCGGCAGGAAGTAATCGAGGCCGGGCGGGAACCGCGCGGTCACCGGCGCACGGCAGCGCGGGGACGGCGTCCGCCGCGCGGTGGGGGTGGGGCAGGCGCGATGAGCTGATGCGCTGTGAGGTGGTCCGGGCCGCCGGACGCGGAGTCAGGCTGGGTCGGCGGCGGACCAGCGGTGCGTCACCGGCTGCGCTTCACCGACTGTGCGTCACCGGCTGCGCTTCACCGGGTGCGCGTCACCGGCAGGCAGCACAGATCGCGCTGGCCTGTCGACACAGATCGACATGGCAGCGGGAGACGAGGCGCAGGTCCGGGGGCACGCGCAGCAGAATGGCAGCGGTCCCGCACGATGGTCAACAACCGTGCGGGCAGGGTGGCTTGCCTGGCCTACGGGAGCATTGCGGCCGTGTTGCGACAAGCTTGCAGCGGGCTTGTGAGCAGCGGATTCAGTACAACGGTGGCGGCCGCCACCAGAAGTGCCACCGGTCCAGCATGTGGGACCACGATCCGCTCGGGGTCGTCGCAGACATGTGCGTGCGCGATCGCGGCCGTCCGGATCTCCTCCAGGTACGCGGGCTGGAGCGTGCTCGACCGCTCGGTGATCACCACCAGATCGGGGTTGAGCACATCGAGGAGCAGCCCGGTCGCCCGGCCCACCGCCCGCGCTCGTTCCCGTAGCAGCGTGTCGGCCCGCCGGTCCCCCGCTGCCGCCGCGTCCACGAGCAGACCGGCGTCGGGCTCGGGGATCAGGCCCGCCGCCACCGCGCGCCGGGTGAGGACGGTGTCGGAGACGGTCGCCTCCAGGCAGCCGGTGCGGCCGCACGGACACGGCGCCGTGCTGTCCGGCACCGGCAGGTGCGCCACGTCACCGGCCCCCGACCTGGGTCCGCTGTGCACGACGCCCGCGATGGCGAGCGCCGCGTCCACCACGTTGCCGACGAACAGGTGCACCAGGGAGCGCCGTGCCTCCGGCCGCCCGAACAGCAGCTCGGAACGGGCGACGGCACGGGCGTGGTTGTCGACCCGGACGGGCAGCCCGGTATGCTGCCGGAGGTCCGTTCCCAGCGGGTAGTGGTCCCAGCCGAGCGCCTCATGCCGTACGACGGTGCCGAGGTCAGGGTCCACCCAGCCGCCGATGGCCGCGCCCACGCCGAGGAGCTTGGCACCGTCCGGTGTGCGTTCGGCGAGGAAGGTGGCCAGCGCCCGCCCGAGGCGTTCCCGCAGCTCGGTGGTGGGTATTCCGTCGTGCGGGAAGTCCTGCCGGGCCACGACCGTGCCGCGCAGATCCGTCAGGCCGAAGCCCGATCCGGGGACGCCGATGTGCACGCCCGCCACGAGTGGCCCGCCCGCGTCGCCGGTGTGCAGGTCCACCGGGATCTGCGGTCTGCCCACCCCGCTCGCGGCGACCAGCTCGGGCACCTCGCGCACCAGACCGAGCCGGGTCAGGTCGGTGCACTGCCGGGAGACGGCCGCCGGACTCAGCCCGGCCAGCCGGGCGATGCCGCTGCGGGCCACCGGGCCGTGGTCGAGCACGGCACGCAGCACCGACGCGGCATTGGCCTCCCGGCGGCCGTCGCCGGAGGTACGGGCGCCCGGGGGCGGGCTGGTGGGCATGGCGGTCCTCCTGGTGGGTGGAGTGATGAGCTCCCAACATGCCGTGCGCGGTGGTGTTCTGGCGACCTGCGGCGGGCCCGGGTGTCAGGCGTGTTGCAGGGTCGTGAAACCGACCCTGGACACCTTGACCGGCCATCAGCACGATGCCCAAGCTCGTGGACGTGACCGCGATGACTCTCCGCGCTCCGCGGCCTTGTGCGGGCCCGGGGCGCCCCGCCGCCCGCGCCGGGTGTGCGTGTCGCTGACCGCACGGCGCCCTCCCCCTCTCCGCTCTCGCGGGCTTTCGAGCCTGTGAGCCTTCGGGCCTTGCGGGCCTCGCTGGCCCATCCAGTTTCATCCGCGTCGCGTTTCACCTGCGCGGATTTCCTTCCGCTCCGACAGCAACGAAATCGACACCCACCCAGGCGAAGGGACCCTCCATGACGTTCACCGCACCCGCCCCGGCCACCACCGCCCTCACCGTCGAGAAGGTCGGCGGCCGCATCGGGGCCGTGATCTCCGGAGTGCGGCTCGGCGGCGATCTGGACGAGGCCACGGTGGCCGCGATCCGCGCCGCCGCGCTCCAGCACAAGGTCGTCTTCTTCCGCGACCAACACCACCTCGACGCCGACAGCCACGAGGCGTTCGGCAGGCTCCTCGGCGAGCCCGTCGCGCACCCCACCGTGCCCTCCGCCGACGGCCGCTACGCGTTCCCCATCGACAACGAACACGGCGGCCGCGCCAACCAGTGGCACACCGACGTCACGTTCGTGCCCGCGTATCCGGCGTTCTCCATCCTGCGCGCCGAGGTCATCCCGCCCTACGGCGGCAACACCCTCTGGTCCAACACCGCCGCCGCGTACGCGAAACTCCCCGAGCCGCTGCGGGTGCTGGCCGACAGCCTGCGCGGCGTGCACACCAACGACTACGACTACGCCGCCAGCCGACCCGACGCACCGGCCGCGGCGCTGAAGCAGCACCTCACGGTGTTCACCGCGGTCAAGTTCCAGACCGAGCACCCGGTGGTACGCGTCCATCCCGAGACCGGCGAACGCACCTTGATCCTGGGGAACTTCATTCAGAAGCTCACCGGCTTCAACCGCCACGACTCGCGCGCCCTCATCGACATCCTCCAGTCGCACGTCGAGCGTCCGGAGAACACGGTCCGCTGGCAGTGGCGCGCCGGTGACGTCGCCATCTGGGACAACCGCGCCACCCAGCACTACGGCGTCGACGACTCCGACGCCCACGAGCGCACCCTGCGCCGTGTCACCATCGACGGCGATGTGCCGGTCGGCGTGGACGGCCGCCACTCGGTGCTGCTCGCGCCGGAGTCGGTGCCCGAGCCCGCGTACGGCATCGCCTCGGGTGCCTCCACCGACGGAGTGGTGGCGCAGGCCTGACCCGACGAACGCCCGCGGCGGACCGGCCACACCTCGTCATCTGGTCCGCCGCGCCTCGTCGGTCTACTTGGACTCGGCCTTGGACTCGACCTTGGACTCGACTCGTCCGAGCGGGTCGGGGCCGGAGGTCAGGGCGTCACACGCCGTCTGCCAGGCGGCGTCCCCGGGGTACAGCTCGGTGCGGAGGTAGGCCCAGGTGAGCCGCTGGACGGCGGACACCCGATCGAGGTTCTCGTCCGTGGTCTCGGCGACGTCGTATCCGGCGACCCCGCCGAGCCCGTGCTCCGCGTCGAACAGCGTGAGCAGGGACTTGGGGCCCGGGGAGAGGACGTACGGATCGGTGTGCCAGCCCGGTCCCATGACCGTCAGGTGGGCGGAGGCGTCCTTGTCTCCGGCGACGACGAGCGTGGGCGTCGTCATCGTGGTGAAGTCCGTGGTCAGGAAGAAGGGCATGTTCTCGGCCACGGACGGGGTGAGGGCGTCGCCGCCTCGGCCGGGCGCGGCGAGCAGGACACCCGCCTTGACGCGGGGTTCGGCCAGGTTCACTTCCCGGCCGTCGTGCGGATCGGTGAGCCGGGCACCGAGCAGCAGGCTCGCGGTGTGCCCGCCCATCGAGTGCCCGGCCACGGCGACCTTGCTGTGGTCCACTCGCCCGAGGAGCTGCGGGACGGCCGCCTCGATCGCGTCGAGCTGGTCGAGGACGCGCCGCATGTCCTCGGCCCGTGACCGCCAGAACAGGGGCGCCCCGGGGGTCTCGGGATCGAGGCTCAGTGTCCTGGAGCTCAGATGGGTGGGCTGGATGACGACGAAGCCGTGCGCCGCCCAGAAGTTGGCGAGGGGCGCGTAGCCGTTCAGCGAGGAGAGGTGGTTCGAGTAGCCGTGGCCGTGAGAGAGGAGAAGGACCGGCAGGTCGCTCCCGGTCATGGGCGCCGAGACGCGTATCTCCAGGTCCACGGCCCGGCCGGGGGCGGGCAGCGCCAACGGGCTGACCGAGAGGACAGGTGCGGGCGAGCCGAACGGGTCGGCTGTGTACGTCGGTTCACTCATGATGCGGGGTTCCCTTCCATGGCCTTCGACGGCCTTCGCCGCCGCTCGCATGCGACAGGCGGCGTGCGACGGGTGAGGCGGGCAGAAAGCGTCCGGCCTCGGCCACAACCGAAAGCGGAGCGCTGTTCCGATTAATATACGGAGCAGCGTTCCGTTTCGTCAACGGGTCTCGGACGTGCTTCGTGCGCGGAGGCGGAGAGGGAGCGGCGCCGCGCTTCGCGGCGGCGGCGGGCGGGTCTGCGTTCACCGTCGATGACGTCAGCAAACCCCGGGCGGGCCACGATCATCTTATCGAGTTAATGCTGACGGCTTCCTGAGGCCGACCGGGCGCACCGGCCACTACTGTTCCCCGGGTCCGGACGGATTCCCGGACGTTTGTCCCCTCCTTTCCTCTTTTCCGGTGACGCGCATGTGCGCGAGGCCACCGCCGTTACGAAGGAGAGCTCGCCCGATGACTGTTGGTACCAGCCCGGAAGCCCCTCAGGAGTCGCCTCGGCAGTCCAGCCTGAGCACGGCGGCCGCCCGCAACCTTGCCACCACGACCAAGTCCGCGCCGCAGATGCAGGGGATCACCTCGCGCTGGCTGCTGCGGGCACTCCCCTGGGTCGAGGTCAAGGGCGGCACCTACCGGGTGAACCGCCGGCTGAGCTACACCGTCGGCGACGGGCGCGTGGAGTTCGTCCAGGACGGTGCCACCGTGCGGGTGATCCCCCGCGAACTGGGCGAACTGGCCCTGCTGCGCGGCTTCGACGACGTAGACGTGCTGACCGCGCTCGCCGACCGGTGCGTCCAGCGCGACTTCCGTGCCGGGGAAACCCTGGTCGAACGCGGCACGCCCGCCGAGCAGTTCCATATGATCGCCCACGGCCGCGTCCGCCGGACTACGGTCGGCAAGTACGGTGACGAGGTCGCCGTCGCCGTGCTCGCCGACGGCGACCGGTTCGGGGAGGACGCCCTGCTCGACGAGGACGCCCAGTGGGACTCCACCACCACCGCCGAGACCGCGGGCACCCTGCTCACCCTGTCCCGCGCCGACTTCGCCGCCGTGCTGTCCGCGGCGCCGAGCCTCCAGGACCACGTCCGGGAGTTCCGATCACTCCTCGACCGGCGGCAGAACCATCGCGGCGAGGCCGAGATCGCCGTGTCGGCCGGTCACACCGGAGAGCCCGCGCTGACCGGCACGTTCGTCGACTACGAGCTGAAGCCGCGCGAGTACGAACTCTCCGTCGCGCAGACCGTTCTGCGGATGCACACCAGGGTCGCCGACCTCTACAACGAGCCGATGGACCAGACCGAGGAGCAGCTCAGGCTCGTCATCGAGGCGCTGCGGGAGCGCCAGGAACACGAGATGATCAACAACCGGGAGTTCGGTCTGCTCCACAACGCCGACTTCAAGCAGCGCATCCAGACCCACTCCGGGCCGCCCACCCCGGACGACCTCGACGAGCTGCTCTGCCGCCGCCGCGGCTCCAAGTTCTTCCTGGCCCACCCCCGGACGATCGCGGCGATCGGGCGCGAGTTCAACTCCCGCGGGCTCTATCCGACCCACGTCGACCTCGGCGGGCAGCAGGTTCCGGCCTGGCGCGGCGTACCGATCCTGCCGTGCAACAAGATCCCCATCACCAAGGAGAACACCAGCTCGGTGCTGATCATGCGCACCGGGGAGGACAACCAGGGTGTCATCGGTCTGCGTCAGACCGGTCTGCCGGAGGAGTACGAACCGGGGCTGTCGGTGCGCTTCATGGGCATCGACGAAAAGGCGATCATCTCCTACCTCGTCAGCGCCTACTACTCCGCCGCCATCCTGGTGCCGGACGCTCTCGGCGTGCTGGAGAACGTGCAGATCGCCCGCAGCCGCGATTAGCGGGCCTCCCCTGCCCGGCGGCTACGACGGCCCGGCCCCTGCCCGGGCGGGCCGGGCGTGTCGGGCGTGCCCGGGGTCCGTCCGGGACAGCCACCCACCCCATCGAGGAGTCATGGATGCCCGCGCCCGAGTTTTCCCCTCCGACGTGCTTGCCCGGCCCGCCTCGCATCGCCCCTCCCACCGATGCCCCTGCCGTCGACGCCCGTCCCGCAGGCGTCGCCGCCGTCGAGGTGCGCACCGCGGGCGTCGGTCTGGAACGAATCCTGTGTGGCCCCAGCGGCCTGGGCACGGCGGGCCTGCACCCGGCCGCCCGGCGCGCGGAGCCGCCGACTCCGGCGGAGGCCCCGGTGGAGGCTCCGGCGGACGGCACCCCGGTCCCGGGCCTCTACTACCACCCGGTGCCCGAGCCCGATCCCGGGCGGGTGGAGGAGGTCAGCCGCCGGATCAAGGCCTGGGCACTGGACGAGGTCGACCTGTACCCCGACAACTGGGAGGACCAGTTCGACGGCTTCTCGGTGGGGCGCTACATGGTCGCCTGCCACCCCGACGCACCCACCGTCGACCACCTGATGCTTGCCACGCGCCTGATGGTCGCCGAGAACGCGGTGGACGACTGCTATTGCGAGGACCACGGCGGCTCGCCCATCGGTCTCGGCGGACGCCTGCTGCTGGCGCACACCGCCCTCGATCCGCTGCACACGGCGAAGGAGTACGAGCCGCAGTGGGCGGAGTCGCTGCGTTCGGACGCGCCCCGGCGCGCCTACCACTCGGCCATGGAGTACTTCCTCCGCGAGGCCAGCGCCTCCCAGGCCGACCGGCTCCGGCACGACATGGCCCGGCTGCACATGGGATACCTCGCCGAGGCCGCCTGGGCCCAGACGGACCACGTCCCCGAGGTGTGGGAATACCTGGCGATGCGCCAGTTCAACAACTTCCGGCCCTGCCCCACCATCACCGACAGCGTCGGCGGCTACGAACTCCCGGCGGACCTGCACGCCCGGCCCGCCATGCAGCGGGTGATCGCGCTCGCCGGGAACGCCACCACGATCGTGAACGACCTGTACTCGTACACCAAGGAACTCGCCAGTCCCGGCCGTCACCTGAACCTGCCGGTGGTGATCGCCGAACGTGAGGGCGTCTCCGACCGCGAGGCCTATCTGAAGGCGGTCGAGGTCCACAACGACCTCATGCACGACTTCGAGGCCGAAGCCGCGGCCCTGGCCGTCGCCTGTCCCGTCCCGGCCGTGCAGCGCTTTCTGCGGGGCGTGGCCGTGTGGGTCGACGGCAACCACTACTGGCACCAGACCAATACCTACCGCTACAGCCTGCCCGACTTCTGGTAAAGAGAACGGACCTACCCATGACCAGCACCGAGTTCACCGCCGACGTCGCCACCTCCGACGCCGCCGCCCCCGTGTTCATCCCGGCTCCGGTGACGCCCTACCAGGGGGACATCGCCCGTTACTGGGATGGCGAGGCCAGGCCCGTGAACCTGCGTCTCGGCGATGTCGACGGCCTGTACCACCACCACTACGGCATCGGCGCCGTCGACCACGCCGCCCTCGGCGACACCGACGACAGCGAATACGAGAAGAAGCTGATCGCCGAGTTGCACCGCCTGGAGTCGGCGCAGGCCGAACTCCTCCTGGACCACCTCGGGTCCATCGAGCGCGACGACACGCTCGTGGACGCCGGATGCGGCCGCGGCGGCTCGATGGTCATGGCCCACCAGCGCTTCGGGTGCACGGTGCGGGGCGTCACGCTGTCGGCCAAGCAGGCCGATTTCGCCAATCGGCGTGCCCACGAACTCGGTATCGACGACCACGTCAGTGCCCGCGTCTGCAACATGCTCGGTACGCCCTTCGAGACCGGGCAGGCCGCGGCCTCGTGGAACAACGAGTCGAGCATGTACGTCGACCTGCACGACCTCTTCGCCGAGCACGCCCGCATCCTCTCGGTGGGCGGCCGCTACGTGACCATCACCGGCTGCTGGAACCCGCGGTACGGCCAGCCCTCGAAGTGGGTGTCCCAGATCAACGCGCACTTCGAGTGCAACATC
The DNA here is from genome assembly GCF_040629205.1 of Streptomyces sp. NPDC005962. Taxonomy (NCBI): domain Bacteria; kingdom Bacillati; phylum Actinomycetota; class Actinomycetes; order Kitasatosporales; family Streptomycetaceae; genus Streptomyces; species Streptomyces sp. NPDC005962. The sequence goes on along the minus strand of NZ_JBEXVE010000007.1, from coordinate 206,067 downwards.
CACTCCCGCCGGGAGTATCTGCGCGCCATGGCCGACAACCGCCTCGTACCGCAGGCCGTCGTCGACCTCACTCCCGCGACCCTCCCCTACTGGGAGCTGCGGGCCACGTCCTCCCTGGTCACCGGCATCGAGGAAGCGTTCATCAACTCCTACAAGGACGGCTCCTTCCAGTACTTCCTGATCGCAGCCGACCGCGTCTGACCGCCTGTAGGCGAGCAGGGCCGGACCCGTCCCCGACGGGCCCGGCCCTTCGGCTATCCGGTCCGGCGGTGGTCGCGGTGGCCGGGCGGGAGCTCAGTGGCGTGAGGTGGTCTTGCGGTAGCCGAAGGGGCCGGGGAGGTCCATCGACGTCGTCTTGCGGCCGGTGGAGGAGTAGGTGCGCTTGGCGTCGCCCTTTCCGACCGTGAGGGAGACGGACTTGCGGTTGATGTTGAGGCGGACGCCGGGGAACACGCGGAAGCTCTTGCGGAAGGTGACGGGCACGGGAACTCCTTTCCTCGGCTTTCGGGTTCCCCGCGGGCACGGGAGTACGCGGGCCGGGCGGATGGAGACGCGTCGAGGACAGCGGGGTGACGGGCGGGTCACGCCTGTGCTGGCACCCTGCGTCGGGAAGTACGTGCCGTGGGAGGTGCCGTCCGATGCCACCGCCGAAGGCCCTCGCGCTGCGGCCAAGGGCGTCGAAGAGGGGTCCGAAGAGGGTTCCCGCCCCGGCACAGGAACGGCCGGACGTACGCGGGCCCGCGCGGCCCCCGTTTCCCGCGTCCAACGCGTCCAACGCGGCGGTATCGGCGGCACTGGCCGGTGGGCGCGGGCCGGCGCCGCTGCCGCATGCCGGGCAGAACACGGTCGGCAACAGCGCGGTCGCGGCGGCTCGCCGTACCGAACCGGCGGCGCCGTTGGAGGCGGAGGCGCCGGAGGCTGCCGCGGCCTCCGGGGGTGGGCCGGAGGCGGCGGCGCGGCCCGGGCCGGACGGAGATCCGAAGTTCGCGGCGCTCAAGAAGGACGTACGGCGCAAGAAGCGCTCGGTGGCGGCCTCGCACCCGCCTCCCAGGACCGAAGCGGCGGCGGCGCAGGACGCGGCCCGGCCGCCCAAGGACGACGAAGAGGCGCAGGGCAAGACCGCCAACGCCGAGAAGATGAACGAGGCCGAGCCGAAGGAGTTCGACAAGGCCGCGTTCATCAGGGCGGTCGAAAAGGCGATCGCCGAGAAGGCGCCGAAGAACCTCGACGAGGCGGACAAGTTCGCCGACTCCGGCAAGGCCGATGAGGTGCGGGCGGAGGTGCAGGGCCAGGTCGGCCAGGGCAAGTCGGACTCCGCCGAGCAGATCGCCACCACGACCGCCGCGCCGCCGGACACCTCGGCGGCGGTGCCCAAGACCGTCGTCCCCATGACCGCCGACCGGCCGCCCGGGACCCCGGGGGCGCCGAATCCGGCGAACGCCGTACCGGACAGGCTGCCGCCGTCGGCCACCGACATGTCCGCGGGGCCTGCCCAGGTCGACCAGCGGATGGCGGACGCGCAGGTCACCGAGGCACAGTTGCAGAAGTCCAACGAGCCGACGTTCGGCAAGGCGCTGGGCGAGAAGAAGGCCGCCGAGCGGCATTCCGCGGTGGCCCCCGGGCGGTTGCGCAAGTATGAGGCGGGCGAGCTGCACGCGTCCACCGCGCGGGCGAAGCGGATCGGCGCCGCGGCCATGGGTGCGATGGGTGCCCACCGGGTGCGCACCGGGCAGCAGGTCGGCGCGGGCAAGTCCGGCGCCAAGGGCCGGGACGAGGACAAGCGGGCCCAGGTCACGGCGGTTCTGCAAGGCGTCTTCGACACGATGAAGAAGGACGTCGAGTCCATCCTCGACGGGCTCGACAAGCTGGTCGACGACCAGTTCGGCAGGGACGAGAAGGCGGCCCGTGACGACTTCACCGCAGAGCACAAGCGGAAGATGGAGGAGTACAAGGACCGGCGGTACTCGGGTGCGACGGGCAAACTGCGCTGGGTGCGGGACCTGTTCGCGGGGCTGCCCGCGGAAGCCGACAAGATCTTCGAGGAGGCCCGCGACCACTACGTCCGCCGGATGCGGCAGGTGATCTCCGACGTCGCCGACACCATCGGCGGGGAGCTGAACCGGGCGAAGCGGCGTATCGCGCAGGGCCGGGGCGAGTTGCAGGCCGCGGTGCGGGGGCTGCCGGCCGATCTGCGGTCGATCGGGCAGCAGGCGGCCGCCGAGTTCACCGACAAGTTCGACGAACTCACGCAGTCCGTGGACGACAAGGGCACCCAGCTCGTCGACACGCTGGCCACCAAGTACACCGATGCGCTGAAGTCGGTCGACGACGAGATCGCCACGGAGAAGGAGAAGAACAAGGGCCTCGTCGACAAGGCCGTGGAAGCGGTCAAGTCCGTGATCAACACGATCCTGGAGCTGAAGCGGCTGCTGCTGTCGGTCCTCGCCAAGGCCGCGTCGGCGGTCATGCTGATCCTCAAGGACCCGATCGGTTTCCTGCGCAATCTGGTCTCGGCCGTCGGCGCCGGTCTGCGGCAGTTCCTGCAGAACATCGGACACCATTTGCAACAGGGCATCCTCTCGTGGCTGCTGGGCAAGACGGCCGAGGCGGGCATCGAGGTGCCGTCGAAGTTCGACGCCCAGGGTGTCCTGCGGATGCTCGCCTCGGTGCTCGGGCTGACCTGGGGAAACGTCCGCGCCCGGATCGTGCGCAAGGTACCGACGATGGAACCGGCGGTCACGGCGGCCGAGACCTCGGTGCCGCTGGTCGCGGAGGTCCGCAAGCGGGGCGTCGCGGGGATGTGGGACGACCTCAAGACGCGGGTGGGCGACCTGAAGAAGGAGCTGCTCGACAAGGTCATCGCGTATGTGACGCCCACGATCATCGAGGCCGGGATCATGTGGGTCCTCTCGCTGCTCAACCCCGCGTCGGCGTTCGTCCGAGCGGTGAAGCTGATCATCGACTTCGTGCGCTTCATCGTCACCCAGGCACGCCAGATCTTCGAGTTCGTGAGCGCCATCCTGGATGCGGTGATCGCCATCGCCAAGGGTGGCAGCGGTGGCGTACCGGGCCTGATCGAACGCGCCTTGGCCCGCTCCATCCCGGTCCTGCTGGGCGTCCTGGCGGCAGTCCTGGGCGTGGGCGGTATCGCCGCCCGGGTGAAGCAGATCGTCCAGGCGATGTCCAAGCCGGTGAACCGGGCGGTGGACTGGGTGATCGACAAGATCGTGGGCCTGGTGAAGAAAATCTGGGCCAAGATCAAGTCGAAGTTCGACAAGAAGAAACCCAAACCCAAGCCGAAGACCAAGCCGAAGACCAAGCCGAAGCGGCGGCCGGGGAAGGCCAAGCGGCGGCGTCCCGACCGGCGACGGCCGAAGCGGCGGCGCGACCCGAAGAAGAAGCGGCCGGACAAGAAGCGACCGGACAAGCGGACCGCGGCGGCCAAGAAGCGTGCCCTCGACGCCGCCGTGCGGGACGCGACACATCTCCTCAACGAGGAGTCGGCGACGGTCAAGTCCGTACAGCGCGGGCTCCCGGCCATCAAGCGGCGGCACCACCTCACCCGCATCCGGCTCAAGAAGGTGACCGGGGACAAGTACCGCATCAAGGTGGCCATCAACCCGGAGGCGGAGACCCCGGTCGAGGACCTGGGCGAGAAGTTCCCCTACAAGATCGGTCCGGCCGAGGGAAACTTCAAGATCAGGAAGCATGGGAAGGCGGTCGACCAGCTCAACCCGATCAAGAAGCTTCCCATGGCGGGGAGCGACCGGCGGACCGGCTTCGTCGTCAATATGGCGGCCGTGCCGGGCGAGGTGAAGAAGAACCCGGGCATGGCCGCCCGCTACCTCCACGACGCCTGGAAGAGCCCGGAGACCAAGCACTTCGGCCCGGTGAGCACCGCCGTCGTGATCGGCGTCAACACCTTCGAGCACCTCGACCAGAAGGAAGACAGCAAGGTCCTCAACCAGGCCATCGACGCGGTCAAGCGGCCGGTCAAGCTCATCATGGCCGTGTTCGGCTTCATCTGGACGCCCAAGTGGCTCCACAAGGACGGCCATGAGGTCCCCATGTCGGAGGTGCGCAAGAAGTACCGGAAGCTGACGAACGACGAGAAGCGCGTGGCCGAGAAACACGAGAAGGGCCTGCGCGACAAGGGCGCGCTCCCCTACGGCCTCTTCCGCGAGGAGGTGACCAACTCCTCGTACACCCGCGAGGCGACGGCCATCCTGTCGCACGCCAACGACCAGGTCCACATCCTGGGCCAGGACGCCGACACCGGGGTCGCGGTGTCCGAGACGACGGGCGTCCTCGCCGCGTACAAGCAGATCCTGGACACGATGGAGAGCCATCCGCAGATCACGATCGGCGGCTACCACTTCAAGGGCTTCAACTGGAGCCCGGAGGGCGACCAGCGCCCCAAGCAGCTCACCCTGCTCGCCAACGAACTGGACCGGGCGATCCGGGTCGTCATCGGCAAGCGGTTCCCGCAGATGCTCTACCCGACCGAGCCGAACATGCTGATCAAGGCGTGGGACCGGCACCGGCCGGACGGCCTCTTCCAGAACAGCCGGCTGGCCGCCCTGCGGCGCGTCCAGGGCGGGCTCTACGGGATCGGCAGCGCGGAGGGGCGTACCCTGCGCATCCGGTACATGGAGGTCTTCGGCGAGGCGCTGCCCGTCGCCTACGCCCCCGGGGCGTCCACCACCACGAGCCCGGAGCCGGGCGACCGGGACCGCGGGCTGGCCCGGGAGCCAGGGGACGTCCATCTGGCCGCCCGGGGCAAGATGCGGGGCAAGGGCGGTGCGGAGGAAGCCATCCGCGTCGCGCACCGGATGTACGCGCTCATCATCCAGTCGCAGTCCTACACCAGCGCCCACACCCTCTCCCGGGAGTACTTCTACGCGAATCCCGGGCTGTCCAAGAGGCTGCGGTTCTCGCTGCGGGACAGCGTCTTCGTCCACGTCGAGAACGTCGCCATGCTCATGGCCGACAACCCCAGGCTGACCGCGCAGAGCGCGAGCGTCCAGGCGGAGCTGCAGCGGCTGTCGGAGGCCGTCGACCGGCTCGTCCAGGGCTCGGGCGGCGACGAGCGTCGCAAACAGGCCGTCCAGCGGGCCCGCGATCTGACCTCGGACATCATCAAGGCGATGACCGCCCCCGAGCTGCACACCTACTGGGAGAGTGTCCGCACGGCCCTCGACGAGGCCATGAAGGACGCGCCGGAGAGCGGAGGAGAGCAGCGGTGAACCCGGAGAGTGTCGGACGGCTGCGGGAGGCGGCGTCGCGCGACGACTACGCCTCGATGGCTCGCCTGGCGCGGGCGCTGTACGGGAGCGGGCTGGGGCCGCGCGAGGTGCTGCGCGAGGCTTACGGCGCCGACTTCCCCGAAGAGGTGTTCGTCATCGTCACCGCCGGGCTGTCCTCCCTCGACCTGCTGGCCTACTTCACCAATCAACCCTGGCAGCTGGCCATCCCGCCCGCGCAGGGCGGTCCCGCCGAGGTACCCGGTCCGCTGGCCGACACCGAACTGCTGGTGCTGGCCCTGGATCCCGGTCTGCTGCCGCTGGTGCAGATTCCGGCGGCCACCTCCGCCGGGGACGATCACATCGTGTGCTACCGGACCGAGGAACTGCGGGCGGGCCGCGCCACGGCCTTCTGCCTCCGCTCGGCGGCCTACCCCTACAGCGAGGTACGGGACGCCGAGGCGGTGCGCTGCGGGGATTCCCTGCTCGACGTGTTGCACGAGGTGCACGCCGACGAGGCGCGCAGGCTCGACGAGGAATCACGTCAGCCGTGGAACCGGGGCGCGGGATCGGTGGACCGCGGGGAGGTGGAGGAGGCGCGCGCATCCCTCACACTGGTCGAGGAGCTGCGGCGGAAGGCGGCCGGGCGTCAGGAGGGCTGAGCGGCCTTCGGCGGCGCCACCACCGCCACCACGACCGGCGGGGGCGGGACCGGACTCGTCTGGGCCGCCGCGCCCGCCACGGCCGCGTTGCCCACCTGGTTCTGGCCCGCCGTCAGGAGCCGTTCGAGCGGAGTCGGGGGCTGTGGCGCGGCGGGGGCGGGGGCCGGGGTCTGGCGGGTGGCCGTCGCCGTCTCCTGCGGCCGTGCCGGTGGGACGGGGGCCACCAGGCGGTGCAGGGAGAGCGGGGGTTCGGTGGGCAGCATCGGCGGTCACCCCTGGGTCGCGTCGTCGAGAAAGTGGGCGTGGGGGCCCAGTTCGGCCGGGCGGAGCAGGCGCGCCTCGCGCTGGAACTGGCGTGCCACGCCGCGGACGATGTGGCGCATCCCGATCGTAGCGCTGTCGCCGTCCGCGGCGGAGAGGGCGGCGGTGCGGGCCGCCGCGGTGATGCCCGCGCCGGTCATGTCGAGACGCGCCAGGGTGTCCAGGTCCACGCCGGGGGCGAGCGGGGCCTCCTGGGGGAAGGCGAGGCGCCACAGTCTGCGGCGTTCGGCGGCGGCCGGGCGGGGGAAGTGGACGACGAAGTGGAAGCGGCGGGTGAACGCCGGGTCGATGTTGTCCTTCAGGTTGCTGGTGAGGATCACCAGACCGTCGCTGGCCTCCAGGCGCTGCAGGAGGTAGCCGACTTCCAGGTTGGCGTAGCGGTCGGTGCCGTGCTTGACCTCGCCGCGCTTGCCGAACAGGGCGTCGGCCTCGTCGAAGAGCAGCACCGCCTGGCTCTCCTCGGCCTGCCGGAACGCGGTCTCCATGTTCTTCTCGGTCTCCCCCACCCATTTGGAGACGACCTGGGCGAGGTCCACCTTGAGCAGTTCCAGGCCCAGCATGCCGGTGACGATCTCGGCGGACATGGTCTTGCCGGTTCCGGGCTCCCCGGTGAAGAGCGCCTTGACCCCGCCGTGTCCCGAGCGGCGGGCGAAGCCCCAGCTCTCGGCGATCCGGGGCCAGGCGCGGAAGGCCGAGGCGATCTCCAGGATCTGGCGGAACTGGACGTCGGGCAGGACCAGGTCGTCGACGGTGCGGCGGGGCACGATGGAGTGGACGGCGCTGCCGCTGCGTCCGCGGGTGACGGTGGCGATGGCGGGTCCGACGTGGTCGGCGACCGGCTCCGGGTGTCCGTTTCCGGCCAGGCGGGCCCCGGCGTCCGCCACCGAGGCGACGGCGCGCAGTTCGCCGCCGCTCATCCGGTACCGGACGGCGAGGTCTTCGAGGAGCGGCCCGTCCAGGTCCGGGAGCGCGGCCGACCACATCGCCCGCCGGTCGGTGAACTCCGGTGCGGGCACCGTGAGTTCGGCGTAGGCGCGGGCGGCGAGCAGACCCGAGGGGCGCCAGGGCTTCAGACCGGTCAGGCACACCGGCACACGCGAGCGCAGCAGCGCGGCACAGACCGCGTCGGCGTGGGGCCGTTGCTGCTCGCCGTGCAGGTCGTCGGTGGCGATCCACAGCACCGCGCCCAGCGCGGCGGCCGTCCGCAGGTCGTTCTCGGGGTCGGCGGTCAGGGTCCGCAGCGGTGCTCCGGCGGCCCGGGCCAGCGCCTGGACGGCGTCGAGCTGGCCGCCGGGCGGGCAGCCCCACAGCCCGGCCAGGTCGATGTCGCCGCGGCCGAGCGCGCGGCCCAGCCGGATGAGCCGGTCCGAGGACAGGTACGGGGACAGGACGCGCGGTTCGGGTGGCGCGACGTCGCCGGGGTCGTGGCCGAGCAGTCCGACGTCGCCGCCCCAGCCCAGCAGGAAGTCCAGCAGCCCGGGGCCGAGGATCAGTTCCTGGGCCAGCTCGACGGCGGCCTCGCCGTGCGCGCGCAGCAGACCGTAGCGGCGCAGGGGTCCGGCCGGGCCGAGGGAGCGGCGCAGGGCGAGGCGGGCGGGCGCGCTGTCCGCGCCGGTGCCCGCGCCCACGGTGACCAGCAGTTCGACGCTGGGCAGGCGGCGGTTGAGGTTATCCACGATGTAGGCGTAGATCCGCTCGTAGCCGCGGTCCAGCTCGGGCGCGGCGACCAGCAGCAGCGCGTCCTGTTCGGCGCGGGTCAGGCCGAACCGGGTGGCGAGGGCGTCCAGGGGCAGGGTGGTGCCCTCGGCGGCCGCGCGCCGCCGCAGGTCGCGTTCGGGCTCCGGCTCCTGTTGGCGGGCGGCGTACGGTGCGGCCATGGTGTCGGTGAAGGCGTGCACCTCGCCGAGGAGTACGCCGACCTGTTCGTCGGTGACGCAGTACGGGGTGAGGTCCGGCCGGGTGAGCCGGGCCGCGAGCCGGGCCTGGCCTTCGACGGCGGCGTGCAGTGCCCGGTGTGCGTCGGCCAGTCGGATGCGCAGATGCTCCACCGCTGGTTCGCCCATATGTCTCACCCGGCCGAGAAGGTCAGGGTCCGGCCGCCCAGCCAGACCACGTCGGGCACGTCGGCCAGCAGGCCGCCGCGCAGGAGGTCGGCGTGGCGCCGTCCCATCGGTACGCGGACCCGGACGGACGCGGGCTCGAACCGCACTGTGGCCTCCAGGTCGGCGAACCGGTGCAGGGCCAGGAGCGGATCTGGTGTCTCGCGGTCGCGCCAGAGCGTCCAGGCGATCGTGGACAGGCCGAGCGCCGCGGCCAGGGTGACGGTGCGTTCCAGACCGCCGTCCGGCGCGAGCGGTACTGCCCGGCGCTCGGCGACCAGGGCGGTGACCAGGCCCGTGAACCGCTCCGCGTGGGCGGGCAGTTCGGCGGCGTGGCGCGGGTCCGGGGCGGCGCCCGCGGCGGTCCACAGCGGGGTGCGCCAGGGCAGCCGCGCCACCGGATCGCCGCGCAGCGGCCGTACTCCGGTGAGGAACGGCACGCCTCCCGACGCCAGGTCGCGCAGGGTGCCGGGGGGCAAGGGTCCGTCGCAGAGCAGTACGGTCGGCCGTCCGCACGCCTGCCAGTGCGGCAGCAGCCCGGCGGCGTCGGCGGCCCAGGCGATGGGGAACATGCCCTGGGCGTCGACGAGGAGCAGCGCGTCGTCGGCACCGGTGATCAGGAGCGGGTCGGCGGGGTCGTGGCCGCGGCACACCGAGAGCGCCAGGACGCCATCGAGGACCGGGAGCGCGGGGCGCACCCGGCGGGCGAAGGCGGTCAGGTGTTCTTCGGCGACGGGTGGACGGAGCCCGGCGAAGGCGGCCGCGGCGTCGCCGTCGCGTTCGGTGCGGCGCCAGCCGCGTGCGGTCGCGCCCAGCACTTTGTACGCGAGGGCCGCCGCGAACAGCGGTGCGTCCTCGGCGAGTTCGAGGCCTGCCAGGGCGGGTCCGATCGCGTCGAGGTATCCGATGCGGGCCAGGGGCCCGGCGAGCAGGAAGGGCAGCGCGGACCACACCCGTACCTCGTCGGTGGTGCGGGGCGTGACGCTGCCGCCCGCCGTCCCGGGCGGGGCCGCGGTGGTGTCGTCCGGTGTGACGACCGGCGCCGCGGCGGTGACGGACGGCTCCTCACCGGGTGGCTCCTCACCGGGTGGGCCGGTCAGGGTCCGGACCAGCCGCAGCGCCTCCTCGGGGGCCGCGGACGCCAGGTGGGCGGCGAGCACCCGGGGCAGGTCGGCACCGTCGGTGTGCGCGGCCATGGCGCGCAGCGGCTCCGGCAGCGCCTCGGCGGGCCCTGCCGCGAGGGCCCGCCCGACGAGTTCGGTCAGCAGTCGGGCGGCCGTTGGGTCGTCGGCGCCGAGGAGGGCGGGCAGATACGCCCGTACGGATTGGTCCGGCAGCAGCGCGAGCAGCGCGTCCAGTTCGCCGCGCTCGGCGAGTTCGGCGAAGAGCGCGGCGGCGCTCGGGGCGGTCCACGGGGCGGGCGCCGCCGCGAAGGACTCTTCCAGCGACATGTCATCGGTATCGGCGCCGGGCGCGTCGGTGGGGATCTCCACCACCGGCACGGGCGCGAAGTGGACCTCGACGGGCAACCCACCGCTCGCTGTCCCGCCGGGGCTTCCCGCCCGGCCCGCCCGGCCCGCCCGGCCCGCCCGGACGGTGACGGTCAGCGGTTCGGTGATCTCCACGTCCGGTCCGTCCCTCCCCAGCCGCTCGGCGAAGTGGTCCGCCAGCAGCTCCGGGAGGGCGTCGACCACGTGGCGGACCAGGCCGCGTGGATCGGGCCCCCAGCTCCACCCACCGCGCCGGACCACCGTCACGGTGCAGCGGTGCACCGTGATCTCGCCGGTCTCGTCACTTTCGCCGGTCGAGCCGTTCGAGCCGGTGGCCGACGCGGTGGGGGCGTTCATGTCACGACCTTCCTCTCCAGGCGGCCCGCCCAGCCCGCCGCGAGCACCAGCACACCGTGCGTACTGCCCGCGACGAGGGTCACCGGCAGTTTCACCTGGGTCTGCTGGGCGGGGATCTCCCCGCCCAGCACATGGGTGTTCTGCTCGTCGGACACCAGGGCGACCACGGGCGTGGGGCGGGCCACGGCGATCCGCACGGTGATGGTGAGGCCGTCCGTGGCCAGCGCGATGCCCTCGGTCCACGACGGGAGGCGCAGCAGCGCCGGTTTGGGTTTGTTGTCGGTCGTCACCTCGACCGCGAAGGCCAACGGCTCGGCGAGGGCGCCCGGTTCGTCGTCCACGGCCGCCACGGCCAGCTCCCTGGCGCTCAGCGGAAGGGTCGCGACGCGGCCTTCGCCCAGGGAGACGCGCAGCGGCAGCGCGGGCCCGACGAGGTCGGCCGCCTCGGCCGGGGCTCCGGTGCCGGTACGGGTGCCGGTCAGGGCCAGTGCGCCCACGACGTGGCCGGTGTCGGCCGCGTACACCACGGAAAGAGCCATCGTCAGCCACCGCCGTTCGTTGGTGCGACCGTCGCCACGACGAGGAAGTCCACCGCGCCGGGCTCTTCGACGACCTTGGCCGGGGTCACCAGGGGGTTGTACAGGCGCACCCGGCACCGGACCCGCCGGTCGCCGTCCACGGTGGCCTCCACCGGGCTGTACAGCGTCGCCTCCGGCAGGGGCGGGGTGCGCGGGGTCAGCTGGACATGGATGACGACCCGGCCGTCCGCGACCTGTTCCGGGGTGATGCCGGAGGGCAGGGGCAGCAGCATCCCGTCGGTGGCGGTCCCGGACGCCACCAGTGTGCTTCCGGCGGGCATCCGGCCGCTGAAGCTGCCCTCGATCGTCAGGTTGCCGTTGGCGGCCAGGGTCATCAGCGGGGCGACCGTGCCGCTGCCCTGGTAGAGGCCGAAGACCAGGTTCGGTGTGTCGCCTCCGGACAGGACGAGCGCGGGCTTGCCCTCCTCGGCTTCCGCGCCCGTCCGCAGGGTCAGCGCCCCCGACCGGGCCGATACGGTGTCCGCGCGCACGCCCGCGTAGCGCACCGCCACGCTGCGCGCCGTGGTCTCGACGCCGCTGAAGTGGCCTTCCGTCCAGCGGACGTAGCCGAGCAGGACGAGCCAGCGGGCGGGCGGGTCGGCCGGTGGGTCGCCGATCGCGGGCGGCCGTTGCTCCGCGACCAGCCGCTCGTCGCCGCGGCGGCCGAAGAGGATCTGGTACGACTCCTCCACCCGGGTCTTGGTGGCGTCACCGGAGCAGGACACCGGTCCGGGCCGCTGGGTGGGTTCCCGGTCGGCGGAGGTGAGGAAGACCGGGTAGGGCTCGTCCGTCGCCTGGTCCGCGCCGTTGACCTCTTCGAAGTCGCTCTCGCGCAGCACGACCGGCGCGGTGACGACCAGCTCGCGGCCGGTCCCGTCGACGGCGATGCCCGCCGCGACGCTCACCTCGGTGTAGCGGACATTCGTCAGCGGGTCGGTACGGGGTTCGGCGGCGAGGCCGAGTCCTTCGACGACGCCCCACTCGTGCAGGTGGCGCGCGTGCCGGGCGGCGTTCGCGCGCGCGTACCCGACCGTGGCCGACAGGTCGGCGGCGGCGAGTACCTGGCCCTCGTGGAAGGCGGGGCGCAGCGGGCCCGTCATGGTGTCTCACCGGGCTTCTGGGTACGGGGGCGGGGCGACCGGGCGCGTTTGGCCGGGGGTTTGGCGGACTCGTCCGCACCGTCCGGCGCGGCGTCGGGTGCCGGGTCGGGGGCCGGGGCCGCTCCCCCGGCCGCGCCCGGGTCCGGTGCCGGGTCCGGTGTGCCGTCGTGCGGCCCGAGGTGTTCCTCCAAGTGGGCCATCTGCGTTTCGGTGCTGCCCAGGTGGGCGCGGAGGCCCTCCACGGCGGCGGTGAGATCGGCGACCTGTGTCCTGAGCCGGGCGAGTTCCCGCATGCTGTCGGTGACTTCGCTGGGGGTTGTGTAGACCTGTTCGTGCAGCGCCTTGGGCGGTGTCTCGCCGGGCGCGGGGGTGAGCAGCAGGGACAGCATCTCCTCCAGGTCCCCGCCGCGCGGCCAGTCGCCGAGCAGTGCGTCGGCATAGGGGCGCGCCACCGGGCCCTCCGTCGGGAGCGTGGGCTGCTGGTACCGCGGCAGGGGCGCGCAGCACACGCGTTCGGCGAGTTCGCGCAGCCGGTAGAGCTTGGGCAGCCACTCGCCGTAGGCCGAGCCGCCCGGCAGCACCTGTTCCCGGGTGGCGGAGCAGACGCGTACGACATCGCAGCCGTCCAGCTCCACCTGGGCGAGGAGGACGTCGGTGTCGGTGCAGTCGCCGCACGGCGGGTTCAGCGTGGCGCACGCCGCGTCGGTCAGGAACCGGCGCATCGCAGTGGCCAGTGCCGTGGCCGCTTCGGCGATCTGCCGCACCTCGGCGATGGACGCGGTCTCGGTGCTGTCCGGTGGCGGGGCCGGCAGCGGCGGCGGTACATCGGCGGCGGCGACGTCGCCGCGCAGCGCGCAGTCGGCGAGGCCGTCGGCCTGGTCCAGGCGGCAGAGCAGCCACTCGCGGATCAGGCCGAGGTCCGCGCGGAACTCCACCCGCAGCGCGTGGCCGAGCGGGGTGCCCTGGGCGAGCATGCGCACTTCCAGTGGCGCGTCCGGGTCGCCGCGCTCCGGTACGACGCGGGCCGCGGTCTCGGTGACGGTGGCGTGGGCGATCGTACGGCGCAACGGATCGGGCCACGCGGCTTCCATGTCGGCGCCGCGGAGCCGTTCGCACGCCGTGCCCAGGACGCCGCGGGCCTCCCGCACGGTGGCGAGGTCCGGGTAGTTCTGCCTGAGGTAGTCCTGCCCGGCCGGGTCGTACGTGTCGAACCGGGCGACGGCGGCGGCGAGCCCGCGCACATGCTCGGCCATCTCACAGGCCGTCGGCGGGAGCGGGGAGCCCTCGCCGCCCGCGTTCTCGCGCAGCCAGGCGAGGGCGGTGGCGTACCGCTGCGCGTCGGCGGCGTCGAAGCGGAAGGTGCGGCCGACGCCGGACGACGCGAGGAACAGGGCGTCGGCGTACATGGCCAGCCGCCGGTCGCGGATGCGGGCCCGGTCCGCCCTCGGGAGGTCGCCGATGCTCGCGAGGAGCCGGGTGCCGGGGTTGTGACGGTGGTCCTCGGCGTCGTCGCACTTGACGACGAAGCGGAAGCCCTCCTGAATCCTGGAGGGCACACATCCCGGTGAGGGGCAGGGCTCCTCCGTGGCGTACGGGGCCACCGGTTCGACGGGAAGCTCCTGGTAGCGCACGTAGAGCCCGTAGCGGCGGCCCCCCTCGTCGTCGCACGGCTCCCCGCAGTCCACGCCGAGGGCGCCGATGCGCCGCTCCCGTACCAGGGCGGTGATGTCGACGCGTTCGGTGCAGGACACGACGATGTCGTTTCCGGCGCAGTCGAGGGCGTGTCCGGGATGGACTGCCACGGTTCCACCGCCGCACGGGTCACAGGTCACGCCGAGGCCGCAGATGACTCCCGGCCCGTACAGGGACCGGTTGTGCAGTCTGCGCTTCGCCGTCGTGTAGTCGAGCAGCAGGCTGAGATCGTCCTCGGTCAGCAGTTGCCCTGCGAAGAAGCGAGGACGTACGAAGGCGGACGTCCGGGTGGCGTCGCCACCGCAGCCGCATCCGCAGTCTGTTCGCATGATCAGCGCTCCTTCACAAAGAACCAGCTCTCGAAAACGTCCCCGCCCGCACCGGTGCCGGACGTCCAGGGGCCGATGCCCGAGGGCGGGAGGTCGCAGCCGCCGTGCGCGGCCGACCGGGTGTGGTGGTCGTCGATGGTCGGTACGCGCCCGCCGACGTGGGTGCCGTCGACCGGGCGGCAGCAGCGGTCGAGGATGAACGCGGCACGGACGGTGATCAGTACGCGGTCGCCGTCCTGCAAGGTCTCGCGGGTGGTCTGGCGGTAGCGGAACCGCTCGGTGAACTCGGCGCAGTCGCCGTCGGGTTCGGGGTCCGCTCCGGTGGCGGACGCGGTGGCCGACGCAGTGTCCGGTTCGGTGTCCGGTTCCGCGAATTTGCCGCCCATGTACCAGGTGGAGGCGTTGCGCCCGCTGCCGCCCTCGATCACCTGGATCTCCACCACGCCGGGCCGCAGCGTGTCGGTCCGTACGCCGGAGGAGAACCGCACCACGAGGCCGCCGTCCTCGTCCTGGGTGCCGAGGAGGGCCTTGGCCTCGTCGATGGTGTAGGTGTATCCGTGGACCCAGTTGATGCCAGTGATCACGGTGGGCACGTGGCGGCCGAACGGGCGGCATACGTTCATATGGATCTGGTCGCACCGCACCGGCTCGTGCCAGTCCACGCAGTCGATCCTGGCCAGCCACAGCACCTTGTGCTCGCAGGCCGAGCAGCAGGTGTCGCAGCGTTCGTCCGCCGGGGGTTCGCACCCGGTGACCCGCACCGTGTAGCACTCCTCCGTCCAGCCGAACTCGCAGTCGGAGGTGTCCGCGCAGGCGTCGTTGTAGACGGCGCGTGTGGGCTCGACGGGCCGCTCGGCGTATTCGACGCCGACCCAGACGGTGTCGGTGTCGCGCTCGTGCGGGGGCAGCGCCTTCCACAGGTCGATCACGCAGCCGCCGCGCACCACGACCTCGTTGCCGTCGCAGTCCACACCGAGGCCGGGGCTGATCGTCACCTTGGCCCGGCGCCGGGTCTGCGTCCGGCCGGTCTGGTCGCTCTGGTCGGCCGGTGGCGTCCCGGCGTCGGCCGGTGGCGGGCAGTCGTCCTCGTCCCGCGGCGCCGGTTCCACGTACAGGCCGCACACCACGCCGTAGCCGAGCAGTGCGCGCATCCGCAGCTTCAACTTCTCGCGGTGGTAGTCCTGTTCGCGCTGGAAGTCCCGCGCGCCCAGCATCTGGCCGTGGAAGTACCGCAGCCGCCGCAGCGGCGGCGCGTCGAACCCCGCCGTGCCCGACCGTGATGTGCCCGACCGTGATGTATCTGTCTCCGTCATGCCCCGTCCTCTCACGACACCTGTGTGTGCACACCGACGGCGGAGACGACTCCCACGCCCACCCCTCGGCGCAATCCTCTGGACCCCGGCCTCAGCACCCCGTCGCGGCCGAGCCGCAGGGGGTGCGCTCCGCCGAGTACGGGCGCGGGCAGCGGGACGAACGCGGTGTCCACGCCGACCGTGGACCGCGACCCGACCACGAACCCCGCGCCGCCGGTCCGTACCGACCCCACCGTGTGCGCGGGCGCCTGCCGCTCCACCAGCCGTGCGAGCGCCGTCCCGTCCGCCGACCCGGCGGGCAGGGCCACCCGGAAGCGGTGCGCGTGCGCGGTGAACGGGTCGCTGTCGGGGGCGCCGAACGCGCGCAGCGGCGCCGCGCCCAGCGTCGAGCCGCCGACCCGGAACCGGCTCGCCGAGCGGCCGAACAGCCTTATCGAGCCCAGCCCTTGGTCCTGCCCCGGGCCCGCGCCCGGGCCGCCGACGGCCGCGCGCAGATGTGCCCAGCGGCGGTCCGTCGCCAGCTCGTCGACGACCGGGGTCACGCCGAACACGATGCGCACCGCCTCCCGCAGCGCCCATGGTGTGCCCCGGCGCCGGTACAGCTCCGGGGCGGCGGCCAGCAGGGCGCGCCGGGTACGGGCGTCCCAGCCCGCCTCGAACGACAGGCCCAGCAGCCCGGCCAGCCACGGCAGCACCCGGTCCGGGACCCCGGCCGGGTCGAGGAGGGCCGGATACCGTTCGATGACCCGGTCGAGCTGGTCGAGCGTGGCGTCGAACAGCGACAGGAAGCGTTCGGTGAAGTCGTCGGCCGCGGGGTCCTGGCGGAAAGCGGGCGGCAGCAGGTCGGCGCTGGTGGTCCGGGGGAAGTCCAGCCGGACGCGGCGGACGACCGGCGTCATGGCGCCGTCGCCGAGGAGCCGCAGCCGCAGCCGCAGATAGCGGCCGGGCGGCTGGTCGACGAGGAAGTCGGTGGCGCCCGGGGCCGAGGTCTGCCAGTCGCTGTCGTCGTACCGGCCGTCCTCGGTCACCACGATCCGCACGGCGACGGCCGTCCCGTCCGGCACGTCGGCGTCCACGCGGACGCGGTGCCAGCGGCACCGCGAGATGCCGCTGTCGATCAGGGTGGTGACGTACGAACCGCTGGTCTCGTACGCGTCGGTGGCGGGCGGCGCGGGGTCCCGGGGCAGGCCCTGCCAGGTGTGGCAGGTGGTGGCGGGGCCGTCCGGGCCCTGCTCGTTCAGGCAGAAGCCGTCGTCGTCGGCCGAGGTGAGTGCGGACGGCGGCAGGGCGGCTGCGAGTTCGTCCACGGTGGCGGTGCGGAAGGGGCGGCGGTGGCCGCCCCGGTGGATCGTGAACCGTCCGCCGTCGTCGGTGAGCAGCCACACGGTCCGCTCCGGTCCGGTGCGCAGACCGACGACCTCGCCGGACGCGCCGGTGCGGAGCACACCGCGGAAGCGGCCCGCCTGGTCGTACCGCAGCAGGACCGTGCTGCCCTGACAGGCCACCAGTATCCCGTCGCCGGGGGCCGGAGCGGCCCAGCTGGCCCGCTCCGCGCGGATCACCCCGGCGAGTTGTGCGCCCTCGCGGCGCCACACCAGGACGCGGCCGGAGTCCACCACGGTCAGCCGGTGTCCGCGCGCGGCGACCGAGACCGGGTCGCGCAGCAGGCCGGGGTCGCAGTCGGACGGCCAGACGGGGGCGAACGCGCCGCAGGCGTCGCGGCGCAGCAGCCGCCGCTCGCCGGGGACGAGCAGGTACCAGGCGCACGGCCCGCACCCCGGGGCGAGGCGGGGGTCGGGGAACCACGGCAGGAGTTGGCTCCTGGTGGGGCCTTCCGGCACGCCGCGGTAGGCGAGGCGGAGGCCGGACGGGGCGTCGAAGCCGACGATGCCCTGTGTCTCCTGCTCGTCCCAGCCGGTGTAGGCGTCGAGCGGCCGGAAGGTCGCGGGGTGTGGTGTGCACGTCATGGCTGGTCTCCTACCGGGATCAGCAGCGGGCGCTCCGGCCAGACGAGGGTGTGGGGCGGGAGGGCGTGGTCGGTGCAGGGCGGCAGGCGCACGCCGTCGACGGTGAGCGAGAGCCGGGTGACGGCCAGCACCCCGTCGACCGCCAGGAGCGCCCGGACCAGCGACGTGTGCCGCAGCGCGCCGCCGAACGGCCAGCCCGCGCCGTCCTCCCCGCCGCGCAGCGGGTCCAGGTAGGTGCGCACCGCGTCGCCCGCCCGGGCGAGGACCGCGGCCCGGTCGAGGTCCGGGTCGAGGGTGACCCAGGACTCCACGCCCACCCGGGCGTAGGGCGCGGGGGCGGCGACCACGGTGACCCCGGCGGGGGCGGCTTCGCGGGAGAGGAAGTCGGCGACGGCCCGCAGGGTCGCGGCGGTGGGGACGGGCGGTTCGCCGGTGTCGTCGCCCTGCGGTACGGGCGGTACGACGAGGACTCCGACGACGCCGGGGATCGGCGCCCCGGCGAAGTCGGGGTGCAGGCCGGGCACGCCCCGGGCGCGGGCCACCGAGGCGCCGGGCGCGCGGACGGCGAGCTGCCCGTAGTCGGCGGGGGCCACGGCCCGGCCGCGGGCCCGCAGTTCGCCGACGCCGCGGCGCATGGCGTCGGCGTCGGGTTCGGCGTCCGTACCGCCGGAGGCCGGGAAGGGGTTGGCGACGCCGGTGACGAACGGCAGCGCGGTCACCACCCCGCTCACGGCTCCGGCCCGTACGGCGCCCGCGCTGCCGCCGCCCACGCGGTAGCGCACGGCGCGGACGTTGCGGAAGCCGGGCGGGACGGCCGCGCCGTTGACGCCGTCCCCGAAGGTGACTTCGCCGGAGTCGTGGTCGACGGTGAACACCCGGTCGTCGGCGCCGTATCCGGCCAGGCTCTCCACCTCGCGCCAGCGGGACGCGGTACCGGCGGAGGTGCCGAACACATTCCCGCCCGCGTCGTCGTCGACCTCGATGACCACCGATCCGGCGAGGATGGGCACCTGGCTGAGCTTCATGCGCCGCCGCCCGGTCGCCGTACCGTCCTGGACGGGCTGCAGCGGCTCGTCGCGGATGGTGCGGGCGGCGGTGGCGGTGACGACGTTGAGCCGCAGCCCGGACAGGACCGGTGCCGCGTCGGGGAAGGCGCCGTGGGCGATGCGCAGCCGCAGCCAGCGCAGCAGGGGCCGGGGCCGGGTGCCGGGCGGGCTGCCCGGCTGCCACGAGCGAGGCACCCTCAGCTCGACGGTGCCGTTGGCGGTGAGTCCGGCCGTGGAGTCCCGCATCACCTCGGCGGGGACGAGCCGGGTGCCGTCCAGCACGTCCCAGCGCAGCAGCGGCGCGGGCGGCAGGGGCAGCGGCACCAGCCCGCCGGAGGCGGCGGGTGCGGGGGGCGCGGCGACGACCACGAAGCCCAGCGAGAGCCGCGGGTAGGGACCGGCCGGTCCGGCGAGTCCGATCCACAGCCCGTTGCCGGGTTCCGGGTCCCGGCCGAAGGGGGCGAAGGGGCGGCTGGGCCCGGACGGCCCCAGCGGCAGGGTCTCCAGCCGTCCGGCCTCCTGGACGGCGAGGGCGCCGAGGGTGGCCGGTGTGGCGTACAGGTCCTGGTCGGTCTCGTAGACGACCTGCCCCTCGGGAGTGGAGGCCGCGCTCTGGAACCCGGCAGGGACGAGCACGGAGGAGCCGTCGGGCGGGTTGACGGTGAACTCCAGGAGCGCGGCCGCCCCTCCGGCCGGGCGCCGCCGCACGCCCGCCGTGGCCAGGTGGTCGGCGAGCACCTTCTCCGGCAGCCGGTTGACGCGGCCGAGTACGGGTTCGGCGAGGGTGCCGAAGAGGCGGACGAGCGCGACACCGGCGTCCTGGCGGTCGGGGTCGGTCCAGTCCGGGGTGTAGCCCGCGATGCGGCCGCGTACGGCGGTGCGGACCGCCTCGCGGGTGGCGTCGACGAGTTCGGGCTGCACGCCGGTCGGCCCGGGTCCTGGCACGGTCCGCCCGTCCGCCCGGTCCTCTTCCCCGGCGTCCCTCTCCCACCACACGTCGCCGGTCATGCCAGCCCCTCCCCCGGTTCGACGGCGGGCACGATCCGGGTGCGGACCGTGCGCAGCACGGGAAGCTCCCCGGCGCCGAGCGGCACCTCGTCGCAGGCTTCGTCCGGGTCGGCCCCGTCGAGGCCGACCGCGACGGCGGCGATGTCCGCGAGGTCCCCCAGCGCCCGCTGTGCGGCCCGCAGCAGGGCCGAGGGCCGCAGCGGCTGTCCGAAGGGCCAGCCGTCCTGGTCGTCGCCGCCCACCAGCGGGTCGAGGAAGCGGCGCAGCGCCGCGGTGACGGCGGTGGCCACGCGGGTGCGGTCGGCCGGGTCGCCGGACAGGTCGATGCGCAGGGCCACCTCGCGGTAGCGGGGCCCGCGGACGAAGACCTCGGAGGTGAGCAGCCGCGCCTGTTCGAGGTGGGCGGCGACCGCGCACAGCGTGCCGGGGTCGGGGAGCGGTGCGGCCACGAAGTCCTCGCGGCCGAGGTCGTCCCGGGGTGCGGCCGGGACGATGTGGACGGTCACCGCG
Source organism: Streptomyces sp. NPDC005962 (assembly GCF_040629205.1). Lineage (NCBI taxonomy): Bacteria > Bacillati > Actinomycetota > Actinomycetes > Kitasatosporales > Streptomycetaceae > Streptomyces > Streptomyces sp. NPDC005962. The sequence continues at coordinate 186,352 of NZ_JBEXVE010000007.1, read as the reverse complement.
CCGGGCACCGTGGCGCACGGGAAGCCGGGGTGTTCGCCGAGGGCGGGGTGGGCGCGGGCGACGGCGACGCCCGGGGTCGTACGGGCCAGGGTGACGAAGTCGTCGGCGGTGACGGCGCGGGTGACCTCGCTCAGGGAGGCGGCCGCGCGGCCGCGCGCCTCGCTGATCGTCTCCGGGTCCGTGCCGCCTTCGGCGCGTACGAGGTTGGCGGCGGCGACCGCTTCCGACGCCGGGAGGTCCGCGGCCGGGGACCAGTTGGCGGTCATGCCGCCGTTGCCGTCCCTGCCGCCGCCGGTCACATAGGCGACGTGCACGTCCGGGTCGGGGCGGGGGATGCGGCCGGTGAGTCCGTCGCCGAACACCAGCGCGCCTTCGGTACGGTCGGGGACGAAGGTGAAGTCGGCCGGGGCGCCGAAGGTGAAGTACGGCACCGGCTGCCACTCCTGGCCCGCCAGGCGCAGGGTGGCCTCCAGGAGGCGGTCGGCGGCGTCGGGGAGGACGAGGTGCTGGCCGGGCAGCCGGAGCCAGGCGGCGATCTGCTCCTGGAGGTCGGTGCCTTCCGCGGTGCGGTGGGTGCGGTGGTGTGCGGCGGACACGTTGACGGCGAGCTGGAGCAGCCGGGGCGGGGCGGCATAGGTGGCGGCCGGTGTCGACAGCAGCAGCCCGGTGTCCTGAGTGGTCCAGCCGGCCGGGGGATGGAGTCTGACGACACCGGAGCGCCGGAGCCCGGCCGTGCCGTCCTCGACCGTCTCGAACCCGCCGGAGATGTCCGTACCGGGCCGGAACCAGGACCAGGTCAGCTCGGCGGGCGGCGGCACACCGTCGACCGCGCCGGGCAGCCACGACGGTACGGACGCGGCGGGCGCGTCCAGCTCGATCAGCAGGCCTATCGGTCCGGGCGCGGGGTGCGCTCCGGCGAGCGGGAGGGTGAACCGGGCCTGCGCCGGGGCGCCGTCGCCCGCGAGCAGGGCGATGCCGCGGCGGGCCCGCAGGTCCGCCGTGCGGTCGCGGTCGGTCCACACGGTGATCTCGCCGTCCTCGGTGAGCGGGAGGACGGCCACGTCGTCGTCGAGGGTGAAGACGATCCGGCCGGTGGGGTCCCGGGTCAGCGCCGTCCCGGCGGGGACGACGGGCACGGCGGCGCCCTCCTGCCGGGCGTCCAGGCGCAGCACGGTGGCGGCGGGGCGGGCGGGGCGCGGGGGTTCGAGGCCGAGGAGGCGCAGTATGGCGACGACGAGCGCGTCCGGCACCTGGTCGAGCCAATACAGCCGCTGTTCGAGGAGGTAGGCGAAGAGTTCGAGGAGGGTCACGCCGGGGTCGACTGGCGCGTGCAGCGTCCAGGTGCCGTCCGACTCGGCGGGGATGCGGCGGCGGATGGCCGCCATCATGTCGGCCCAGGTGAGGTCGTCCAGTGTGGGCGCGGGCAGGGTCATGACGCGCCCCCGATGGCGCCCGTGGAACCCGTGAGTCCGGTGTAGAAGGGGAACACCAGGTTGGCCTTGGTGTTACTGCGCCGGATGCGGTAGACGACCGAGACGGTGATCCGTGACTCGTCGGACGGGTCGGCCTCGGCCCGGACCTCCTCCAGTTCCACCCGCGGCTCGTGGTCGCGGACAGCGGCGGCGATCGACTGTTCCAGGTCGCGCAGGTTCTGCACACTGCCCGGCGCGAACAGCAACTCGTGGGCGCGGGTGCCCAGTTCGGGCCGCATGACGCGCTCGCCGGTGCCGGTGAGCAGCAGGGCCCGCAGACAGTGCTCGATGCTCTCCTCGCCGACCGCGTAGCCGAGCCGCCCGGACGCGTCGGGCAGGATCGGGAACCGCCAGCCGGTCCCGAGGAACTCCTCGCTCATGCCGTCCTCGCCTTCTTGGCCAGCACGGCGGGGGTGAGCGGCGGGGCCGGGGGGCCGGTCGGCCCGGCGGCGGAGGGGTGGGTGTGGGTGTTGAACGCCTGGAGCAGCGCGTTGCCGAGGACGAGGGGTTCGGTGGCGCCGCCGCCTAGGTCGATGGACGGCGAATCGACCGTCAGCTTCGGCGCCTTGAGGGTGATCTCGCCCTGGGCGGTCACGGTGACGCTGCCGCCCTCGGCCGCGGTGATCCGGACCGCCTTGCCCTGGTCGTCCAGCTCCACCACGTGTCCGGCGGCGGAGGTGATGCGTACGGCGGCCTTGGACCCGGTGTCGTCCAGGAGCACCTGGTGGCCGTGTTTGGTGCGGATGGCTTTCTGGTCGCGGCCCTCGGTGCGGGCGGTGGGTGGTTTGTCCTTGCCGTTGTAGAGGCCGCCCAGGACGATCGGGTACCGCATGTCGCCGTGGACGAAGGCGACGAGCACTTCGTCGCCCTTCTCGGGCACGAACACCGAGCCGTAGCCGTTTCCCGCGTACACCTGGCTGACCCGGACCCAGTCGGTGACGGTGGTGTCGTCGAACCAGGGGAACTTCAGCTTGACCTGGCCCTCGTCGTCGCCCTCGTTCTCCACGACGAGCGCTTCGACGACGCCGTAGTAGCGCTTGTCGGTGGAGCGGGCGCGTGGCGTGCCCCTCATGGTCACTGGTCCCCCTGATGGATACGCCGTGCGGTGAACTGGGTGAAGAAACCGCTGGTGTTGAGGGTGTGCTCGACCCGTTTGACGAAGTAGGTGCCGGAGAAGCGGCGGCCCAGACCGTAGATCTCCAGGTTGTCGCCGGGGCGCAGCTCGGGCAGCCCCGCCACCTTGCCGGTGGCGGTGATGAATTCGTACGCCCGCTCGCGCAGCAGGCTGATCGCCAGTTCGCGGGCCTCCTGGTCGCTGCCGACCGGGGCGTCGATCATGACCTCCTGGCGGCCCTGCAGGGTGGATTCGGCGACCTGGGGCCCGCTCTGCCCGTCGGCCGTGTTCTGCCCGGCGGGGAGGTTCTCGGCGGTCGCGGTGAACGCGATGGGCTGTTTGGTGCGAGGGTCCCAGCCGCGCACGGTGACCTTGCTGACCTGCTGGGACACCGTCAGCGTCGGGGTGAACTCGATCAGGTTGGGGACCAGCCCCGCGGGCTGGCCGGTGGGGCCGGTGCTCAGCCCGGGCGCGTACGCCAGCCGGTACACCCGGATCGGGCGGCCGTCGCGGCCGTCGGTGGGCTTGATGAAGTACAGCGTGTCCTCGCCGGTCTTCGCGTCCGGCAGGAGGTAGCAGTCGAAGTCCAGCCGCTTGGCCCGCTCCAGCAGGAACGTCGCGTCGTCCTGGTTCTTCTGCACCACCAGGTCGTGGGTGGGCCCTTCCCGGGTGACCTCGATGCGCAGATGGTTGCGCTGGGCGATCTGCTCGGCGATGCGCCAGTCGGGCAGATTGCGGTAGACCTTGGTCTCGTTCTCGGTGGGCTTGCGGTCCTTGAGCCGCAGCAGCCCGTCCACGCCGCTGACCTGGACGGTGGGCGAGGCGCCATCGGTGAACTTCGGGCTGAGCGTGGAGATGGTCCCGGTGGCGACGGTGAGCAGTTTGTCGGCGTAGCCGAGCCGGACCGAGACCCGGCCGCCGAGCCGGAAGCTGGGCGAATCGCTGTGCTTGAACCGCAGGTTGGCGTCGTCCCAGTTGTTCAGGGTGAGGTCGAACCCGGACATCTCGTCGATGTCCCGGTTCACCTTGATGTCGATGATGTCGTTCTTGGTGGACGGGTCCACCTCCAGGCCCTCGATGCGCACGTCGAACTCGGGCGCGTACCGGTCGGGCGAGGCGACCTCGGGTGCCGGGGTGCTCATCGCGCGCTCCTCACGGCAGCCGGGGCACGGTCAGCACCCGGCCCGGCCGCAGGTCGCGCGGGTCGCTGATGCCGTTGGCGCGCGCCAGCTCCCGCCAGGCGTCGGGCCGCCGGTACAGCGCGGCGGAGATGGAGCTGAGCGTGTCGCCCCGGCGCACCACATAGCTCTTCTCCACCGTGGGCGAGGAACGCGGTGTCTGGGCGACCTGTACGGCGGCCGTACGGAACTCCTTGAGCGAGAGGTCGAGCATGGCGCGCAGCGGCACCCCGTCCGGCCGGAACAGCTGGTAGTTGACGTCGAGCTTCTCCACGACGCCGGTGAAGACCTCCTCGTCCCAGACGAAGCGGACGACCGGCGGCGCGTGTTCGCGGCTGTCGGGCCGCAGCAGGTCGCGCAGCGCGTTGACGTAGGCGGTGCGTACGTTCTCGAGGGTGTCGGAGGTGTCCACCAGCGCCTGGACGGTGAGGGTTTCGGTGCCGCCGCGGACGTACTGCAGGGGCGGGGTCTCCAGGCCGGGGATGGTGATCTCGGCGAACGTGTTGCTCTTGCTCAGCTTGTAGTCGGTGGGGTTGAACCGCAGCGGGATACGCCGCTTGCGCTCGTCGGCGATCACCGGGCGGACGATCTCCAGCCGGGCCCGGGCGGCACCCTGCCGGGCGAAGGACACGGGCGTCACGCTCATTGCGGCACCTCCCCGTCGCCGAAGCGGCGTTCGGCCTTGGTGTGCTCGGCGCGGGCGCACTGGTCCTCGTACAGCCTGGCCCAGGCCTGGATGTGCTTGTTGAACAGGCGGGTGAACACGGCGCCGTCGTCGCCGTCCACCTGGAACCGGACCTCCAGATGGTGAATGGTCACCTTCGGCACGCCGGTCACCTCCCCTGGCTCAGTCGCGACAGGGCGTTCGCCGCGGCGTCCTGCAGGACCTTCGTCAGCCCCTCGTGCGCGATCTCCAGCGACTCCACGGCGATCGCGTTCTGCTCCGCGTGCAGATCCGGGCCGCTCCACTTGGCGGCGAGCCCGCCGTGGAAGGCCCACGCCGCGCCGGGCACGCCGTCCGGGCCGAGCACGATCACCGCGCCGTCGCGGCGGGCGCCGAGGGAGTCGGCGAGCCCGGCCTGATACCAGGACCACAGCCCGGGGTCGCGGACCACGCCGCGCTTGAGCGTGATCCGGTTCCAGGAGTGGCGCAGCGGCAGCTGGTGGACCGAGTCGTTGCGGCCTCCCTCCGGGTAGCTCGTCACCTCCAGCTGCGCCCCGAGCCCAGTGACCTCCTGGAAGGCGCCGGACGCGGCCAGCGGCAGCAGCAGCGCCTGCGCGGGCGGCAGATAGGCGTCACCGGGGTCGAGGGTGACCAGGAAGCGGTATTTGGGCAGGGGGTCCAGAGTCATGCCTCGATTACCTCCAGGTCTCGGTCCTGGCCGAGTACGAGACGGAGCCGGATGAACTCCATGGGGACGGCCGGGGCGACCTCGATCTCGCAGACCAGCTGCCCCGGGTCCTGCTCGGGCGGGTTGTTGGTGTCGTCGCACACCACCCGGAACGCCTGCTCGGGCCGGTCCCCGGCGAGCGCCCCGGCGCGGAAGGCGGACAGGAGTACGGAGGTCAGCGCCCGCACCAGGGTCAGCCGCAGTTCGGGCGAGTTGACGTCGAACACCAGCGGGCCCGCCACCCGCCGGATGGCCCGCACCAGCAGGTGCACCAGCCTCCGGTGGGCGATGTAGCGGGTGCGCGGGTCGGCGGACAGGGTGCGCCCGCCCCACACCGTCAGCCCCCGCCCCCGGGTGCACCGGATCAGGTCGATCCGCGCGTCGAACAGCCGGACCTGCTGCGGCTCCGGATACTCGGCCGCGAGGTCGACCGCCTCCAGGATCACGGCGTTCGCGGGCGTGTGGTGGGCGCCGCGCTCGCCGTCGAGGCGGGCGACGACGCCCAGGACGTGCCCGGACGCCGGGACGGTCCGCAGATCGTGCCCGTCGGGGACGCGCAGCGGCGGGTGGTAGACAGCCGAGCAGCCGAGCAGCCCGCTGTCGCCGGTGGCCGCCAGGGTGTCCGCCCAGCCGGCCGCCTCGTCCACGGAGGTCAGCCGGGGCGGTACGTCCAGGACGGCGAGGCGGTCGTGCAACGGCTCGATGCTCCGCAGCAGTTCGAGCACCAGGTCGGTGTGGGTGGTGCCGGACAGGTCGGTGCCGAGGTCCGGCAGCGCCACCAGCGCCGGTTCCGGGAGTTCGGCCTGCGCGGTCACGGCGCCGGTGTACGCGTCGCGGGTGGGCGGCGCGTCGGTGCCGCCCGCGAGGGTGAGGTCCCAGGACAGCGAGATCGGGCCGTCCTGCTGTGGCGGTGGCGGTGGCCCGTCCGGGACCAGCCGGATGTAGCGGGACGCGGTCAGCCGGTCGGCCACGTCGGCGAGCGGCAGCCCGGGGAAGGTCTCGGGCGGCTCGCCGGGCAGCATGACCCGTACGCCCACGGTGGGCGGTCCGGCGACCGTGCTGGCCTGGTAACGGATGGCGACGCGCGCGCTGTTGGCCCACGCGCCGGGGCTGGTGGCGACCACCTGGTAGCCCGTGGCGGACAGTCCGCGTAAAGGTCCGGCGGGCCACCGGGTCCGGGCCGTGGTGGCCGGCCCGGACACCCGGAGTACCCAGGCGGTGCGGCCGCCGTTCTCGAAGAAGCCGCGCAGCGCGTACGGGGTGGCGGAGGCGCCGTCCGGCGGGCCGAAGGCGGCCACGACGTCGTTCCAGCTCTCCACGCGCACCGGAGTGCCGACCGGGCCCCGGCGGAGCCGGCCCAGGAACGCCGCCACGTCCGTGCGCAGCGGCTCCGTGCCGGGGTCACGGGGCGCGGACGTCAGGGTTACGCCGGGAAGCGCTTCGCCGGTCATGTCAGGCGTCGATCTCCAGCTTCTCGACCGCCAGGACGAGGGTCTCCATGGCGATCTCGTTCTTGGTGGCGCTGAGCGTCGGCCCGGTGTACTTGGTCGGCCAGCCGCGGTCGAAGTTCCAGCGCATGGCCTCCTGGCGGTTCTCGTCCAGCAGCACGATCGACCCGGAGGTGCGCCGCACCTTGCCGTTGAGGGCTTCGACCACCCAGTTCCAGAAGCCGACGTGGCCGGTGACGCCACGTTTGAAGGTGAGGTTGGTGAACTTCTTCAGCCCCGGGATCTTGCGGACGGTGATGTCCTCGCTCCCGGTGCGGTACTCGATCGGCGGGATCTCCAGCTCCAGCCCGCTCACCTCGGTGAAGGACCCGCTCACCGCGACCCCGTCGTCGCTGACGTTGGTCACGATGATCTGGAAGTTGTATGACGCGTAGGGATCGTCCCTGGTGACGGGCGGCATGATGGCCTCTCCTCAGTCCTCGGTCGGACGCTCAGGCGAGCTGGTTCTCGCGGGTCTTCTGCTGAATCCGGAAGATCACGAACTCCGCCGGGAAGACCGGCGCGACGCCGATGGCGCAGATGAGACGGCCGTTTGCCAGGTCGTCCTCGGTCATCGTGGTGCGGTCGCAGGCGACGAAGAACGCCTCATCGGCGGTCGTCCCGGCGAGTGCGCCGCTGCGCCACACGGTGGTGAGGAAGTTGGTGACCGTCTGGCGGACCAGGGCCCACAGCGCCTCGTCGTTCGGCTCGAACACCACCCACTGGGTGCCCTCGTCGATCGACTCCTCCAGGTAGAGGAACAGCCGCCGGACGCTGACGTACTTCCACGAGCTGTCCGAGGAGAGCGTGCGCGCGCCCCACACCCGGTGGCCCATTCCGGGGAAGAAGCGCAGTGCGTTGATGCCCTTGGGGTTGAGCAGGTCCTGATGCCGTTTGGTGACGTCCTGGGCGATGCCGTCGGTCAGCCGGATGCCCCGGATGACCGCGTTGGCCGGTGCCTTGTGCACCCCGCGCTCCACGTCCGTGCGGGCGTAGATCCCGGCCATGTGGCCCGACGGCGGCACCTCGGTGTCGCGGCCCGTCGACGGGTCGCGGGTGACCAGCCACGGGTGGTAGAGCGCCGCGTACTTGGTGTCGAACGGCTCGCGGAACGCCTGGATGCCCTCGGTGTCCAGGCCGTCCTGCGGATCGAGGATCGCGAACCGGTCCCTGAGCAGCTCGCAGTGGGTGATCAGGGCCGATTCGACGGTCCCGGACCACACCCCCGGCACCGCGCAGACGGCGACCTCGTCGATGTCCTCCAGCGCGGCGATCCCGGTGCGCTTGCCGCTGCCGCCGTCCTCGCCGACGAAGTCGGCGACGCTCAGGCTTCCGTAGGCGTCGTCGCCGTCCGCCAGGGTCAGCCAGGAGCCGACCGCGGGCACGGGGAACTTCGCCGGGTCGGTGGACAGCCCTGACAGGGCGGTCGCCCGCACCAGCTGGGAGCGGCCGGCCAGGGTGGTGGCCAGGTTCGACGGCGCGTCGCCGGTGAGCCTCAGACCGGGGTACGTCTCCGTCACCACCGTCCCCGAAGGGTCGGTGAACCGGGCGTCGACCTGCGCCTCGACCAGGTGCAGCCGGTCGGTTTCGAACAGCGTCCCGGGCACGTTCCCGTCGAGGGTGACGACATCCGCGGCGACCGACTGGACGGTGCGGATGGTCAGGTTGGTGCCGTCGTCGAGCTGGACGACGGCGCCCTTGTACAGCCTGCTCGCCCCGCCGACCCGCAGCGCTGGGCCCGCCGCGGTGTTGCCCCGGCGCACCCGGCGCACCAGCAGCCCGCGGCGCCATGCCTCATGTGAGGTGCCGGATGGCAGGGTCAGCGTCACCTTCCCGTCCGCGGGCTGGCTGAGCTGGACCTTGAACCGGCCGGAGCCGATCTGCACCCATACGTCGGCGGGCAGGTCGTCGGGGTCGAGTCCGGTTCGCGCGGCGACCTCGACGGTCTCGCTGTCGGCCGCGGCGTCCGCGGCCAGCTGCGTGACGAACAGCGCGCCCTCCTGCGGCTCGGGCAGGACCGGCAGCGCGGCCGAGGCCACCGGCTGGACGCGCACCTGGACGGCGCTGCCCCACGAGCCGGGGCTGACGGCGCTGAACTCCAGCGTCTCTTCCGTGCTGCGCGTCCCGATCTGCACATAGTCGCCGCGGGCCGTCCTGACCTCCGCGGGCAGCCCGGCGTCCAGTTCGATCCGGCGGGCGGTCGCGTCGTAGGCGGCGACACCAGCGGTGTGGATCGTCTGCTGGTCGTCGCCGCGGAAGATCTGGATCTGCTGCCCCACGCCGGTGAACCCGATCAGATGGCCGAGTTCCAGGCGGGTCGCGCCCTTGGCGGCGTCCCCGGCGACCGGGGACACCAGGCCGTGGCCCAGGACGCCCGAGGCCGGTGTGGCCTGCTTGGCCGCGACCCGCTTGATGTACAGGCGCTGGCCGCCGTTGTCGAAGAAGCCCTTGACCGCGAGCGGGAACAGCCACCAGCGGCCGCCCTCGGCCGGATCGCCCGCCCAGGTGTCCCGGATGAGGGGGTCGGGCTCGGGGACGAACCCGCCGAAGGTGGTCTGGAACTCCAGGAAGTTGGTGACCAGCTTGGGCTTGCCGGTGTACGGGCCGCGCACGGTGACCCCGGCCATCCCGGCCGTGCTGGTGCTCACCCCCGCGATCGGCCGTGGGCCCGCATCGATCTCCTCGATGTAGACCCCGGGGCTCAGATACTCCGCCATGGACGGCTCCTTAACTCTCGCGGATCTCTATGACGTGCCGGCGCTCGGTGTCCTGGGGCAGCCGCACGACCAGCGATCCGGATCTGCCCGGCCGCTCGGTGGCCCGCAGGCGGAAGGTCTCCTCGACGGCGTGCTCACCGGCCTTCTCGCCCTCCCACCGCAGGGCCAGCCGGAAGGCGCCCGTGGCGTCGGACAGGGTGCGCTCGTGCCAGGGCGTCAGGTCCCGGCTGGTCGCCCCCTGGGCCTCCACCAGCGCATTGGCGATCGGCTCGGCGGTGGCCGCGTCGACCACGGCGCCGTGCACGGTGCGCACCCCCGGCGGATAGGGGAAAGAGACGCCCGGCAGCAGCCGGACCAGCCGCGGTGCGGTGGCCACCATCGGCGGGTGGACGTCGTCGTACGGGTACGCCAGGAACTCGACGCCCACCAGCGCGGCCGAGAACGGCTGACCGTCGGCCGGGTACAGCGGCTGGTATCCGGCGGCCGCGAAGCGGGCCCGGTGGCGCCGCGGCGGGGCCGCCCATGGCTCGGCGCACCGGCCCAGCCCCGGATAGGCGAAGGCGGCGCTGGGCGTGCGGACCGCCACGTCGTCCAGCGGCAGCCAGGTGCCGTCCTCGAACCGGTCCAGCTGGACCGTCACCCCGGCGGCACGCGCCCGCCGGGCGTAGTCGTCGAACGGGATGAACCAGGCGGGGCTGTGGAGCGCGGATCGCTCCAGCGGTCGGAAACGGCTCATGACGTGGCGACCCCGCTGATGACCCGGCTGTGCACGGGGCGCACCGCGGTCGCGGTGGCGGAGTCCAGGTTGACGACGCGGACCTCGTAGTTCAGCGAGAGCCGGTACGGCTTCTGGATCGCGTACCAGACCCAGGACTTCTGGTCGAGGGTGAGCGGGGTCAGGCTGAGGTGCAGCGAGTCGGTGCTCGCCGCGAGGCTGCCGGACAGCTGGGCGCCGTCCAGGATCGCGTCGTCGTAGAACGTCTGCATCGCCCGGCCGAGCATGCGGTGCTGGGTCTCCTGGTCGCCACCCCAGGGGGTGACCAGATACCGCAGCAGCAGCGCCATCGGCGGTTTGCGGGTGACCGGCGGGTCGGGTGGCTGGGAGCGCACCGGTGGCCGGTTGCGCGATGTCGGGTCCTCGGCGATCTCGTAAAGGAACACGGTGAGTTTCGGCGGCGGGGTCTGCACCGTCTCGGAGAGGTCGTTGAGTTCCGCGATCGGCGGTTCCACCTGGCTGAGCCCGCGCAAGGACTGGGTCAGGGTCTCCACGATGACCGTCGAGACGTCGGCGATGACGCCGAAGTCACCCATGCGAATCCTCCCCGTGCTCCGCGCCCGAAAGCGTGCCTCGACGAGGATGCCGGGCCCGGCGTGGCCGCATCGCGATTCGCCCATCACACGAGCGTCACCAGCCCGTTCCCGTCGTCCGGAGATGACGTCGGCGGTCACGCGCCGACAACGCCGGGGTGACACGGATAAGGCATATTTTCCTTCATGGAAAACCACTCAGAGCAGGCCGGCGTCCTGATCCTCCGAGTGTGGGTGGAAGAGGGCAGGCCGGACGGGTTCCGTGCGCGCATTGTGCAGACGGGCGGCCGTCACCAGGCGCCTCCGACCGCGGTGAGCGCGGTCGACGACGTACTCACCACCGTGCGCGACTGGCTCGATCATTTACTCGAACCCGAGAGGTGACGTTTCCGCGACGTCCCGGTGATGCCCGGCCATATAACATTTCGTACCCGAAGGGCTGGACACACGATCATGAATTGCTCGTAACATGGCTGGGCAGTATCCCGATTGCCGGTATGGGATCTTTCACCGAGGATCTTTCACCGAAGCCAATATCGCCCGGGGGGCCGATGAGCGCAGAAGGCCATGTCATTACGTTGAGGCTGCTCAAAAGCTTCACGCTATCGGTCGATCAGAAACGCGTTCCCCTTTCTTCCAGCGCCCAGCGCCTCCTCGCGTTCCTCGCCCTGCAGAACATGCCGCGCACCCGAACGTATGTGGCCGGAACGCTGTGGCCCGACGTGACGGCCCCCCGCGCCAACGCCAACCTCAGATCGTCTCTGTGGCGCGCCACCCGGACGGGACATCAGGTCATCGACGCGTCCACACAGGAACTCGCGATCGCCAAACACATCGCCGTGGACATCCACGCGGCGGCCACGCGCGCCCACCGGCTGCTCGACATGTCCCGCCCGTGCGACGACATCCTCACCACCGAGACGCGGGCGGACCTCTCGTCCGATCTGCTGCCCGAGTGGTCGGAGAACGAGTGGGTGCTCGTCGAGCAGGAGCAGTACCACGAACTCCGGCTGTACGCCCTGGAGGCGATGACCGAGCGGCTGACCGCGGCGGGCCGCCACGGCGAGGCCGTCGCGTCGGGGCTGGCCGCCGTCCGTGCGGAACCCCTGCGGGAGAGCGCCCATCGCGTACTGATCACCGCGCATCTCGCCGCCGGGAACAGAGGCGCGGCCCTGCGGCAGTTCGAGCAGTGCCGCCGTGTGCTGCTCGACGAGCTGGGCCTGGAGCCCTCCCAGGCGCTGAGAAGCCTTGTACCGTCCCAGCCGTCCCAGCCGTCCGCCCCCGAGGGGGCCGCGCCCCCGGCACAGCCACGCGTCGTCGTCCGCCGCCCGGCGAACGATGTACTGGTGGAGGGCGCGGGCGGACGGTGAAACCGGCTCCGCCTCCGCGGCTCAGCCCAGCCCGTCCCGGTGGGCCCAACGGGGCTCACCGGGGCTGTCGTACGGCTGCGGGGGCTCCTGCCTGGACTCACCGCGGGCGGCGCCCCGCGCGGCCCGCATATGGTCGCAGGCCCGGGACTCGGGGCTGAAGTCGATGCCGGTGGCGGCCGCGAGTGCCGCGAAGAAGCTCTCGCCGAACTCCGACTGCTTGGTGGTCGTCCAGGTGTACGTCTCACAGTCGCGCAGGGCCCGCATCATCATGCGGCTCCCATAGCCCCGGCGCTGCCATCGGTCGGCGACCCGGATTCTGCGGACCAGGCCCCTCCGGCACAGGCCGCACTCCTGCCAGGTGAGCCGGGCGAAGTCATCCCCGCCGGGCACCTGGCACACCCGCAGTTGACGGCAACCGGCCGGGGCGCCGGACGGGGTGTACGCCCAGACCTCCCCCTCCTCCGTGGGGCGTCCGGGCTCGCGCCCGCGTAACGCCTCCACCAGACGGCCCCACAGCCCCGCCCGCTCGCCCGCCATCAGCGGCGATTCTCATCGGCGATGCCGCATCTGTGCACGTCCTCGACGGATAAACCTCTCACGTCCCACGCCTCTTTCTTCCGTCCCAGGCCCCCTATGGGGCCCGGGCCTCACCCTGACAGGTCGCAATCCGGCGACGCGCGGTTCCGGACGCCGGGCGGCGGGCACGGTGTTGACACGCGCGGGACGGCATCCCGGCGCGCGGGGAGGGCCGTCGGGGCGTGGGCGCTCGCGCCGGTTATCGTGTCGAAGCACAACGAGCACGCGCAGGGCGGAACGAAGAGGGATGCGGTGTCGGACAAGGGGTGGCTGGTCGCAAGCCGGTACCGGCTGACCGAGCGGATCGGCAGCGGCGGCATGGGCACGGTGTGGCGGGCCGAGGACGCCGTACTGGGCCGCCACGTGGCGGTCAAGCGGCTGCACGCTCCGCACCACCTCTCCGAGGACGAACTCTCCACGCTGTACGAACGCACCCGCCGCGAGGCGCGGAGCGCCGCCCGCATCACCCACCCGAACGTGGTCGTCGTCCATGACGTCGTGGACGACGAGGAGGGGCTGCCGTGCATCGTCATGGAGTACGTGGCCTCCACCACCCTCGGCGCGCTACTCAAGGAGCGCGGCACCGTGCCGCCCCAGGAGGCGGCGCGGATCGGCCGGGGCATGGTCGCCGCGCTCCGGGCAGCGCACGCGGCCGAGGTGCTGCACCGTGACGTCAAGCCGGGCAATGTGCTGCTCAGCGCCGACGAGCGGATCGTGCTCACCGACTTCGGCATCGCGGTGGCCAGCGGAACGTCGACGCTGACCCGGACCGGCGAGATGATCGGCTCCATCGAGTACATGGCGCCGGAGCGGGTCAGGGGCCAGAAGCCCGGCCCCTACTCGGACCTCTGGGCGCTGGGCGCGACGCTTTACCAGGCGGTGGAAGGACACCCCCCGTTCCGCCGGGACACGGCGATCGAGACGGTCTACGCGACCGCCGCCGACCCGCTGCCGCCCCCGCGCCACGCCGGTCCGCTGGGACCGCTGATCGAGGCGCTGCTGGCCAAGGAGCCCGGGGAGCGGCCGTCGGCGGAAGAGACGGAGCGGCAGCTGAAGGCCGTGGCAGCGGAGGAGCTGACGGCGTCGCGGCAGCACACCCCTGACCCAGCACCTGACACGGCCCCTGACCCGGCCCCTGGCACGGCCACGGGCACGGGCACGGGCACGGCCGAGCGCCCCGCGTCGGCCGCCGCCCCGCCGCCGACCGGCGCCGTGGCCGCGCCGGAGCAACACGGCGGCACCCGTCGCAGGGGCCGCCGCGTCCTGTGGAGCCTGGCGGCGGTGGCGCTGACGATCGCGGCGGCGGCCGGGGCCTACTCGGTATGGCCGGACCACGGCGGACAGCGGGGCGGCGAGGCGAAGCCCCGGCCGGTCCCCCACGGCTACCACCTGGTCGAGGAGGAGAAGCTCGGCGTCTCCTTCCCCGTACCGAACGGGTGGAAGATGGACAAGCGCACCAGCGAAGGCGTCAGCTACATCGACCCGTCCCGCCTGGTCGAGATCACGATCGGCACGGTGGACCCGGCCGGGCCGACGCCCGTGGCGCACTTCCGGGACATCGAGGCGAACACCAAGCAGAACTACGACGTGTACCGGCGGCTGCGGCTGGACCGCACCACCTTCCGGGGGCAGCCCGCGGCCATCTGGGAGTGCACGTTCGAAGGCAGAGTGCGCACCTTCCGCGCCATCGACCTCGGCTACGGCCGGGAGGGCGGCACGGAGTACGACGTCTACCTCTCGGCGCCCGAGGCGCAGTGGGACACCTACCGTCCCGTCTTCGACAAGGTGAAGCAAGGCCTGCACACCCGCTGACCGCTTGCGCCCTGACGGGGGCTCATCACCGCACGCGCGTGTACTGGTTCACCCCGTCGGAGAACGCCACCGTCACCTGCTCGCGGAGCACGAGGACGTCCAGGTGCGCGGCGGTCTCGTTGACCGCGAGCATCTGGTTGAAGGCGCTCAGGCTCCCGAACGGCACGGCCCGGCGCGTCCAGGCGAGCCCCCGCGCCACCGCGTGGGCGTCGAGCGTGTCCTCGCCCAGCGCGGTCAGGCTTGCCGCCAGCCGGTCGTCGTGGTGGGTGAGCAGTTCGGCGACCCGGGTGTGGGCGCTGTCGGTGACCGGTCCGTGCGCGGGCAGCAGGCGGGCGTCGGCGTGGCGGGTCATCAGCCGCAGCGAGTCCAGGTAGTCGGCGAGCGGACGGCCGCCCGGTTCGGCCAGTTCGAAGCCGATGGAGGGGGTGATGTGCGGCAGGACGTGGTCCCCGGAGAACAGCAGTCCGCGCTGTTCGTCCAGGAAGACCACATGGCCCTTGGTGTGTCCGGGGGTGGGGACGACCCGCAGTTCGCGGTCGCCGAAGCGCAGGGTTTCGGCGCCGAGCCAGCGGTCGGGGGCCTCCCACACGCTCGGGTCGTAGCCGCCGTGGTCCATCGCCTCGATGTGATCGGCGAGTTCCCCGGCGCCCGCCGCGCGCAGGGTGTGCAGTGAGCCGACCGGCTGGTCGCTGCGGAGCCGGTCGAGCATCTCCAGTCCGGGGCGTTCGCCCGCGCCGAGGTAGACGCGTGAGCCCAGCAACCGGCGCAGCTCCACGGCGTGGGTGTAGTGGTCGCGGTGGATGTGGGTGACCAGGATGTGGCTGATGTCGCCGGGGTCGCGGCCGATGGCGGCCAGGGCCTCCTCAAGTGTTTTGCGCGCCTCGGGGATCGCCCAGCCGCCGTCGATCATGACGATGCCGCCGTCCTCGTCCAAGTCCTCCAGGAGGTAGACGTTCACGGCGTGCAGGCCGTCGTTCGGCAGCGGCAAGGGCACGCGGTGTACCCCGGGCTGTACGGTCTGGACTCCGGCCGCTGCCCACGGGCCCTGGTCGAACCGCGCTGTCATGATCCTCCTCGTTGATGAACTGCCTGGATCACGAGGGAGTGCATGCCGCGGCGGCAGCCGCCGGCGCATGCGCCCCCTCGTCAGGCCCGGCCGGGCTCGTGAGCGTGCAGGCCTTCGGCCAGTTCCCGGGCCCCGCCCCGGTCGAGCTTGCCGACCTTGGTCTGGGGCAACTCGTCGGTACCGTACACGTATTCGGGCCACTTGGTCTTGGACAATCCGATGCTCTCCAAGTGGCCGGTCATCTCGGCCAGATCGACGGGCCGGCCGTCCGTGGTGACGACGAGCAACGCCACGCGTTCGCCGAGGATGTCGTCGGGGACCGGCACCACACACGCCCGGGCCACGCGCGGGTGACCGGCGACCGCGCGCTCGATCTCGGTGATGTCGATGTTGCGGCCGCCGCGGATGATGATGTCCTTCTCGCGTCCCATGATGGTGAGGGTGCCGTCCTCGTGGGCCATCAGCAGATCGCCTGTGGGCAGATAGCCGTCCTCCGTCAGCGCCGGGGGAACGGCCCGCCCGTCGCCCGCGTAGCCGAGGAAGAGGGACGGGCCGCGCACCTGCGCCCGGCCGGTCACCCCGGGCCCGGCCACCTGACCCTCGGGAGTGAGCGCGCGCACGTCCGTACCCGGGAAGGGGCGGCCGTCTCTGCCGAGCCGGATCTCCTCGGGGTCGTCGGGGCGCGGCGAGGTGTGGCCGAGGCATTCGGACATGCCGAAGACCCGCAGGATCTTGGTGCCCAGGGACTGTTCGGCCCGGGCCAGGGCGGCGCGGTCCATGGGCCCGCCGCCGACGGTGATCGAGCGGACGCCCTTGAGGACGCCGGAACCGGCCGCCTCGTCGCCCATCTGCAGCGCCATGGTCGGTACGCACATGGTCCAGCGGACCCCGGTGTCGGCCATCCGCCGCAGCGCGCGGGCCCGGTCCCACTTCGCCGTCATGACGAGCGGTCCGCGCAGCAGGAGGGAGACGTAGACGCCGAAGCAGTACGCGGCCGTCGACGACAGCGGGACGATCGCGGCGACTGCGTCGCCCGGCGACAGCCCGTTGACGGTGATGGTGGTCTCGGCGGCATAGCGCAGGGCCTGCTCGGACTGTACGACGCCCTTGGGCCGCCCGGTCGACCCGGAGGTCAGGCCGATGAGGACGCCGCCCGACCACCGGGACGCCTCACGTTCGCCGGGGGCGGACCGGCACGTCCAGCCGTCGAGCACGGTCCGCGCCGGGCCCGGCAGCTGTTCGGACACCGCCCACTCCGCGATCGCCGAGGGCTCGGCGACCACGGCGTCCGGGCGGATGTCCGCCCAGGCGGTGGCGAATTCGGCCGGGGTGGTATGCCGGTTGACCAGGGCGATGACTCCGCCGTCGCCGCCGCTGAGGCCCGCGGCGAGGGTGGCGGCGACGGTGCGCCATGAGTTGTCCGCCTGGATCAGGACGGTGCCGACGGCGCCGTCAGCCGTGTCCGCGGACAGCGCCGCGGCCAGCCGCGTGGCCTCGTCGAGGAGCTGCCGGGCCGTGTGGCTGCCCGTGTCGTCGATGACGGCGACGAAGTCTGCCTCGGCGGCCCGCCGTTGGAACTCCCGCACTACCTGTCGCATCTCGTCCCCTCCTCAGGCGGCGAACAGCTCCGCCTCGTGCCCCATGACCGCGATGCGGCGGCCCTTCATGTCGCCCACCTGGGCGACTGCAGCGGCCCATTCGGGGCTCGCGAGGGCCTTCTTCAGGTCCTCGGGGGAGTCGAAGCCGAGGACGGAGAGGCCGTCCCAGCCGTCGGAGCGCGGCTCCAGCGCGGCGTCGATCTCGGTGTGCCGCCAGCTGCGCAGTCCGGGCAGGCGGCAGGTCAGCTCCGCGTGGTCGCCGCGCCACCACGTGATGAACTGCTCGTGTGTCCACTCCGGGGGCCCTGCTGCCAGCAGAACGAGGTTGTACATGAAGCTCCTCCGCACGGTGAGTGGTCTGGGTCAGGTGAAGCGGATCTCCGACGAGCGCCCGATCAGCAGGCGCTGCAGCCTGCCGTCGCCGTTCACCCGCCCGGTGGCGACGAAGGTCGCCTCGGGAACCCCCGCACGCCGTACCTCGCCCAGAAAGAATTCGTCCCGGCCGAGCGTGGTCGCCGCGAGCCGGTGGTGGGTGCGGGTGCCCTTCTCGCGCTGTTCGAGATAGCCGACGAGGGCGGCGCGGCCTCCCGCGAAGTCGGTGGCGTTGCCGTCGCCGGTGGAGAACAGGATGGACAGGGCGAAGTCGTCGCTGATCAAGTCGAGGATCCGGGAGGGTTCGTCCCCGTCGAGGATCTCGAACCACGCGGTGAGGAAGGGGGCCGCCACCGGGGTGTCCGTCATACCCGGCTCCTGTCCCCGGCCCAGTCGATCAGCTGGAAGGAGACGGTGAAGAAGGCCTGGTAGCGGGCGATGAGTCCGCCGGGCGAGAGCACCGCGGCCGAGTGGAAGGAGCCCTTGTACTCCCCGCCCTCGGTCACCACTCCGTAGACGGTCTCCAGGTCGCCGTCCCGGCTGTGGCGCAGGATCTCGTGGGTCCGGTCCACGGGATTGCGGCCGCCGATGTACGCGGCGAAGTCATCCCTGGAGGTGCCGGTGACCTCCTTGCCCGGCAGGGCGATGAGGAACCGGAAATCGGGTTCCAGCAGTTCGAGCGTCCGTTCCGGATGCCGGCTGTCCATACCGGCGAAATACGCGCGCAACGCCATGAGGGGGCCCTTTCGATTGGCGGGCCGAGTGCCCCGGGACCCGGGACCTTCTCGACCCCCCAGATCAACCTGAGTTCAGTTCAATTCATTCTGGATGGTAATCCCGGTGAAACACGGCTGACAAGGGTCTGGACGGACGGGAAAACGGCCCCCGGCGGATGGTTCCGCCGGGGGCCGGAGAGAGTGGATTCGCTCAGCGCGTCACGTGGCGACCATCCGCACGCAGGCGCCCTCGATCAGCTCGCTGATCTCCGACAGCGGCGTCGGCCCCGACGGCCGGTACCACCGCCAGACGCTGACGATCAGGCCGAGCACGCCCGAGCCCAGCAGCTGTGCGTCCCGGAGCGGGAACGCGCCCTGCGACATGCCCCGTACCAGCAGGTTCGTCCAGTCGCGCTCGACGAGCTGGACCAGTCGGCGGGCCTCGACGCGCTCGGCCTCCTCCCGCTTGGACTTGCGCGGGCCGGAGAGCAGATCCATGTGGTTGTGCAGGATGCGCATCTGCAGAACCTCGTGGTCGGAGACGTCATACGCCGCGCGCACGGCCGCCCGGAGAGCCTCGACCGGGTCCGTGACGTCCGCGGTCGCCTCCGTGAACTTGTCGTGGGAGCGCTGGAGCTCCAGCCGCATGATGGTGAGCAGACAGTGGGTCTTGGACTCGAAGTAGTGGTAGAGCGCCGTCTGCCCGATGCCGACCCGCTCCGCCACGGTGGACCACTTGGTGGCCTCGAAGCCCGTCTCGCCGAAGCAGTCGACGGCGGCCGCCAGAATGGCGGCGCGCTTGGACCTCGGTCCCGCTTCCGGTTCAACCCTTGTCGCCATGACCCCGTCTCCTGGCCGCCGTCCACCTCGTCCGTACCCGAGAGTAGACCCAAGCTGAACTCAGTTGCCAATCGACGCGGGCCGACCCGGACCGACCCGGACCGAACGGCGCCGGCTTGGTCAGAGGCGCTCAAGCACGGTCGCGTTCGCCATGCCGCCGCCCTCGCACATCGTCTGCAGGCCATAGCGTCCCTGGGTCCTGCGCAGTTGGTGGACGAGCGTCGTCATGAGCCGGGCACCGGTCGCGCCCAGCGGATGTCCGAGCGCGATCGCCCCGCCGAAGGCGTTGACCCGCTCCGGGGCGGCGCCGGTCTCCTTCTGCCAGGCGAGGACGACGGAGGCGAAGGCCTCGTTGATCTCGACCAGGTCGATCGCGCCGATCGGCAGCCCGGCCTTGGCCAGGACCTTCTCGGTGGCGGGGATCGGGCCGGTCAGCATGTGGATCGGGTCGGAGCCGACGACCGCCATGGTGTGCACCCGGGCGAGCGGGGTCAGACCATGGCGGCGCACCGCCTCCCCGGAGGCGATCAGCAGGGCGGCGGCGCCGTCGGAGATCTGGCTGGAAACGGCCGCGGTCAGACGGCCGTCCTCGGTGAGGGTCTTCAGCCCGGCCATCTTCTCCAGGGTGGTGTCGGCGCGCGGGCCCTCGTCGGCGGTGAGGCCGAAGGCCGGGGTGATCTCGTCGTCGAAGGCGGCGTCGGCCTGAGCGGCGACGGCCCGCCGGTGGCTGGTGAGCGCGTACTCCTCCATGTCCGTACGCGAAATGCCCCATTTCTCGGCGATGAGTTCGGCCCCGCGGAACTGTGAGACCTCCTGGTCGCCGAAGTGTTCGCGCCAGCCGTCCCCCGCGTACGGGCTGCCGAAGCCCGCCTGTTCCCCGACGTACATGGGGCTGGCGATGGGCACCAGGCTCATCACCTCCACCCCGCCCGCGACCACCAGGTCGGCGGCGCCGGAGCCGACCGCCTGGGCCGCGAAGTGCACGGCCTGCTGGGAGGAGCCGCACTGGCGGTCGATGGTGGTGCCGGGCACATGGTGCGGCAGCCCCGCGGACAGCCAGGCGGTGCGGGCGACGTTGCCGGTCTGGGCGCCGATCTGGCCGACGCATCCGAAGTACACGTCGTCGACGGCACCCGGGTCGGCGCCGGTGCCCTCCAGCAGGGCGCGCAGCACATGGGCGCCGAGGTCGGCGGGGTGCACACCGCTGAGCGCGCCCTTGCGGCGGCCGACGGGGGTACGGACGGCTCCGGCGATGAAGGCTTCGGGCATGGCGGGCTCCATGGTTGTTCGGGTTGGGGGTTCAGGCGCTGGAGGGGGGCAGGCGCTGGGGGATTCAGGCGCTGGGCGTGGCGCGTGGGAAGTCGGGGGCCCGCTTGCCCAGGAAGGCGGCGACGCCCTCGCGGCCCTCGGCGGAGGCGGCCGCGGCGGCGATCGCGCGGGCCTCCCGGTCCAGGTGCGGACCGAGGTCGGCGGTCAGCCCGGCGGCGACGAGACGGCGGGTGGCGCCGAAGGCGGCGGTGGGTCCGCGGCGCAGCGCCTCGGCCGTGCGCGCGGCCTCGTCGGCCAGCCGGGCGGGGTCGACGACGCGGCTGACCAGTCCGATGTCCACGGCTTCGGCCGCCGTGACGCGGCGGTTGGTCAGCAGCAGGTCCAGGGCCCGCTTGGGGCCGACGAGCCGGGGCAGGAACCAGCTGGCCCCGGCGTCGGGCGTGTAGCCGATGCCGGTGTACGCGGCGGTGAAGGAGGCGGTGTCGGCGGCGAGGGTCACATCGGCGGACGCGGCCAGGCCGAGCCCCGCGCCCGCGACGGCGCCCTGTACGGCGGCCACCATGGGCGCGTCGCTCGCCGCGAACGTGCGCAGCGCGTCGTGGAGGGCGTCGGTCACCGCGGTGAGGTGCTTCTCCAGTGCGGCGCCGGAGAGCCGGGAGAACTCCTTGAGGTCGCCGCCGACGCAGAAGGACTTTCCCTCGCCGGTGAGCAGTACGGCCCGTACGCCCTCCGCCGCGCAGGTCCGGGCCGCGTCCAGCAGTCCGCGCGCCATGTCCAGGCCGATGGCGTTGCCCGCCTCGCCGCGGCGCAGGGTGAGCCGGGCCAGGCCGTCGTCGATGTCGATGCCTACCGTCATCGCGCGGTCCATCCGCCGTCGACGGTGAGGATCTGTCCGGTGCAGTACGAGGAGGCGTCGGAGGCCAGGAACAGCAGCGCGCCGTCGAGTTCATGGCCGTCGCCGCCGCGCCGCAGCAGGGTGTTGCGCTCGACCCAGCGGGCGGAGCGCTCGTCGCCGAAGAGGTCCGCGGTCATCTCAGTGCGGAACCAGCCGGGGGCGAGCGCGTTGACGCGGGTTCCGCCGGGGCCCCACTGTCCGGCCAGCTCCCGGGTCAGCCCGATGAGTCCGGCCTTGGAGGCGGAGTAGCTCGCGCCGCCGAGCGGGGCGGCGGTGACCAAGCCGAGGATGGAGGAGACGTTGATGACGCTCCGGCCCGGCGCACCCTGCGCGGCGGGTGCCTCGGTGGGTGCCTCGGCCACGAGACGTGCCAGGTGGAAGGGTGCGGTGAGGTTGACGCCGAGGACATCGGCGAAGGCGTCCGGGGATTCGTCCTCGGCGCGGGTCTCGCCGGAGCTCGCGGCGTTGTTGACCAGGATGTCGACGCGTCCGGTGGCGGCGCGCGCGGTCTCGACGAGCCGCCTGCGGTCCGCGTCCCGCGAGACGTCGCAGACGACGGGATGGATGCGTGCGTCGGAGTCGGCTAGTTCCTTCAGCCGGTCCGGGCGCCGGGCGGCGGCGAACACGGTGGCACCGGCCTGCGCGAGGACGGCGGCGAAGCGTGCGCCGAGCCCGGCGGAGGCGCCGGTGACCAGGGCCGTCCTGCCGTGAAGCGAGAACAGTTCGGTGGCGGATCGCGGTGCGCTCATGCTTCCACCCCGATCGGCAGGGCGGTCGCGCCGCCGTCGAGCACCAGGGTCTGGCCGGTCATCCAGGAGGAGGCGTCGGAGGCCAGGAACAGTGCCGCGTGGGCCACGTCCTCCACCGTGCCGAGGCGGCGCAGCGGCAGCTTGGCGGTGAGGATCGGCTCGCGGACCTCCCACACCGCCCGCGCCAGCTCGGTCTTGATCAGTCCGGGGGCGATGGCGTTGACGCGGGCGCGCGGCCCGAGTTCGTAGGCGAGCTGCCGGGTCATGTGCAGCATGGCGGCCTTGGTGGCGTTGTAGTAGCCGATGTGCGGGTCGACGACGAGCCCGCCGACGGAGGAGATGTTGACCACCGCTCCCCCGTGTTCGGCCATCCAGGCCCGCCAGGCGTACCGGGTCCAAGCGATCATGCCGTACTGGTTGACGCGGACGGTCTTCTCCGCGCGCGGCAGGTCCAGGTCGAGCAGATCGCCGTGGTACGGGTTGGTCGCCGCGTTGTTGACGAGGATGTCGAGGCGGCCGAAGCGGGCCATGGTCTCCTCGACGCACATCTGCGCCTGCTCCGGTTCACCGGCGTTCGCCACCACGGTGTGGATGTCGCCGTCGCCCTTGGCGCGCAGCAACTCCTCGCGCGCCGTGGTGAGTCCGGCCGCTTTGCGGGCCGCGAGCACGACGTGTGCTCCGGCCGCCCGGTAGGCGGTGGCGATGCCGAGGCCGATGCCACGGGAGCCGCCGGTGATGACGGCCACCTTGCCGTCGAGACTGTTGTCGCTCACGCTGCCCCCTTGTCGGTCTTCCGGTATCGCGCGAGTTCCTGGCGGGCCACCGTCCGCAGATGGACTTCGTCGGGGCCGTCGGCGATGCGCAGTGCCCGGGTGATGGCGTACAGCCGGGCCAGTACGGTGTCGTCGCTCACGCCCGCCGCGCCGTGGGCCTGCACCGCGCGGTCGACCACCTTGTGGGCCACCTCCAGCGCGGCGACCTTGATGGCGGCCACCTCCATGCGGGCGGCGGCGTTGCCGACGGTGTCCATCAGCCAGGCCGATTTGAGGACGAGGAGACGCAGCTGCTCGATCTCGATGCGGCTGCGGGCGATCCATTCCCGGACCACGCCCCGGTCGGCGAGCGGCCCGCCGAAGGCGGTGCGTGCGGTGACGCGTTCGCACATCAGCTGGAGGGCGCGCTCGGCGAATCCCACGGCGCGCATCGCGTAGTGCATCCGCCCCGGGCCGAGCCGTCCCTGGGCGAGGGCGAAGCCCTCGCCCTCGCCGCCGAGGATGTTCGCCACGGGGACGCGGACGTCTTCGAAGAGCACATCGCCGTGTCCGAGCCGGTCGGTGTAGCCGAACATCGGCAGGTCGCGCAGGACCGTGACGCCGGGGGTGTGCCGGGGGATGAGCAGCATGCTCTGCTGCCGGTAGGTGGGCGCCTCGGGGTCCGTCTTGCCCATCAGGATGATGAGCTCGCAGTCGGGGTCGAGTATCCCGGAGGTGTACCACTTGCGGCCGTTGACGACGTACGAGTCGCCGTCGCGGGTGATGCGGGTGCGGATGTTGCGGGCGTCGGAACTGGCCACTTCCGGCTCGGTCATGGCGAAGCACGAGCGGATCTCCGCGTCGAGCAGGGGGCGCAGCCAGCGCTCCTGCTGCTCGGGGGTGCCGTACAGCGCGAGGAGTTCCATGTTGCCGGTGTCGGGCGCCGAGCAGTTGAACACCTCGGGGCCGATGATGGAGCGTCCGGCCAGTTCCATGAGGGGCGCGTATTCGAGGTTGCTGAGCCCCGCGCCCCAGTCGCCGTGTGCCATGAAGAGGTTCCACAGGCCCTCGGCGCGGGCCTTCTCCTTCAGCGCGGCCATGACCGGCGGCAGCGCGTGCGGGTCGTCCGCTTCGGCCAGCTGCCGGTCGTAGACCGCTTCCGCGGGGAGGACGTGCTGCTCCATGAACGACCGTATGCGGTCCTGGAGTTCACTCGCGCGGGGCGAGAATCCGAAATCCACGATTGCTCCTGTTCGGGTGGCCGGTCCGGATCAGCCGAGGATGTCGCGTGCCGTGCGGATCATCGCGGCGATGGTGGGCGGCAGACGCTCCTGGTCCGGGTCGTGGTGCTTGCCCTCGCGGTGGCGGCGCAGGTTGTGGCCCATGATCGCGGCCATCTTCATGCGGCCGAGCGCCCGGAACCAGTCCATCGCGGGCAGGGCGGGCCGCCCGTCGCGGTAGGTGTCCAGGAGGTCGGTCTCGCCGGGCAGGCCGGGCACGGGGTGTCCCAGCCGGGGGAAGTTGCGGTGGTCGGCGAAGAGCAGGAACCAGCCGAGGTCGATGCGCGGGTCGCCGACGCTCCAGATCTCCCAGTCCACGACGGCGACGGCGCGCTCGTCCACGCACAGGACGTTGCCGAGCCGGAAGTCCCCGTGCAGCAGCACCGGCGGGAGGGCGCGCGGCACACCGTCGGCGAGACGTGCCAGCAACTCCTCCCCGCCGGGCCGCAGTTCGGGGGGTACGGCGTGCAGGGTGCGGCTCCACCGCTCCAGCTCACCGGTGGCGTCGAGGGGTTCGGGTGCGCCGAGGCCGGGCGTCCGGACATCGGTGGTGTGCAGCCGCCGCAGGACGGAGCCGATCTCCAGCATCCGGGCGCGTGCCGTCGCCGGGGGCACGTCGTGTTCGTCGAGGACCGGCTCGACGGCCTCCCCGGCCGCGAAGTCCATGGCGAACCAGCCGGGCTGGGTCTCGTCGACGGCCACGACGCCCGGCACCGGCACCTCGGAACCGGCCAGCGCGCCCAGCACCCGGGCCTGGCGCAGGACGTCGTTGCGTCCGACGGGCCGCTGCCCGGGCGGGACCGCCTTGATGACGTAGCGGGCTTCTCCCGCCGTGACGGAGTACGTCAGCCCCGAGTGGCCGCCGGGCAGCACCGTCAGCGGGCCGACCGCCGCGCCCGGGTGGTGGCGGGCGAGCCGGTCGCGGACCCGGGCGGACAGCTCCGGCGGGTGCGTGGTCGTACTCATCGGACAGGCTCCTTGGGCAGGCCGAGGACGCGTTCGGCGAGGATGGTGCGCTGGATCTCGTCGGTGCCGCCCGCGATGCTGTAGCCGGGGGCGCCGAGCAGATGCTCCGTCCACGCGTAGGTGCCCCACTCCCCCGTGTCGGCCACGAGGCTCGGCCCCAGCAGTTCGGACACCAGGTCGCCGGTGCGGCGCATGGTCTCGGTGGCGTACAGCTTGCCGACCGAGGCCTCCGCGCCGGGTTCGCGTCCGGCGACGAGGGCGGCGGTGACCCGCAGTCCGATGAGCCGCTGGATCAGGGTGCGGATGTGGAGGTCGGCGGCCCGCTGCTGTTCGCCGCCGGTGAGGGGGCGGGGCAGATGCGCGGCGAGGTCCAGTGCCCGGTCGGCGTTGTCGAGGCCGAGGCTGCCGGAGTCGAGCCGTTCGGCGGCGAGCACGCTGAGGGTGACCCGCCAGCCCTCGCCGACGGGGCCGAGCCGGTCGGTGTCGGGCACGCGCACATCGTCGAGGTAGACCTCGTTGAAGCTGGTGCCGCCGGTCATCTGCCGGATGGGCCGTACGGTGACGCCGGGCGCGTCCATGCGCACCAGGAAGACGGTGATCCCGGCGTGTTTGCGGACGTCGGGATCGGTGCGGCACACCGCGACGCCCCAGGTGGCGACGCGTGCTCCGGAGGTCCACACCTTGTGCCCGGTCAGCACCCAGGTATCGCCCTCGCGCACCGCCCTGGTGCGCACCGCGGCGAGGTCGGAGCCCGCCTCGGTCTCCGAAAACAGCTGGCAGGCCAGTTCGTCGGTGCGCAGTATGGGCCGCAGCAGGCGCCGCTTCTGTTCCCCGGTGCCCCAGATGGCGATCGCGGGGGCGACGAGCGCCTGGGTCACCGGGAAGATCTCGGGGCGGTGCGGTACGTCGAAGGCGGCTTCCTCGGCGCGGTAGAGCTGCTCGTAGTACGCGGGCAGGCCGCGGCCCCCGTACGTCTCCTCCCAGTGGAGCGCGGACCACCCCTGGTCGTAGCGGGTGCGTTCCCACTCCTGGACGCGGGCGGTGTGCGCGTGTTCCTGTTCCTCGGTCCAGTTGTCGAACACGGCGACGGAGTCGGAGCCGCTGCCCCACTTTCCGTCGGCGGTCCGGGGCCGGGCGACGGTGCCGAGCCACTGGCGGGCGCGGGCGCGGAACTCCTCGGGGTCCGGGATGCCACTCATCTCTTCTGCCACCTCCGTTCGGCGGGACATGCGGCGGGACGTTTCAGCGGGGCGTTTCAGCGGGACAGCACCGTGCAGGCGCTCACGCCGGGGGCGCCGTACACATGGGTGAAGCCGACCCGGGGCCGGTCCGGGACCTGGCGGTCACCGGCCCGGCCGCGCAGTTGCTGGACGATCTCGTAGACCTGGCGCAGTCCCGAGGCTCCGATGGGTTCGCCGTTGGCGATGCAGCCGCCGTCGGTGTTGACCGGCAGCGTGCCGTCGATTCCGGTGGCGCCGGAGGCGACCAGCCGCTCCTGCTCGCCGTCCTCGCAGAATCCGCACTCGGCCAGGTGCATGACCTCGGCGCCGCTCTCGGTGTCCTGCAGCTGGCAGACGTCGACGTCGCGGGGGCCGAGCCCGGCCTCCTCGAAGGCCGCGGCCGAGGCGTCGCGGCTGACGCTGGTCGGCTCGCCCGCGGGGACCGACGGGCTGAAGACCTCGAACGAGCCGAAGCGCCGGGTGCGCAGCGCCGCCGAGCGCAGGGTGACCGGCGAGCCGTCCACGGTGCGGGCGGCCTCCGGGGAGCAGAGCACCAGCGCGGCCGCGCCCGCTCCCGGGGAGCAGAACATGAAGCGGGTCAGGGGGTCGCTGACCATGCCGGAGCCGAGGATCTCCTCGGCTGACAGCGGCTTGCGCCGCCACGCCTCGGGGGTCAGTGCGCCGTTGCGGTACGCCTTCTCGGCGACCAGGGCGAGGGTCCGCGAGGTGATCCCGTGGTCGTGCATATAGCGCTGGATCTTCATGCCGAAGAACTGGGTGGTCACCATCAGCCCGTCGCTGCCGTATTCCGCTCCCAGGCCCCAGTCCTCGGGCCTCGGGTCGAAGGCGCCGCGCGGATGCTTGTCGAAGCCGACGGCAAGGACGACGTCCGCCATGCCGGAGCGGATCGCGTTCACGGCGGAGATCAGCGCGCTGCCGCCGGTGGCGCAGCCGTTCTTGACGTTGACGAACGGCACTCCGGTCAGGCCGAGCCGGGACACCAGGGTGTCGGCGAGACCCGCGCTGTCACTGCCGCCGAACGCGGCCCGCACACGCGACCAGCCGATTCCGGCGTCCGCGAGCGCCGCGTTCACCGCGTCGGCGGCCAGCTGCCGGCCGGTCGCCTCGGACCGGCCGAACGGGGTGCGCCCGGCGCCGCAGATCAGGACGTCGGTACTCATGTTCCCTCCTCCCCGGGAGCGGTGGGCCGGGCCCGCGGGACGCCGGGGCCCGCGGTCACGGTCAGGGCCATGCCGATGCGAATGTCCGCCACATCGTCGATGTCGAGGACGGCGGCCACCCGCACGCCCTCCGCCAGCTCGACGTAGCCGAGCGCGAACGGCACGAAACCGCCGGGCGGGGCCTGGTAGGGCGGCGACTTGGGGGCGTACCGCTGCACCGTCCAGGTCCACAGCGTGCCCGTGCCCCGGAGGGCCACCGGATCGGCGGACCCTCCGCAGCGCGGGCACTCGCCCTCCGCGGGGTACGTGGTCACCGCGCAGCCGGAGCACCGTGAGCCCTGGAGCCCGGCGGCCGGACTCCGCGGTTCGGCGGCCATCCGGCTCAGCGTCCCTGCCACTTGGGTTCACGCTTCTCCAGGAACGCCGACACGCCCTCGTTGGCGTCCTCGGAGTTGAGCGCCACGCCCACGGCGAGGTGCTCCATCACCATCAGCGACTGGGTGTCGGCGTCCAGGCTGCGGTCGATCGTCATCTTCGTGAGCCACATGGTGAAGGGGCTCTTGTCGGTGAGGTTCCCGATGAACTCCTCGACCGTCGCGTCCAGCTGGTCGGCCGGTGCGGACTTGTTGATGAGCCCGAACTCGGCGGCCTCGACGCCGGAGAGGAGCTTGCCGGTGAGCATCAGCTCCTTGGTCTTGCGGATGCCGATCATGCGCGGCACCCGGTAGATCGGACCCGCCCCGCCGAACAGCGCGCGGCGGATGTGGAAGTCGCCGATCTTGGCGTCGTCGGCGGAGATGGCGAAGTCGCAGGAGATCATGATCTCGAAGCCACCGGCGGTGACGTGGCCCTCCAGGACCGCGACCGAGGGAGTCTTCATCGAGTAGAGGCGGTCGCACACCTTCGCGGACTTCACCGCCACGTCGATCGCGTTGGACTTGCCGACGTATTCGGCCTTCAGGCTGTCGAGGTCGAAGCCCGAGCAGAAGGTGCCGCCACGGCCGCGGACCACCAGGACCCGCAGCTCGGGGTCCTCGTCGACCTCGGTGATGATCTCGTCGAGCCGGTCCAGGATCGGCACGGTGACGCAGTTCTTCTTCCAGGGGCGGTTGAGCCACACCCGGGCGATGTGGCCGTCACGCTCGAACTGGATCTCGTCTTCCACGGTCATATCCTCACCCCTTCAAACTGAACTGAATTCACTACAACTCTGGAACCACGGAGCGGCGCTGTCAACCCCTTGATCGGGACAGGCTTGATCGCAGCAGGCTCGGCCGAGGCGGCGGTGCGGCGGTCAAACCGAATGTGGTTCAAGGACGAGCCCGGCGAGCCGGGCGCGGTGCCGGTCCGCCGTGCCGAACAGCACCTCGGCGCCGCGGGCGCGGCGCACATACAGATGGGCCGGGTGCTCCCAGGTGAAGCCGATGCCGCCGTGCAGCTGGACGTACTCGGCCGTGGCCAGCCGGAAGGTCTCGGAGCAGACCACGGCGGCGGCACAGGCGGCCACCGGCAGCTGCGGCGGGTCGACGGCGGCGCAGGCCGTGGCGTACGCGGATGCCGAGCGCGCCGCCTCCAGCGCGACGAGCACATCGGCCAGCCGGTGCTTGACGGCCTGGAAGGAGCCGATGGGGCGGCCGAACTGGTGGCGCTGTGCGGTGAATTCGACCGTGGCGTCCAGGGCGTGTCCGCTGCCGCCGATCTGTTCGGCCGCCAGCGCGGCCCGTCCGGTGTCCAGCGTCGCCGAGACGGCGGCCTCGGCGCCCTCCGCCGTCCCCACGGCGGTGGCCGGTGCGCCCCGGAACTCCAGCAGCGCCTGGCGCCGCGTCTCGTCCAGGACGCGGCGCGGCGTGCGCCGGCAGGTGCCGGGGTCCGGCTCGCAGGCGAACAGCCGGGGCCCCGCGGAGGTCCCGGCCCGCACCAGGACCAGCCCCGCACCGGCCCCGTCGAGCACGAAGTCCGCCCGCCCGCGCAGCACCCATCCGGCGCTCCCCCGCTCGGCGGTGACCCCGGGCCCGTCGTCACCGGACCCGTCGTCGCCGAACCCCGCCACGGTCGCGGTGAGCGTGCCGTCGGCGATCCGGGGCAGATAGCGCTCGCGGGCCGCGCGGTCGCCGCCGTACAGCAGGGCGTGCGCGGCCAGGACCACCGTGGACAGCAGCGGCGCGCACATCAGGGCCCGCCCGGCTTCCTCCAGGGCGACCGCCAGCTCGGCGAAGGTGAAGCCCGCCCCGCCGTACTCCTCCGGAACGGCCAGCCCGTGGACCCCGATCTCGCCCGCGAGCCGCGCCCAGAGCGCTTCGTCGTATCCGCGCGGTGCGGCCAGGTGGGTGCGGACGCCCTCGGGGCCGCCCGCCTCGGCGAAAAGGTCCCGCAGGACGGTGCGCAACTGCCGCTGTTCGTCCGTTTCGGACAGCAGCCGGGGGGCGATCTCGGGATGGCGACGGTGCATGGGGGCTCCATCGTGCTCGTACGACGGGATCAGATCTGAGGGATCAGACCTGAGGATCGGATCTAAGAATTGAACTCAATTCATGACCGTAGGCAGGGAACCCCGGACGGGCAAGGCCCCCGCCAAGACCTCCGCGCGATCCGGCCCCGCCCTTGGCCATCTACTGAAGTCACTTCACCTCTGTTAACGTGACGGCCGCGGCCCGACGAGACCAGGGACGGTGACGATGAGGGCACTGCGGCTGACGGCGTGGGGCGAGCCCCCGGAACAGGCGGACGTCGAGCGGCCCGTCCCCCGCGGCGCCCAGGTCCTGGTGCGGGTCGAGGCCACCGGGCTGTGCCACTCCGATCTGCACGTCATCGACGCGGCTCCGGGGGCACTCCCCTACCGGCTGCCGTTCACGCTCGGCCACGAGGTCGCCGGGCGGGCCGCGGCCCTGGGGCCCGACGCCGACGGGGTGGCGGTGGGTGAGCCCGTGGTGCTCTACGGACCGTGGGGCTGCGGCGCCTGCGGCCGTTGCGCCGTGGGCTGGGACAACTACTGCGACCGGCGTGACACGCTCCGCTGGCACGGCGCGGGCCTGGGCCGGGACGGCGGAATGGCCGAGTACGTGCTCGTCCCGTCCGCCCGCCATCTGGCGCCGGCCGGCGATCTGACGGCCGAACAGACGGCGCCGCTCTCCGACGCCGGTCTGACCTCGTACCATGCGGTGGCCGGGCTCCGGCCCGCGCTCGGGGAGGGCGCCACCGCCGTCGTCATCGGCATCGGCGGGCTCGGCCACCTGGCGGTGCAGATCCTCCGCGCGACCACGGCGTGCCGTGTGCTGGCGGTCGACGTCCGGGAGGACGCCCTGGCTCTCGCGGACCGCTCCGGCGCGGACTTCGGCACCCTGATGCGGGCGGACACCGCCGGGGTGCTGAGGACACGCGGCGGCGGTGCGGGAGCGGACGCCGTGCTCGACTTCGTCGGCACCCCGGAGACGCTGGAACTCGCCACCGGCATCCTGCGGCCCGGTGGCGAAGTCGCCGTCGTCGGCAGCGGAGGCGGCCGTCTGACGGTCTCCAAACCGGGCGTTCTGCCACCCGGCTTCCGGCTCTCCCTGCCCTTCTGGGGACCCCGCCCCCAGCTCGCCGAGGTGGTCGCGCTGGCACGTTCGGGTGCGCTGCGCGTCGAGACGGAACGGTTCCCGCTGTCCGCCGCGCCGGAGGCCATCGAGCGGCTTCGCCGGGGCCGGGTGCGGGGGCGGGCCGTGCTGGTGCCCGACTGATCGCCATGGATACGGAATCGCCATGCGTGCGGAATCGCCATAGGTACGGAATCGCCATGGGTACGGAATCGATACGGAGAGGAAGCCCGGTATGCGCTTCGAAGGAAAGGTCGCGCTCGTCACCGGCGGAGCCCGGGGCATGGGCGCCGCACATGTGCGCGGACTGGCCGCCGAGGGGGCCCGGGTCGCCGTCTGCGACCTGCTGGACGACGAGGGAGAGGCCCTGGCGGGCGAGCTGGACCATGCGCGGTACTGCCATCTCGATGTCACCGACGAGGCGCGGTGGCGGTCCGTCGTCCGCACGGTCGAGGACACCCTCGGCCCGGTGGACGTCCTGGTCAACAACGCCGGGATCATTCACTTCGGCGGTGTGGAAGAGCAGTCGCCCGAACACTTCCGCCGGATCGTCGACGTCAATCTGGTGGGCGCCTTTCTCGGCATGCACACCGTCCTGCCCGGCATGCGCGCCCGTGGCCAGGGGGCGGTCGTCAACATCTCCTCCGCCGCGGGCCTCATGGGCTTCGCCAACGGCATCGGCTATGTGGCGAGCAAGTGGGGGGTGCGTGGGATGACCAAGGCCGCCGCGCTGGAC
Organism: Streptomyces sp. NPDC005962; assembly: GCF_040629205.1. NCBI lineage: Bacteria > Bacillati > Actinomycetota > Actinomycetes > Kitasatosporales > Streptomycetaceae > Streptomyces > Streptomyces sp. NPDC005962. Next base: position 154,715 of record NZ_JBEXVE010000007.1, on the reverse strand, counting down.
ATGGCGGGCACGGGGGTGCGTATCAACTCCGTGCATCCGGGCGTCATCCGCACGCCCATGGGTGAGAGCGCCTCACCCGAACTGTTCGCCCGTCAGCCCGTGGCCCGCATCGGCGAGCCGGACGAGGTCACCCGCATGGTGCTCTTCCTCGCGAGCGACGACGCCTCCTACACCACGGGCGGGGAGTTTCCCGTCGACGGCGGCCAGACCATCGGCCACGTCGGCCACGCGGCGGACGAGGTCTGACCGGCGGCCGCCTCCGCGGATGCGGCCGCCGGTGTCCCTACACATCCTTGCGGACGGTGAACAGGGCACCGAGCCCGATCAGGCAGACGGTCATCACGAAGAACGCCGGTGAGAGCAGGTTCCCCGTCCGCTGGACCAGGAACGCCGCGATGTAGGGAGCGGTACCGCCCGCGAGGACGGTGCCGATGTTGTACCCGATGGCCATACCGGTGTACCGGACCCGGCGTTCGAAGAGATGCGGCCACAGGCTGGCCGCCGGGACCTGCACGAACGCGCTGCTGACCATGAAGAGCAGATAGGCGAGGCCCGCCATGGCCAGGCTGTGCCGCCCCATGAGCATCATCGCGGGATAGGCCGTCACCAGGAAGCCCAGCAGCCCGGCCAGCAGGACGCGGCGACAGCCGAACCGGGCGGCGAGCTTGCCCGCCGGGACCATCAGCAGCACGGTGACGAGCACGACCCCCGCGGTCAGCCAGAACACGTCCGTGGGCTCGTAGCCCAGGTTCGTGGTCATGTAGATGCCGATGTACGTAAGACCGAGGAAGATGGCGCCGCCCTGGGCCATGGCCAGGCCGATGGACTGCAGCAGCGCGGTGCGGTGGGTGGACAGGACCTCCCGGACCGGTGCGGTGGGAATGTCGGCGCGCCGCGCGGCCTCCTCGAATTCCGGGGTGTCCTCGATCCGCAGCCGGGCCCACAGACAGATCAGGGTGAGCGGCACGGCCATCAGGAACGGCAGCCGCCACCCCCAGTCGGCCATCTGGTCCTCGGTGGTGAGGGCGGAGATCGTCCCGGCGGTGGCGGCCGCGAACATGAATCCGAGGTTGGACCCGATGGGTGTGACGGCCCCGAGGAACGCCCTGCGCCCGGGCGGCGCCGACTCGTAGATATAGGTGTAGGCGCCGACCGACTCACCGCCCGAGGAGATGCCCTGTACCAGCCGGGTGATGAACAGCAGCACCGCGGCGAACACACCGATCTGGCTGTAGGTCGGCAGCAGTCCCGTGATGCTGCTGGCCACGCCCATGCAGAGCACGGAGGAGACGAGCGCCTTGCGCCGGCCCCACCGGTCGCCGATCCGCCCGAAGAAGATACCGCCGATCGGCCGCACCACCAGACCCGTGGCGAACACCGCGAGCGCCGCCAGCACCGAGGCCGTCGGATCGTCGCCAGGGAAGAACTGCGGGGCGATCGCCACGGCGAGATAGCCGTAAACGCTGAAATCGTAGTATTCGATCAGGGTGCCGATGCTTCCGGCGAGCATCGCGCGGCGCACCGTGCGGGGAGCGTACGCCGATGGCTCGGCCCCCGGCGGGGCGGGCTGCTCAGTGGTGCTCATGTCGGGCTCTCCTTCCGAACGGCACGTATCCGGGCCGTGCCGACGCCCGGGACGCTACAGAACTGAACTCAGTACAGCTAGCCTTCGGCACGGATTTCCCGGCTGGGCCGGGAAGCGGCGAGGAGCGCGAAGCGCGATGATCTGAATTTGATTCGGTTCAACGGAGTCGGCAGCGCCGATGAGGGTCAGGCGGTGAACCGGCCGCCGTTGGCGAGCAGCACTGCGCCGACCAGGTTCGCCGCGGCGTCACCGGCCAGGAACAGGGCGATGTCGGCGATCTCCTCCGGGGTGGCGTACGGGCGCACCCGCGGATCGGCGAACCCCGTGCGCAGAACCTCCGGTGTGCGCGCTGCCATCCCCGTCTCGGTCGGCCCGGGCGCGACCACGTTCACCCGGATTCCGGCGGGGATGACCTCCTTGGCCACGGCCTGGCACAGCGCGTGCACACCCGCCTTGGACGCGGCGTAGTGGGGGTAGCCGACCGGGGTGTCGAAGGCCGACGACGAGCCGATCACGACGATCGCCCCCGCCTTCGCCGGACGCATGGCCCGCACCGAGGCACGCAGCACATGGAAGGTGCCGTCGAGGTTGATCGCCATGACGCGCCGCCAGGCCGCGTCGTCGAGCACGTCGGTCACCTCGGGCACGCGGCCCTCCACCACGGCGTCCGCGATGCGCTGCTTGGCCTGCGGATCGTCGGCCCCGGCGGCATGCACCACAAGGTCGAGCCCGCCGTGCCGCCGCAGTACGTCGTCGACGGCGCGATCGACCGCCGCGGCGTCCGCCACGTCGACGGTGAGCGCCCGGCCGGCCGGCACGTCCCGCGCGACGGCCGCCGCGCTCGCGCCGTCGACGTCGGCCAGGACCACGGCCCGGGCCCCTTCGGCGGCCAGCCGCCGGACGATCGCCGCCCCCATGCCCGAGCCCGCGCCCGTCACCAAGGCGACCTTGCCCTCGAACCGGCCCGCGTGTGCCCCTTCATGCGCCATGACGGCCTCCCTCACTACCAGTATTGAACTGACTTCATCTCTCCTATCGCGTCGGCCGCGGAACCGGCAAGACCCGAGCAGGGCCTTGAGGTATGAATTGGATTCGGTTCTACTGAGATACGGAGAAGCGGGGAAGCGGGAAGTCGCGGACACCGGCGGAGGAGATGCGCGTGGACTCGGAAGTCGTCGATCTGCTCATCATCGGAGCGGGCATGGCGGGCCTGACCGCCGGTGCCCGCGCCGTCCGCGATGGCCTGTCCGTGGTGGTCGTGGAGACGGGCGCGGACGTCGGCGGCTCGGCGCGGTTCGCCGGTTACGCGTGGACGGCCCCGAGCCACGCGATCATGGACCAGCACAATCCACGAGGAGATCTCGCGCTGAAGCGCGCCCTCGTGGACCGGTTCGACGAGGGTGTGTCATGGATTCGCTCCACCGGGGTGGAGGTGAAGGACGCCCAGCGCATCCTGAGCTTCGGCCGCGGACACCAATTCGACACCAACCATTACCTCGACACCTGCCGTCGGCTCATCCTCGACGGCGGTGGCCGGTTGCTGCTCGCGACCCACACCGAGCACCTGCTGACCGATCACGGTGGTGTCGTGGGCGCCCGGCTGAGGTCGGCCGACGGCACGATCAGCGATGTCGGCGCCCGCGCCACACTCCTGGCGACCGGAGGGTTCCAGGGCGACCCCGCGCTCCGCGCCGCCCATGTGCACCCCCACGCCGACCGCATGGAACTGCGCTCCAATCCCCACAGCCGGGGCGGCGGCTACCGCCTGGCCACCGGCGTGGGCGCGGCCACCGGCCACGCGGACGCCGGTTTCTACGGCCACCTCATTCCCAGCCGCGTGCCGTTCGCCGATCCGGTGGACTTCGTCGACCTGTCGCTGTACTACAGCGAGCACGCGCTCCTGTTCAACCTGCGCAACGAGCGTTTCGTGGACGAGACGCTGGGCGACCACCTCACCGCCATGGCACTGCTGGACCAGCCGGAGAGCCGGGGCCTGCTCATCGCCGATGCCCGGGTCTTCCGCGACTGGATCACCGGCTCCTACGTCGAGGGCGCGGTCGCCGTCGACAAGTTCGCGCTGGCGAGCAAGCGCGGCGGCCGCGCGGGACTGGCCGAAGACCTCGACGAACTGGCCTGCCTGCCCGAGGAATGGGGATACCGGGGCGACTCCCTCCGCGACGGCGTCGAGCGGTTCAACGAGCGCGCCTCGGCGGGGCTCGCCACGGCCCCCGGCCGGGAGCTGGACGCGCTCCCGCTGGACGAACCGCCGTACTACGTCATCGAGACGGTACCGGCCATCACCTTCCCGTTCCACGGAGTGCGCATCGACGACCGGGCCCGGGTCCTGGCCGGGAACGGGGAGCCGCTGCCCGGGCTTCTCGCCGCCGGTTCGGACACCGGTGGCCTGTGGCACCGGGCCTACGCGGGCGGCATCGCGTCCGCCCTCGTCTTCGGGCTGACCGCGGCGGATACCGCCGCGGCGTCGGCCCACCGTCCCTGACACCGGCCCCTGAGCGGGGGCTCAGTGGGCGCGTCCGGCCTCCGGGACCGTTTCGCCGGGTGGCACCGGATCGGGAGGGGTGCCGTCGCCGAAGGGGCGCCCGCCCAGTTCCTCCCGTCCGTGCGGGGCCGACCAGCCGGAGAGGCCGGGGCCGAGGGGGACGATGCGCCGGGGGTTGATGTCGGTGTGGACCTGGTAGTAGTGCCGTTTGATGTGGTCGAAGTCCACCGTGTCGCCGAATCCGGGCGTCTGGAAGAGGTCGCGTACGTACCCCCACAGCACCCGGTCCTCGCTCAGCTTGTTCCGGTTGCACTTGAAGTGGCCGTGGTAGACCGCGTCGAAGCGCACCAGGGTGGTGAACAGCCGGATGTCGGCCTCGGTGATGGTGTCGCCGACCAGATAGCGCCGCGTGGCCAGACGCTCCGACAGCTGGTCCAGACGGGCGAAGAGACGCCGGAAGGCATCGTCGTACGTGTCCTGGTGCTGGGCGAAACCGGCCCGGTAGACGCCGTTGTTCACATCGCGGTAGACCCCCACCATCACCTCGTCGATCTCCTCGCGGTGCCCCTCGGGGTAGAGGTCCGGCGCGCCCTGACGGTGGAGGGCGGTCCACTCGGTGGCGAGGTCGAGGGTGAGGGTCCGGTAGTCGTTGGTGACCAGCTTCCCGCTGGGGATGTCGACGATCGCGGGCACGCTCACACCGCCCGGGTACTCCCGCTCGCGGGCGTCGTACGCCTCGCTGAGGTACGCGATGCCCAGCACCGGGTCCCGCTCCCCCGCGTCCAGCGTGAAGCGCCAGCTCCGCTCGTCCTGGATGGGGTCCGCGACCGCCACTGAAAGGGCCGGTTCCAGGCCGAGCAGCCGTCGCGAGACCAGCGCCCGGCTGGCCCAGGGGCAGGCCCGGCTGACGGCCAGCCGGTAGCGCCCGGCCTCGACGGGCCAGCCGTCCCGGCCGTCGGCCGTGATCCGGTCGGAGAAGTGCGGTCCCGACCGGGCGAATTCCTTTCCGTCACGGGGTGTCTTCTGGCCAGCGGTGTTCAATTCGGCCACCTCCCGAAGCATGCGGCGCGTCCGCGTCCGCCGGCGTGTGTACGGCTCGCCTCATCACCTACCCTGCCCCCATCCGGGGAGACATGCGACGCGGCTCGCTGCCCCACCGCACGACGGCGGAGGCGGACGCAGGGTGAGCCATCTTTCGGTACGGCCCTGCGCACCGGGCGACGCGCCCGCGGTGCTCGACCTGATCGCGGCCGACCTCCTGCCCGGGCAGCCGCCGACCACCCCCGCGATGCTCACCGAGGCGCTGGCGGGCCGCTCCCCCGTGGACAGCGGCTGGTGGGCGGAGCTGGCGGCGCCCGTGACCGAGGTGATCCACGACGTGGCGGGCACGGTGCTCGGTGTCGTCTCGTCCGCCATCCGTCCGGGCGACGGCGCCGGGTTCCTGCTGTGGCTGCACTGCCGCGAGGACCCGCCACTCGCCGAAGCCCTGATCGCCCACGCGCTGGACCGGCTCGGCGCGCGGACTGTGTACGCCTTCGAGTTCGCCTCCGCGCTCACCCTCGGTTTGGAGGGCCTCCCGGTCCGCCATCGCCCGGCGACCCGTCGAGCGCTGCGGGATGCCGGATTCACCGGCCGCGACCTGTGGCGGTACATGCGCGCGCCACTGCCGGTCGGCGGCCTGCCGCATCCTGCCGCCCACCTCACCCTCCACGGATCCGAACACCCGCGGGGCGTGAGCCTGGAGGTCTGGGAGGACGGGGTCCTGGTCGCGGAAGCCACGGTCGGCCGCCCGGTGGCCGGTATCGGGGTGCTGTGGTGGATCGGCGTCGTCCCCTCGGCCCGGGGCCGTGGCCTGGGTGCGGGTCTGCTCGGCCGGGCCATGGATCTGCTCGCCCGGCTCGGAGCCCGGGAGGCGATCCTCTACGTCGACGACGACGCCCCGCCCGGAGGCGCCGAACGCGACCGCGGCGCCGCCAACGCCCTGTACGACCGGGCCGGTTTCACCGAGGTCGACCGGCTGCACTCCTTCAGCCGGTGAGCAGGGCGCGCGCCCACTGTTCTTCGCGTTGCTCGATGTACTCGGCATCGCTCCGCCACGCGTCACCGTGGCCTTCCGCCCAGAGGGTCGCCCAGGGCTGGTGGCCCAGGGCCGCCTGGGCGCGCAGGAAGTCGTGCATGGAACGCGTGCGGCGGCCCAGCAGCGGTACCAGGTCGCGGCGTTCGGCTTCGTCGAGCCCGTAGGCGTCGACGAAGATCCGCACCCGGTCCGCGGCGTCGGCGCGCCGCCACGAGGGATGCGCGGACAGCGGGACGAAGCCGTGCAGGGCATAGGCGACATCCCACAGGCGGGAACCGGGGGCGGCCGTGTCCCAGTCGATGAAGGCCCACTCGTCCTCGCCGCCGGTCACCAGGTTCCACGGAGCCAGGTCCTGATGGGCGATGATGTCGGCCCCCTCGGCGGGGATGAGCACCTGCCACTGGGCGTCCGGCGGCGGTGTGAAGCCCTCCACCGCGTCGTGGAAGTCCCGGATCAGACGTGCGACACGGGCCACCCGCCGCGCGGGCTCCAGCAGGGCGAACCGGTCGGGCCAGACCACCTGGCCCGGTACGAAAGTCAGCACTTCGCGCCCCTGGTCATCGATGCCCAGCGGACGGGGCGCGGTGCGGAAGCCGGTGTCGTGGAGGTGCGTCAGGAGCGCGTGCACCGCCGGGGTCCACGGCCCCGTGGGGCGGCGGACCGTGTCGCCGACGCGCACGACGCCGTCGCTGACGTTCCCGCCGGACAACGGCTGCTCTTCGGGCTGCTGCACAGGGTCAGTCTACGAAAGCGGCCGATCCAGGGAAGTGGGCATTATGCCGTAGGTGGAGGACTCGTGAACGCCACTTCGCCATCTGAGCACAAAATCACCAAAGAGGCATCGCATGTGCAACGATCCCACCCCCCGGGTCGATCCGACCCGGATGCGGAGGGGAAACCAACGTGAAATCAATGACCTTCAGATCCGCTGCCGGGGCGGCACTGACGGTGGCGCTGTCGGCCGTGGCACTGCCCGCCTCTGCCGCGAGTGCGGCGCAGACGGGTGTGGTGGACGGGGCGACCGCCACGTCCTTCGGGCAGTTGGCCGACGCGGTGCTCACGGAGCGTACGGCGGCGCTGCTGGACGGGCAGCAGGTGCGGAGTGCGGCGGCACCGGTCACCAAGAAGGCGCGGCTGTCGGCCGGTCTGACGCGGAACGAGAAGTCGGCGCTGTCCACGCTGCGGACGCGCAAGGCGCGGCTGGCCGCCATGGGCGAGGCGTACACGAAGGCCGACACCAAGGTCACCGTGGGCAAGACCCGGGTCACGGGCGGGCGTGCGACCGTCCAGGCCACCGAGACCACGACGCTGACGTACAAGAAGATCCGCGGGGACGAGCCCGCGACGACCGGCTTCCAGGCCCACCACGAGCTGAGCTTCACCGCCGGGACCGGCGGGAAGTGGGAGCTGACCGGCATCAGGCCCACCGACGAGGGGCCCCGGGCCATCAACGAGCCCGCCACGGTGGCGGTGAAGGCGGCGGCCCTGCCCAGCGCCACCCCCGCGGCCACGTCGAAGCCGTCCCAGCAGGTGAGCAAGCCCGCCGGGGCGTACAACTACGCGGCGATGGCCACGTACGCGGAGAAGTACTGGAGCAACTACAACTCCGCCTACCGGAAGTTCAACGAGGCCGGTGGGGACTGCACCAACTTCATCAGCCAGGCCCTGAAGGCGGGCGGGTGGAAGCACGCGCCGGGCGACGGGACGGACTACCGCACCTGGTGGTACGACACCTCCACCCAGGCGACCGCGTGGGTGGGCGCCAATGAGTGGTCGTGGTTCACGCTGGACGCCAAGCGGGCGACCAACCTGGCGAACGTGTACTACATGGGTGTCGGCGACGTCATGCAGATGGACTTCGACCGGGACGGGTCCAAGGACCACACCATGATGGTCACGTACCGCTCCTCCAGCGGTGTCCCGTATATGACCTACCACTCGGTCAACACCTACCGGAAGTCGGTGGCGAGCATCATCGCCTCCAACCCGAACTCGCTGTACTACGCGTACCGCACCTGACGGGACACACCACCGGTGACCGTGGCCCTCGCCCTTCGGGTGGGGGCCACGGTCCGTTTGTCAGGGGCGGTGTTCGGTGGGCGCGTGCTCCGCCGCCGTCGGCGTCTCGGGGCTGAAGGCGTGCTCCGGTTCCGGGTGGCCGGGGCCCGGGCCGAGGAGGCGGTGGGTGGCGCCGGGGCGGAGTCCGTCGAGGTGGACGGCGATGTGGCGGCGGGCGGTGGTGTCGAGCCACTCGGGCGGGGTGTTGGGGAGCGGGCGACTGATCATGGCCGCGGCCATCAGCAGATCGGTGGAGTTGACGTCGTCACGCACCGCGCCGCACTCCCGGCCGAGGACGAGGATCGCGTCCAGGCAGCCGGTGACGCGGTGTCGCAGGACGGTGGCTTCCTCGTCGTGGAAGCCCGGGCCGCCGAACAGCGGGAGGACGAGGCGCGAGCGCTGTTCGACGACGCCGGTCAGGAAGCGTTCGACGGCCCGCAACGGAGCGTCCGGACCGTCCTCTTCGGCCACCTCCCGCGCGGCCCGCGCCTCGGCGAGCACGGTTTCGTAGCCCTCGACGCCCACCTGCCGGCAGAGCGCGGCGCGGTCGGGGAAGCGGCGGTAGAGCGTCGCGATGCTGACGTTGGCGCGGCGGGCGATGTCGTCCAGGGGCGCGGCGGTTCCGTACTCGCCGAACATCGCACGGGCCGCGTCCAGGATGCGCTGCTGGTTGCGGCGGGCGTCGGCTCGCATCGGGGGCTTCGACCGTATGGAATCCTGACCGTCCCTCACGTCCTCCGCGCCTTCCCCTTGTGGCGTACAACATGTCGTGGATCACACCGCACGACTGAGCCTAGCCGGGCGGCGGGCGGGATCCGACCGTGGTGTACGGGGCATCGGCGGCCGAGGGGCGGTTCGGTAGCCTCGGTCCTCGGCACGGTGGCCGGGTGTGGATCGGGGGATGTTCGGTGGATCGGACAAAGGCGGGCGTCGAGGAGCGGGTCCGGCGCGACTGGGGGCTCATATTGCCGGAGTCGTTCTTCCGGCTGATGGAGTTCCTGGGACGTCTGGGGCCCGTCGAACGCCGGGCGCTGGCGGACATGGAGGTGTCCCCGTACGGTGTCGCGGACGTGTACGAAGACCCTGGCGCGCGGCCCCGCGAGGGCGTCGATGTGCGGGTGCACGGGCGCTACTACCGGGACCCGCCGGAGTTTCTGACGTTTCTGCACGGCGGGTCCGACGGGCTGCACTACGGGCTGTGGTCCGACGACGGGCGCACGTGCGATGGGGTCGCCTCGTACTACACCCACGACGGTGGCGGGATCGAACGGCGCACGGGAACGCCGCTGGAGGCGGTGCGGGCGCTCCTGGAGCGTCACTGGCAGGACCTCGCGGACGACGACGGGGACGAGGAGTACCTGGCAGGGCGGCGGTCGGGGCTCGAGGCGCTGCGGCTGGCGCTGACCGGCTTCGAGACCGGGGACCGGGCGGAGGTGGGCATCGCCTACTCCAGGATCCACGATTTTGCCGCCCTGCCCGTTGAACCGGGGCGGATCACCACCCTGGACGGTGCGGGCGCGCTCGTCGCGGGCGGCACCGCGCTGGACCGGCCCCCGCACAACGGCGCCGACGATTACGCGTTCGCGCAGTTCATGTACGGGTTCGTCGAGGACCACGCCACCGTGGAGCGGAGCGTGGAGGAGGCGCTGCGGCGGTGTGCCGCGGGGGATCCGGCGGAGGCGCTGGTGCTGGGGCGCGATCTGCACTGGGCGTCAGGGGGCGAGCCGGCGTTGGAGGAGTTCGCGCGGGATCTCCTCGCGGCGGCCTACGGCGCGCTGGGCCGCCCCGCGCTGGCGGGGATCGCCGCCGCCCATCACCGCCACCGTGGTCTGCCCCGGGTCGATGTGCTGGTCCCGAGCGGCTGACCGGAGGGCGCTACGCGCCGTCGGCCCAGCCGGTGGCGGTCACCAGCTCACGTGCGATGTCCACCACCAGCCGCCCGTCGGTGGCCACGCGCAGGGTGTCCGCGGGGGCCTGCTCGTCCAGGAGGCGGGCCTTGCGGGCGCTGCCGCGCAGTTCGTGCTCCAGTTCCGAGCCGAGTTCCCGGCCCGTCAGCCGCTCCTCCGTCGTGGCGTCCGAGGCGGTGAGCAGGACGCGTACGATCCGGGCACGGGGCCCGGTGGCGCGCTCGATCATGTCCGTGGTCTCGGGCAGCACGCTCACGGTGTTGGTGTAGACAAGGCGCCGGTGGCCGAGTTCGGCGTAGTTGGCCCAGAGGGCCGTCAGGTTGCGTTCGGCGATCTTCGTGCGGCGCGGATCGTCCTCGGGGGCAGGGTGCACCTGGGCCATGAAGTCACCCTCCAGGATCGCGTGGGGCACCGACGCGGCGCGCAGCCGCGCCGACACCTCCCAGCCGACCGTCGTCTTGCCGACGCCCGCGCGCCCTCCGATGACGAGTACTTCGGTGCGTTCCATGGTGGGAGGGTGTCAGTCGTGGGCCGCCGGGCGCGACGCTTTATCCGGGGCGTCGGCGGCGTCCGGCGACAGGAAGTCCGACAGGCCCTCCAGCAGCCGGTCCACGTCCTCGGCGCTCGTGTAGGGGGCCAGCCCGACGCGGAGTCCGCCGGTGTCGCCGAGGCCCAGCCTGCGGGAGGTCTCGATCGCGTAGAAGGCTCCGGACGGGGCGGCCACGCCGCGGTCGGCCAGGTAGCGGTAGGCGTCGTTGGTGTCACGGCCGTCGATGGTCATCAGGAGGGTGGGGGTGCGGTCCGCCGCGCGGGAGTGGACCGTGATCCCTTCGAGGGCGGCCAGCCCCTTGTCGAGGCGCAGCCGCAGCGTGTCCTCGTGTTCTTCGAGGGCCGCGTACGCCGACGCCAGGCGTTCGCGGCGGCTGCCCCGCGCCCGCGGGTCCAGACCGGCGAGGAAGTCGACGGCGGCGCGGGTTCCGGCGAGGACTTCGTACGGCAGGGTGCCCAGCTCGAACCGCTCGGGGATGGCGTTGGTGGAGGGGAGCAGCTTGTCGGGGTGCAGGGTTTCCAGGAGTTCGGGGCGGGAGGCCAGGACGCCGAGGTGCGGGCCGAGGAACTTGTACGCGGAGCAGGCGAAGAAGTCCGCCCCGAGCGGGCCGACGTCGACGAGGGAGTGGGCGGTGTAGTGCACACCGTCGACGTACAGCAGCGCCCCGGCCCGGTGCGCGCGCCGGGCGATCTCCGGTATCGCCGGGCGCGTGCCGATGAGGTTCGAGGCGGCGGTGACGGCGACCAGCCGGGCGCGCTCGCTCAGGACGGCGCTGATGTCGTCGGGGGTCAGCTCGCCCGTCGCCGGGTCGAAGTCGGCCCAGCGCACGGTGGCCCCGGCCCGGGCCGCGGCCTGGGTCCAGGGGCGGACGTTGGCGTCGTGGTCCAGCCGGGTGACCACGATCTCGTCGCCCGGCGACCACGTCGTGGCGAGCGTACGGGAGAAGTCGTAGGCCAGTTGGGTGGCGCTGCGGCCGAAGACGACCGCGGTGGGGTCCGCGCCGAGCAGGTCGGCCATCGCCTGGCGGGCCGCGGCGACGATCGCCTCGGCGTTGCGCTCCCCCGCGGTGTTCCGGCCCCGGTTGGCCAGCGGGTGCGCGAGGGCGTCGGTGATGGCCTCGATGACGGATACGGGGGTCTGCGTACCGCCGGGGCCGTCGAAGTGGGCCGAACCGGCCTTCAGGGCGGGAAACTGCGCGCGGATGGCGGTGATGTCGTACGTCACGGCAACTCCTTGCTGCGGTGCGGAGGGCGGTCGGCGGATGAGGCACCGTGGTGATCGATTATGGAGTTCGCCGGGGCTGTGGGGAACAGCGCCGCCGCCGGTGATCAGGCGCGCGGTCGGCCGCCCTGATTGAATCATCACATCAGGCCCATAACGGGAAGAACCCTCACCCCGTCCCGCCGTGTGGAACCGGGGCGCGGGACCGGCACACGGAGGGCGGTGGCACCGGCGTGAACAGCGAGTCTCCCCCTCCGGAGCCCGCTCCGAAGCCGCCTCCGGGGCCCGCTCCGGCGCCAGGTGCGGGCGGGGTGGGCGATCGGGTGCATCCCGGGCTGCGGATGGCCGCCGCGTACGCGTGGCGGCTGGTGGCCGTCGGGGTGGCGGTCTATCTGGCGTTCACCGTGCTGGGGCGTTTTCAGCTGGTGGCGGTCGCGGTGTTCCTGGCGCTGGTGGGCACGGCGCTGCTGCGGCCGTTGGCCGATGTGCTGGCGCGCCGGTTGCCCCGGCCGCTCGCGGTGGCGCTGGCGGTGTTCGGGAGTCTGCTGGTGGTGCTGGGGCTGCTGGCGCTGGTGGGGAACGCGGCGGCGGGCGAGGTGGGCAGGCTGGTGGGCGAGTTCCGCGGCGGGATCGGCCGGATCACTCGCTGGCTGGAGGGGCCGCCGTTCCATATCCGGCACCGCACGCTGACCGGGCTGCACAACAGGATCAGCTCGTTCGTCACGGCCCATCGCGCCACGCTCATCAGCAGTGCGCTGAGCAGTGCGGGCCGGGTCGTGGAGGCGCTGACCGCGGTGGTGCTGGCGCTGTTCTGCTCGCTGTTCTTCGTCCATTCCGGCGACGGGATGTGGCGGTGGTTCCGCGAACAGCTTCCGGAGGCGGCCCGCTCCCCGTGGGACCGGGCGGGCCGGGCGGCCTGGAGCACCTTCGCGGGGTACACCCGGGGAATCATCGTGGTGGCGGCCGCCAACGCGGTCCTGGTCGGCCTGGCCCTGTTGCTGCTGCGGGTGCCGCTGGCGCTGCCGCTGACCCTGCTGGTCTTCTTCGCCACCTTCATCCCGCTGATCGGCTCACCGATCGCGCTGGCCGTCGCCACGGTGGTGGCGCTGGCGGGACGGGGGCCGGTCATCGCGGCGGTGGTCCTCGCGCTCATCGTCGTGGTGGGGCAGTTCGAGGGGCATGTGCTGCATCCGCTGGTGATGAGCTGGGCGGTGCGGCTGCATCCGGTGATGGTGGCGATCTCGGTGATCGCGGGAAGCATCGTGGCGGGGGTGGTCGGCGCGATCGTGGCCGTGCCCATGGTGTCGGTGGCCTGGTCCGTGTTCCGCGCACTGCGTACCCCGCCTCGATAAATTGCATCTCAGATTCGTATTATCTAATCTGGCGTCATGCGGCTGACGAAATCGACCGACCTGGCCCTCCGCGCCATCATGCGACTGGCGGTCACCGGGGCCGAGCCGTGCACCGCGCGGCAGATCGCCGGGGAGATGCGGGTGCCGTACAGCCACTTGGCGAAGGTGGCCGCCCGGCTCCAGCACCTCGGGATCATCGAGACGCGCCGGGGGCGGGGCGGCGGGCTGGCGCTCACCGGGACCGGCCGCACCGCGTCGGTCGGCCAGCTGGTCCGGGAGCTCGAAGGAGCCGGTGAGGTGGTCGACTGCGAGGGCGACACCCCGTGTCCGCTGCGGCAGGGCTGCCGGTTGCGGATGGCGCTGCGGCAGGCGCAGGAGGCGTTCTTCTCCTCGCTCGACCCGCTGACGGTCACCGATCTGGTCGACTCCCCCACCGGGCCCGTGCTGCTCGGTCTGGTCGGCCGGGGCCCGGGGGCGGAGCGGTGAGCCCGCCGGGAACGCCGCTCCGCCCCGCCCGCCCCTGTACGGCGACGCTCGCCGCGCCGGGTCTCTTCGCGCCGTTGAATACGAATCACACGTACCACTTAGGAGCCGGTGATGCTCTCCCAGAAGTCCGCTGACACCGTCCGTGCCACCCTGCCCGCCGTCGGCGCGGCCATCGGGTCCATCACCGACCTGTTCTACCGGAGGCTCTTCGAGGCCCACCCGGAGCTGCTGCGGCACATGTTCAACCGGGGGAACCAAGCCGCCGGCGTCCAGCGGCAGGCCCTCGCCGGGGCCATGGCCGCGTTCGCCACCGCGCTGGTGGAGCACCCCGGCGTCCGCCCCGACGCGATGCTGAGCCGGATCGCGCACAAGCACGCCTCGCTGGGGGTGAGCCCCGCCCAGTACCCGCTCGTACACCGCCATCTGTCGGCCGCGATCGCGGAGGTGCTCGGCGGCGCGGTCACCGAGGAGGTCGCAGCCGCCTGGGACGAGGTCTACTGGCTGATGGCCAACTCCCTCATCGAGATCGAGCGGCGGCTCTACGCCGAGCAGGGGGTGCTGGCGGGCGGGACCTGGCGGCCATGGGAGGTGGCCGAGCGGGTCCGGGAGACCGCGGACGTCGTCACCTTCCGGCTGCGGCCCGCGGACGGCCGCCCGGCACCGGCCTTCGCGGCGGGCCAGTACGTCTCGGTCCAGGTCGAACTGGCCGACGGGGCGCGCCAGATCCGCCAGTACAGCCTGACCAACCCGCCCGGTGCGACGGTGCGCTCCATCACCGTCAAGCATGTGCGCGGCGGCTCGGGGCCGGACGGCGAGGTCTCGGGCCATCTGCACGAGCACCTCCGGGAGGGCGATGTGCTCAGCGTGTCCGCACCGTATGGCGACCTCGTGCTCGGCTCCGGGGACGCCCCGCTGCTGCTGGCGTCGGCCGGTATCGGCTGCACACCGATCGTCGCCATGCTGGAGGACCTGGTCGACCGGGGGCATCAGGCCCCGGTCGTCGCGGTCCACGCCGACCGCTCCCCCGCCGACCACGCGCTGCGCGCCGATCAGGAGCGGCTGATCACCAAACTCGCCCAGGGCTCCGCGCACCTCTGGTACGAGCGGCCGGAGGACGGGGCGACGGCCCGGCCGGGGGACGGCGAGACGGCCGGGCGCACCGGCCGGATGGACCTGTCCGGCGTCGAGATCCCCGAGGGCGTCCACGCCTATCTCTGCGGGCCGCTGGAGTTCATGCGGTCGGTGCGCGCCCAGTTACTGGAGCGCGGTGTGCGGCCGTCGGACATCCACTACGAGGTCTTCGGCCCCGATCTGTGGCTCGCGCAGGACTGACCCCGGCTCACCCGGCGGCCGTTTCCAGCCGTTTCCGGTCGTCTCCGGCGGCCGCCGGGCCCGGGATTCCGGCGTGAAGGACACGAATGGCCCAGGGTCCGGTCGCCTTGGTCCGGGTACTCATGGGACGGTACGCCCCACGGATTCCACCCATCCCGGATGAATCGCCGGAAATGGCCGTCGATACCCCCGCACTCGACCGAGGAACCATGGATCGCGAAAAGATCACTCTCACCGGTACGCAGGAGACGATGCTCGCCACGCTGTACGGCAGGGCGGTGGACAGCCGCTCGCCGCACTCCGTCCTGGGCGATCACACGGCGCAGGAGGCGGTGGAGCGCGTCGCCTACGACTTCGGCAAGACGGGCATGACGGAGACCACCGCCGTCGGCATCGCGCTCCGGGCCAAACAGCTCGACGACTGGACCTCCGCGTTCCTGGCCGAGCACCAGAAGGCGACCGTGCTGCACCTGGCGTGCGGGCTGGACACCCGGGTCCACCGGCTCGCCCCGTCGTCGTCGGTGCGCTGGCTGGACGTCGACTACCCCGACGTCATCGAACTGCGCCGACAGCTGCTGCCCGAGCCTTCGGGGAACTACGAGATGGTCGCCTCCTCGGTCACCGAGGAGGCATGGCTCCGCGAAGTGCCCGACGACCGGCCGACCGTGGCCGTCTTCGAGGGGCTGACGATGTATCTGCGCCAGGAGGAGGGCAAGCGCCTCATCCAGCGGATCACCGACCGGTTCCCCGGCGGCCAACTGCTCTTCGACGTCTACGGATCACTGGGCATCCGCCTCCAGAAGATGGTCCCGGCGGTACGCAACGCGGGCGCGACGCTGCACTGGGGCCTCGACGACCCGCGGGAGATCGAGGGCTGGCACGACGGGCTGACCCTGATGGACGCGGTGCGCAGCGTCGACATGCCGGGGATGGAGGCGATGCCCACCGCGGGCAGGATGAGCATGAAGGTGATGTCGCATCTGCCCGGCTTCAAGGACGTGGGCCGCATTCTGCGCTACCGCTTCTAGATGCCCAATCCCGCCTTCGCTCTCCAGGACCGGCCGTCGGCAGTGGTGTATTCGCCTGCGCCGCACACACCTTGACAGTACAGATGACAGCGCTTTCTATGGCGTGATGACCTCTGGACGACGATCCGTCAGACCTGTCAGATCCGTCAGATCCGGCCGACGGCCACTCGGCCTGTTCACCGCCGCCGCCCTCGGCGCCGCCGCCACGCTCATGGCGCTCCCCGCCCCCGCACAGGCCGCCACGGCGGCCTCGGGCACCACCTACTACGTCGACTCCCGGTCCGGGCACGACGACGCGTCCGGCACCGGCGTCCGCGCGGCGTGGCGCAGTCTGGAGCGGGTCGGCCGGACGACGTTCCGGCCCGGTGACCGCATCCTGCTGAAGGGAGGCGGCTCCTGGAAGGGCCAGTTGTGGCCGAAGGGCTCGGGCGAGAAGAACCGGCCCATCGCGATCGGGCGTTACGGCGCGGGCCCCAAGCCCCGCATCCGGGCGGAGGGCCGGGTCGATGACGCGGTGCGGCTGTTCAACCAGGAGTACTGGGAGATCCGTGACCTCGACGTCAGCAACGCGCTGCCCGCCACGGGGACTCCGGGCGAGAATCTGCGCGATCTGCGCGGCATCCATGTCTCGGGGGACGACTCACGGCAACTGGATCACTTCGTGATCGACAGGGTCGATGTCCACGATGTCACCGGCGAGGTGAACTGGATCAGCGGCGACACCGCGGGCAACGCCCCGGGCGTGCGCTTCAAGACCGGATGGGACCGGTCGAAGAAGACCGGCGGCATCGTCTTCGACACCACCGTGCCCGACATCACGGCGCCACCCGCCGCCCCGACCGTGCTGAACGACGTACGGGTCCAGAACTCCACGGTGCGCGATACCTCGTTCGCGGGCATCGTCGTGAAGCAGTACACCGGTGACATGAAGGACGCCAACGGCGACCCGGTCGCCAAGCCGACCGGCTGGGGCACCCGGACCTCGGCGTCCGACACCACGTTCACCCCGCACACGGACATCACCATCCGGAACAACCACATCTCCCAGGGCGGCACCGCGTACGGCTGCAACGCCATGTATCTGACCAACGTGCGCGGCGCGCTGGTCGACCGCAATGTGGTCGACCAGGCGGGGACGTCGGGCATCGAGGCGTACTACGCGGACGACGTGGTGATCCAGCGCAACGAGGTGTACCGGACGGAACGGAAGGCCGGGGGCGCGGACTCCAACGGCATCGACGCGGACAAGGGCACCACGCAGGTGGTCATCCAGTACAACTTCGTCCATGACAACGGCGACGGCATCCTGCTCTGCCAATTCGCCTTCGGCGACGTCGTGGTGCGGTACAACGTCCTGAACGGCAACTCGCGGTATCCGCTGTATCTGCATTCGGACAAGGCAGCGTCGGCCGAGGTCTACAACAACACGGTGCACAACGCGGCGAGCGAGTACCTGGTCTATGGCTACGGTTCCTCGCTGAACGCGCGCTACAACCTGCACGACAACGTGTTCTCCTCGGCGGTCGCCGACGCCACCCTGACGACCAGCCCGACCATCACCTACGACCGCAACTTCTACGGCGGCGCCGCGCTCCCGGTACCCGCCACGGACTCAAACGCGCGCACCGGCGACCCGCTGTTCGTCAACCCGGCCGTGTCCGGCCCGTACGGCACACCTACCAGCGGTCCGCGGCTGCGCACCGGCCTGGCCTTCGCTCCCCGCCCGGGCTCCCCCCTGATCGACAGCGGCGCCCCCACCCCCGACAACGGCGGCCGCGACTACCGGGGCACGCCCCTCTACCGCGGCGCGCCCGACATCGGGGCGATCGAGGGCCCGCGTTAATCGCTGTCGATTGTCAGTGGTGCCTCGTACCGTGAGGACATGGCGGAGATCGAGTACGTCCGGGGGGACGCCACCTCGCCCCACGGCAAGGGAGTGAAGATCCTCGCCCATGTCTGCAACGACCTGGGCGGCTGGGGGAAGGGCTTCGTGCTAACGCTGTCACGGCGCTGGCCGGAGCCCGAGGCGGCGTACCGCCGGTGGCACCGTGAGCGGGCGGGGAACGACTTCGGGCTGGGCGCGGTGCAGTTCGTCCAGGTGGGCCCGTATCTGTGGGTCGCGAACATGATCGGTCAGCGCGGGATGCGCCGTGGCAGCAAGGGCGTTCCCGTGCGGTACGAGGCGATCGACACGGCGCTGGGCGCGCTCGCGGCCAGGGCCGCCGAGGCAGGTGCGTCGATTCATATGCCGCGCATCGGCTGCGGGCTGGCGGGCGGCCGGTGGTCGCGGGTCGAGCCCCTCATAGAACAACGGCTGACAGCGCGGAACATCCGCGTCACGGTCTACGACCACGGCGGCTGAGTCGGCCCCGCGACCCGGGCTGCGGTAAGGAGGCGGAGATGGAGACCGGCACACTCGATCCGATGGAGCGGCTGCTCGCCGAGCGGGCCTGTGAGCGTCTGCTCGTGGAGTTCCTGTGGCGGCTGGATCTGGGCGAACCCGGCGCGGTGGCGGAGTTGTTCACCGCCGACGGGATATGGGAGTGGCCCGGCGGCGATCGTCTGGTGCGGGGGCGGGACGCGCTGCGGGAGTATTTCGCCTCGCGGCCCGCTGACCGGTTGTCGCGCCGGGTGTGTTCCAACGTCCTGGTCACGGTGGACTCCGCGACGACGGCAGGTTCGACGTCGTACTTCGCGACGTACCGGGTGGACGGCTATCGCGGGGGCATCGTGCCGACGCGGCCGCCGGTCAATGTGGGGCACTACGAGGACCGGTTCCGCCGGGTGGAGGGGCGGTGGCTGCTGGCCTCGCGCACCACGCATCTGGCCTTCGGCGGGGAGACGGAGCGGCTCGGGGGCGCGGAGCAGGGCTGAGGCGGCGGCTAGGTCAGTGGTCCTCCGCGGGCGCGCCGCAGCGCTCGCAGCGGTCGAAGGGGGCGGTGTCCTGGATGGCACCGCAGGCGGCGCACACGCGGTCCAGCCAGCAGGCGGCTTCCCCGCCCTCGGGCTCGGCGGGGGCGCCGTCAGCGGGCTGCCGGGGGTCCGTGTCGTCGCTCATCGACGGTGTCCTTCCGATTATCCGGATGCCAAGGGTGCCATGCGGTAGATAGGTCGGATCTATGAAGCACACTTGGGCCTTGATGGGCCGTCATTCGGTCTCACCCCTCCCCAGTTATCGGATGACTCGGTAACGTATCCGCCTCGGGAGGCAAACATGGAGAGATCTGTCAGACGCTCCGCCCTCGTCCTTCTCCTCTGCGGCGCACTGGCCATGACGCTGTTCGTCACGGGCCCGGCGCGGGCGAAGGAGCAGGCGAAGGACTCCGCGTGGACGGTGGGCGGTCCCTTGACGAACGGTCCAACGTCACGCGCGGACTCCGGTCCGCTCGCCCGGTTACGGCTCGACCGGGCCTCGGGCGCGCTGACGCTTCAGGTGTCCCGAGCCGGTCGTACGGTGGTCGAGCCCTCGCCCGTGGGCATCGTCACCGAGCGGGCGGACTTCTCGCGCGGGCTGCGGTTCCTGGGCCGCGTCGACCGTACGGTGGCCGAGCGGTACCGGTCCACGGTCGGCAAGGAGCGCTCACGCACGGTCCGCATGACCGAGGCGCGCTTCCGGTTCCGGGGCAGCGGCGGCGCCCGGCTGGACGTGCTGGTGCGGGTATCCGGCGACGGGGTGGCGTACCGCTACGCCCTGCCGTCCGGCAGCGGTGATGTGCTGGGCGAGACCTCGGCGTTCACGCTGCCCGCGAACGCGGACGCGTGGCTCGGCGACTACCGCAAGGACAACGAGAACCTGTTCAAGCAGTACACCGCGGCGACGGCGCCCGCCGGTGAGTACATGGCGCAGGCCCTGTTCCAGACGGGCGGCACCTACGCCCTGATCGCCGAGTCGGACCTCACCGGCCGCTACTCCGCCGCCCGCCTGGTCCACGAGGAGGGCAACCCGACGTACCGCATCGGGCTGTGGGACCAGCGGGTGGAGTCCGACGGTCCGCTCAGCACTCCGTGGCGCGCGATGGTCGTGGGCGATCTGGCGACGGTCACCGAGTCCACCTTCACCGACGATCTGGCTCCCGCGTCGAAGGTCGCCGACACCTCATGGGTCCGGCCGGGGCCCGCGCTGTGGACCTGGCTCGCGGGCGGGCGTCCGGCCGGGCAGAGCCTGTCGATGCAGAAGGGGTACGTGGACTACGCGGCACGCCGCGGCTGGCCATATGTGGTGGTGGACGCGGGCTGGTACTTCGACCCGGATCAGTGGGACGTCACCGACCCCGACTGGCAGCGCGACAGCTGGATTCCGGAGCTGGTCCGGTACGCCCGGGAGCGGAAGGTCGGCATCCAGGTCTGGATTCATCAGCGCGATCTGGACACCGCCGAGGAACGCGAGCAGTGGCTGCCGACCCTGGAGAAGTGGGGCGTCAAGGGGGTGAAGATCGACTTCATGGACTCCGAGTCCCAGGCGACGCTGCGCTGGTACGACGAGATCCTTCCGGCCACCGCTGCCCACCATCTGCTCGTCAACTTCCACGGCTCGACCATCCCCAAGGGCATCCAGCGCACCTGGCCGCAGGTGATGACGATGGAGGGCGTCAACGGCGAGGAGAAGCGGGTGAACACCCCGCAGCACCTGGCGACGCTTCCCTTCACCCGCAATGTCATCGGCTCCATGGACTTCACCCCGGGCGCCTTCCACCGGGCCGAGCGCCCCAACGCGGCCTCGGACGCGGGCGAGCTGGGCCTGTCGGTGCTGTACGAGTCGGGCATCCAGAACCTGGCGGGCACTCCCGAGTCGTACGACGCCCGTCCGCAGGCCCGGCGCTTCCTGGAGCAGATACCCGCCTCCTGGGAGCGCACCCGGCTGCTGACGGGGCGGCCCGGGGAGAGCGCGGTGCTCGCGCGGGAAAACGGCGGGCGCTGGTTCATCGGCGGCATCTTCACCGGTGACGCGCACACCGCCGCCGTGCCGCTGCGGCTGGGCAAGGGGAAGTGGCTGGTCGACCTCGTCCTCGACGGGGCGGACGGCCTGGTGCGCACATCACGGGTGGTACGCGGCGGGGACACCGTGTCCGTCCCGGTGGTGAAGGACGGCGGCTTCGCCGCCATCGCCTGCCGCTGGCGCCCCGGCGTCACCGGCTGCGACCGGTCCTGACGCGCGGCGGCGGCCCGGGACACCAACGGTGACCCGGGCCGCCGCCGGAGCGGCGGATTCCGCGCGCCTGACGCATGATCGTTCCGGGGCGACCGAAGCGGATCACACGTCAGGAAGCGGATATGGCGATCACCAGATGGTTCTTCGAGCCCGGCCACACGGCCGCAGAATTCAGGGCCAGGCACATGATGGTCACGTACGTACGCGGGCAGCTCAAGAATGTCGAGGGCTCGATCGAGGTGAATCCCGACCGGCCGGAGGACGCCCGGATCGAGGCGACCATCGACGCGACGCAGGTGTACACCGGGCAGCCGCAGCGGGACGCCCATCTGCGCAGCGCGGACTTCTTCGATGTCGAGCACCATCCGACGTGGACGTTCACCGGTACGGGCGTCACCCAGCTGAGCGAAACCGAGTTCGAGGTCGCGGGCGATCTCACGGTGCGCGGTGTCACCCGCCGGGTGCCGCTGCATGTGACCTATCTGGGGCATTGGAGCACGCCCTGGTGGGAGGGCGACCGGGATCTGGGGCCGAGGCGGCGGGCGGGCTTCCTCGCGACGGGCCGGGTCAACCGGCACGACTTCGGGGTGTCCTGGAACGACACGGTGGACAAGGGCGGGGTCGTGGTGAGCGACATGGTCGACATCACCCTCGACATCGAGGCTGTCCTCGATCCCGACGGCGGGCGCTCCTGAGCGTCCGGAGGACCAACCCGTCAGCCGGTCAGCCAACCGGCCGCCTGAGGATTAACCGGTCAGCCGGTGCGGGTCCGGCGGCCCGGGGGCTTGCGGGTGCGGGTCCACTCCCCCAGCTGCCGGGCCGTCCAGGTGTTGACGATCCGTTCCCCCGGCACGCCGCATTCCACCGCCCGGGCGCATCCGTTGATCTGCCAGTCGAGCTGGCCGGGCGCGTGGGCGTCGGTGTCGACCGAGAAGAACGTCCCCGCCCGGACCGCCTCCCGGAGCAGCCGACGCGGCGGATCAAGGCGCTCCGGACGGCAGTTGATCTCCACGGCGGTGCCCGACTCCGCGCAGGCCGCGAAGACCTCGGCGGCGTCGAACGCCGACTCGGGGCGCTTGCCGCCCAGCAACCGCCCGGTGCAGTGCCCCAGCACGTCGACGTGGCGGTCGCTGACGGCGGTCACCATCCGGCGGGTCATCGGGCGCGCGTCCATCCGCAGCTTGGAGTGGACGGAGGCCACCACCAGGTCCAGCCGGTCGAGCAGTTCGGGCTCCTGGTCCAGCGTGCCGTCGGCCAGGATGTCGACCTCGATCCCGGTCAGCAGCCGGAACGGGGCCAGCGTCTCGTTGAGCGCCGCCACCACGTCCAGCTGCTCGCGCAGCCGGTCCGCCGTCAGTCCCCGGGCGATGGTCAGCCGTGGGGAGTGGTCGGTGAGCACAGCCCAGTCGTGGCCCAGCCGGGCGGCGGTACGGGCCATCAGCTCGATCGGGGAACCGCCGTCCGACCAGTCCGAATGCAGATGGCAGTCGCCGCGCAGCGCGGCCCGCAGCTCCTCCGCCTCGGCCTCGGGCCGGTGAGTGCCCTCTCCACCACCGGGTTCCAGCTTCCGCAGATATCCCGGCACCTCCCCCGCGAGCGCCTCCTTGACCACCAGCGAGGTCTTGGGGCCGAGGCCCTTGAGCGAGGCGAGGGTCCCCGCCGCCACCCGTCGCTCCACCTCGTCCCGGGACAGCCCGGCGAGCACCGCCTGCGCGTTGCGGAAGGCGCGCACCCGGTAGGTCGGTGCCTGCTCGCGCTCCAGCAGGAACGCGATCCGGTCCAGGGCCGTCAGCGGGTCCACCACGCCCTCCCTCGTCCTCGCGGTGTCTCAGGCGCGCCGGTCCGGGCGGCGGCCCGGGGGCTGCCGGGGCTCGGCGCGGGCGGTCTGTTCGGGCACGTCGCAGGTCTGGGGCGACTTGTCGGAGACGGTGATGGGACGGCCGTAGTGCTGGATCTCCAGCGGCGCGCCCTCGACCAGGGTGTAGGTGGCGGTGAGGTCGGTGATCTCCACACGCAGCCGCCGTCGCAGCACCTGCACGCTGAACGCGAGCCGGGCCAGCTTCTCCGGCAGCTTGGGCGAGAAGCACAGGCTGCCCTCGCGGTACCGCATCCCGCCGAACCCGGCCACCAGCGCCATCCAGGTACCGGCCAGCGAGGCGATGTGCAGGCCGTCGCGGGTGTTGTGCTCCAGGTCCCGCAGGTCCATCAGGGCCGCCTCGCCCAGGTAGTCGTAGGCGAGGCGCAGATGGCCGACCTCGGTGGCCATGACGGCCTGGGCGCAGGCGGACAGGGAGGAGTCGCGGACGGTCAGGGGCTCGTAGTAGGCGAAGTCGCGGGCCTTCTCCTCGTCCGTGAAGCACTCGCCGCGCAGATACATCGCCAGCACCAGGTCGGCCTGTTTGACGACCTGTTTGCGGTACAGGTCGAAGTAGGGGAAGTGGAGCATGAGGGGGTACTGGCTGGGGTGGGTGTTCTGGAAGTCCCACTCCTGGTGGCCGGTGAAGTCGGCGGACTGTTCGTGGACGCCCAGCGTCTTGTTGTACGGGACCGCCATGGCCTCGGCCGCGTCCCGCCAGGTCGCGGCCTCCTCGTCGTCGGCGCCCAGCAGCGAGCCCTTGTCCGGGTGGCGCTCCACGACGTCCGCCGCGGCGCGCAGGTTCGACTGGGCCATGAGGTTGGTGTAGACGTTGTCGTCCGCGATGGCGCTGTACTCGTCCGGGCCGGTCACCCCGTCGATGTGGAAGCGGCCGTGGTGGTCGTGGTGGCCCAGGGAACGCCATAGCCTCGCGGTCTCCACCAGAATGTCCACCCCGGTCTCGCGTTCGAACTCCTCGTCGCCGGTGGCGGCGATGTAGCGCACCACGGCGTCGGCCACATCGGCGTTGATGTGGAAGGCGGCGGTACCGGCCGGCCAGTAGGCGGAGCACTCGGAGCCGTCGATCGTGCGCCAGGGGAAGGCGGCGCCCTCGTGGCCCAGCTGGCGCGCCCGCTCCCGGGCGGCGGGCAGGGTGGACTGGCGCCAGCGCAGCGCCTGGGCGACCGCCTCGGGGAAGGTGTAGGTCAGCAGTTGCAGGACGAAGGTGTCGGCGTCCCAGAAGGAGTGGCCGTCGTAGCCCGAGCCGGTGAGGCCCTTGGCGGGGATGGCGCGTTCCTCGGCGCGCGCACCGGCCTGGAGGACGTGGAAGATGCCGAACCGCACGGCCTGCTGGATCTCGGCGTCGCCCTCGACCTCGACGTCGGCGCGGGCCCAGAAGTCCTCCAGCCAGGCGCACTGCTGCTCGACCAGGCCCTTCCAGCCGGTGGAGGCGGCTCCGGCGAGCGCCGCCTCGACCTGGTCGCGGACGGCGGGCAGGGAGCGCGCGCCGGACCAGCCGTAGGCGACCAGCTTCTCCAGCCGCAGCTTCTCGCCCGGCTTGAGGACGGAGGTGACGGTCAGGCGGGCGACGTCGTCGCCGCTCTCACTGGCGTGCCGGGTCGGCGGCGGTCCGGTGATCAGGTGGTCGGCGGCGGCGGCGACCCGCAGCTGGCTGGCCCTGGTGCAGTGGATCAGCAGCAGCCGCTTGTCGACGGCGGCGTTCTCCTCGGCATCCAGCGGGCTCTCCAGCGCGGAGGCCACCCGGGGGTCCCCGCCGCGCTCGGGCAGTTGCTCGTTGGCGACCAGCTCGGACTGGACGACGACCCGGATCTCGGCGTCCAGCGCCTCCACCTCGTAGGCGATCGCGGCGATGGACCGCTGGGTGAGGGAGACCAGCCGGGTCGAGCGGACGCGCACGCTGGTTCCCGAGGGGGAGGTCCATTCGCAGGTGCGGTGCAGAAGACCGGTCCGCAGGTCGAGCACGCGCTCGTGGGAGCGCAGCCGTCCGTAGCGCAGGTCGAAGGGCTCGTCGTCCACCAACAGCCGGATGATCTTGCCATTGGTGACGTTGATCATGGTCTGACCGGCCTCGGGATAGCCGTATCCGGCCTCCGCGTACGGCAGCGGGCGCAGCTCGTACACACCGTTGAGGTAGGAGCCGGGCAGACCGTGCGGCTCGCCCTCGTCGAGGTTGGCGCGCCAGCCGACATGGCCGTTGGAGAGCGCGAAGACGGACTCGCTCTGCGGCAGCAGGTCGAGGCGGAGCGCGGTCTCGCGCAGCTGCCACGGCTCGACGGCGTACGAGGCATCGGTGATCACGAGGGGTCCTCCAGCAGCTCGGCGAGATCCTTGACGACGATGTCGGCGCCGTGTTCGCGCAGCGCGCCCGCCTGACCGGTCCGGTCCACGCCGACGACGTGGCCGAAGCGGCCCGCGCGGCCCGCCGCCATGCCCGCCAGAGCGTCCTCGAAGACGGCCGCCTCGGCGGGGGCGGCGTCCAGTTCCCGGGCGGCCTCCAGGAAGGTGTCCGGACGTGGTTTGCCCGGGAGCCCGCGCTCGGCGGCCACCACGCCGTCGATCCGCACCTCGAAGAGCTGCTCGATACCGGCGGCGATCAGCACGTCGCGGCAGTTGGCGCTGGAGGAGACGACCGCGGTGCGCAGCCCCGCTCCGCGTGCGGCCTCGGCGAAGCGCACCGATCCGGGGTACGCCTCGACGCCTTCCTTACGGATCTTCTCCAGGACGAGGGCGTTCTTCCGGTTGCCGAGCCCCTGGACGGTGTCCTTGTCGGGCGGGTCGTCCGCGCCGCCCTCGGGGAGGTCGATGTTCCGGGAGGCCAGGAAGGTGCGTACGCCGTCGGCGCGCGGGCGGCCGTCGACGTATGCGTCGTAGTCGCCGGTCTTGTCGAAGGGGCGGAAGGAGGGTCCGTCGCGGTGCCGCAGGAACTCGTCGAACATCTGCTTCCACGCCGCCGCGTGCACCACCGCGGTCCGGGTCAGCACGCCGTCGAGATCGAACAGGCAGGCCCGGATGTTCGCCGGGAGGCAGAGCTTCGTCATGGCCCCCGGTTCCCCCGCGCACGCCGGAATATGCGGCGGATTGTCCGGCGGGTCCGGCAGGGTCCGGTTCACCGGCCGTCCGGCGGGGTCCGGTTCACCGACGGTCCGGCGGGGTCCGGTGGGTCTCAGCCGGGTACGGCGGTGCGGCCCTCGCGGCGGGAGCGGTCGGCGGCCTCCAGCACGGCGACCACCTCGCGGCCGAACCGCACGTCACAGGGGTCGGCCGCACCGTCCCGGGCGCTCCGCAACAGCCGGTCGACGGCCGTGGTGAACGCCTCGACGGCTGTGGTTCCGGGGTCGGGCACCTCGGCCGTTCCCTGTTCCCCGTAGAAGTCGCAGCCGAATCCGGTGGCGGCGGGCGGGGCGTCCAGGGTGAGCACGAGGGTGCCGACCGCGCCGGAGCGGTGCCGCAGCAGTACGTGCACGGCGCCGCGCGGTCCGTCGAGGGCGGTGACCTCGGCCACCGGGCCCAGCACCGGCAGCAGCAGGGACAGGGCGTGCGGGCCGACATCCCACAGCGCACCGCGTTCGCGGCGCCAGGGAGAGGCGCCGTAGGGGCTGCCGGAGCGGAAGATGGAGCCGAAGCCGGTGGCGCGGCCGCCGTCCCAGCCCCCGGCCGCCGCGGCGCTGTCCAGGAACGATGCGACGGGCGCGGCGAAGCGCCGGGTGAAGAAGACCACCGAGGCGGCCGCGTGCTCGTCGGCGGCGGCCACGATCCGGTCGGCGTCAGCGGTGGTGAAGGCCACCGGCTTGTCGAGCAGGAGATGGCGCCCGGCCAGCGCGGCGCGCTCGGCGAGCCCGCTCTGGATGTCCGGCGGGAGGGCGACGGCGACCGCGTCGACATCGCTGATCAGTGCGTCGGCGTCGTCGTAGGGGCGGGTGCCGTAACGGTCGGCCAGCGCCGCCGCCTTGGCCGGGTCGCGGCCCCAGATCCCGGCCAGTTCCACGCCGGGGTGCGCGGCGAGCGCCGCGCCGTGGGTCTCCGCGGCCCAGTGTCCGGTGCCCAGCAGTCCGAAGCGCATCCGTCCGCCCTTTCGCCCGGTCCGCCACGGGGTGCTCCCGTGGCCGTCCGCGATCCTACGGCGCCGCCCCGGTCGCGGCGGGTCGGTCGCCCGCGGTACGCCGCTCACCTGCTTGGACGTGGGCGGGTGCCGGTGTGCGGGGGCGGTGACAATCTTGGGCCACGGCCCCGCCACAGCCCGGGCACGGCCGCGCTCCCCTCACCGCTGGAGGACCGCCGTGGCCAGCCCGACCCGCCCGAGCCCCACCGCATCGGGCCCTGCGAGGCGGCCTGCCCCGCCACGCCGCCGCATCGCGGGGCGCGCGGTCGCGGCGCTGCTGCTGTGCTGTGCGGCGGTGCCATCCTGTGCGTCCTCCCCCGAACACGCCTCCCACCCGCGGAAGTCGGCGGCGCCGCACCCCTCGGCCCAGGTGCGGTCCGCGGCCGAGAAGGCGGCCCGGGCCCGGCTGCTGCCGGGCATGCCCGCGCCGCTCGATCCGCATGACCTGTACGCGGCCGACCGGCCGGGGAGGCTGTCGCGGGCGGTGAAGGGCTTTCCGTCGCGGGTGTACGTGCCCAACACGCTGTCGGACACGGTGAGCGTGATCGACCCGAAGACGTACAAGGTGGTCCGCACCCTCCGGGTCGGCCACCAGCCGCAGCACGTGGTGCCGTCGTGGGATCTGAAGACGCTGTGGGTCAACAACGACCTCGGCAACAGCCTCACCCCGATCAATCCGGCGACCGGCCGGGTGGGCCGCCCGGTGGATGTCCACGATCCGTACAACCTCTACTTCACCCCGGACGGCAAGCACGCCGTGGTGATGGCCTCCAAGGACCGGACCCTGGTGTTCCGGGACGCGCACACCATGCGGGTGGTGAAGTCGGTGCCGGTGCCGTGCCTCGGCGTCAACCACGCGGACTTCTCCCCCGACGGGCGCTACTTCATCGTCTCGTGCGAGTTCTCGGGCGAGCTGCTGAAGGTGGACACGGCCCGGATGAAGGTGGTGGGCCGGCAGCGGCTGCCGCTCGCGGGGGCCATGCCGCAGGACGTCAAGATCTCGCCGAACGGGAAGACCTGGTATATCGCCGACATGGTGGCGAACGGGGTGTGGGTCCTGAACGGCGACACCTTCCGCCGCCCCCGGCTGCTGCCCACCGGCAAGGGCACCCATGGCCTCTACGTCAGCCGGGACTCCCGAACCCTCTACATCTCCAACCGCGGCGAGGGCACCGTCTCTCTGCTGTCCTTCAAGACCGGCAAGCTCACCGGCCGCTGGCGGCTGCCCGGTGGCACCAGCCCCGACATGGGCGGTGTGTCCTCCGACGGCAAGGTGCTGTGGCTCTCGGGCCGCTACGACGGCGAGGTGTACGCGATCGACACCCGCACCGGGCGGCTCCGCGCCCGTATCCCGGTGGGCGGCGGCCCGCACGGGCTCGCCGTCTATCCGCAGCCGGGCCGCTACTCCCTCGGCCACACCGGCATCTTCCGCTGAGCCCGGCGTCATCATCTGGCGCTGATGTATAGCCCGCCTATATAGACCCGTGATACGTATGTACGTGTGGAGTACACGCATCAGTCCGACTCGCCGGAGACCTCACCGGGGACCTCGCCGCAGGCCTCTCCGGAGGCCGAGGCCGCCGCGGACCGTGAGGAGGTCGCGGAGGCGCTGGAGCAGCTGGCGTTTCTCGCGGTGCGCCATCTGGCCACCCGGGACATCAGCTTCACCGCCGCCTCCACGCTCGGCCGCCTCAGCCGGGAGGGCCCGGCCCGGCTCACCGCACTCGCCGCCGACGAGGGCGTCAGCCAGCCCTCGATGACCCAGCTGATCCAGCGACTGGAGCGGCAGGGCCTGGTGACCCGGGTCGACGATCCGCACGACGGGCGCGTGGTGCTGGTGGCCGTCACCGACGGCGGGCGCACCCTGCTCGCCGAACGGCGCGGCGACCGTACCGCCCGGCTGGCCGGACTGCTCGCCACCCTGCCCCCCGAGGACGAACAGGCGCTCGCCGCCGCCGTCCGCGCCGCGGCCCCCGCCCTCCAGCGGCTGGCGGCAGGTGCGGGGCGGACCCGCAGGCCCCCGGGGAATTCCGCTTCCTGAACGGAGCCCTTCTTGTCCGCCTTGTCCGCTGATTCGCGCACCGCCGGCCCCTTCAAGCAGCCCAAGGCGGTCTGGGCGGTCGCCTTCGCCTGTGTCATCTCCTTCATGGGCATCGGCCTCGTCGATCCGATCCTGCCCGCCCTCTCCAGCAAGCTGCACGCCACGCCCAGTCAGGTGTCGCTGCTGTTCACCAGCTATCTGGTGGTCACGGCGGTGGCCATGCTGGTGACCGGCTTCGTCTCCAGCCGCATCGGCGCCAAGCGCACCCTGGTCGCCGGTCTGGTGCTCATCGTGCTCTTCAGCGCGGCGGCGGGGGCGTCCGGCGGCATCGACGGGATCGTCGCCTTTCGCGCGGGCTGGGGACTGGGCAACGCCCTGTTCATCGCGACCTCGCTCGCCGTCATCGTCGGCTCGGCCAGCGGCGGTTTCGCGGGCGCCATCATCCTCTACGAGACAGCGCTCGGCATCGGCATCGCGGTCGGCCCGCTGCTCGGCGGGGAACTCGGCGGCATCAGCTGGCGCGGGCCGTTCTTCGGGGTGTCGGTCCTGATGGCCATCGCCCTGATCGCGACCATCGTGCTCGTCGAACCCACTCCCGCCCCGGTGCGGCGCGCCTCGGTCATGGACCCGCTGAAGGCGCTGCGCCACCGCGGACTGCTCACCATGGGGCTGACCGCGCTCTGCTACAACTGGGGCTTCTTCACGGTGCTGGGCTACGCGCCCTACCCGATGGGCCTGGGCGCCCATGAGCTGGGCTATGTCTTCACCGGCTGGGGCCTGTTCGTCGCCTTCTTCGCCGTCTTCGGCGCGCCCTGGCTGCAGGCCCGGCTGGGCATAGCCCGCGCGCTGTATCTGAACCTGGCGCTGTTCGCCGTCGACATCCTCGTCATCGCGGTGTTCACCACCTCGAGGACGACGCTGATCGCGGCGGTCGTCGTGGCCGGTGCCTTCATCGGCGTGAACAACACCATCACCACCCAGGCGGTGATGACCGTCGCGCCGGTCGAACGGCCCGTCGCCTCGGCCGCGTACGGCTTCGTCCGCTTCATCGGCGGCGGGCTGGCCCCGTACGCCGCGGGCAGGCTCGCCGAGCGCTTCGGGGTGCACGCCCCGTTCTACGTCGGGGCCGCCGCCGTCGCCCTCGGCATCGTCGTCCTGGCCACCGGCCACTCGCTGCTCGCCGAGGCGGAACGGGCGCAGGCGGCGGAAGGGCAGGCCGCCGAGGCCGCCCCGGCTCCTGCCGCCTGAGGCGCGTACGCCATGGTCAGATGCGCCAGGAGCGGATGCGCCCGGCCGCGTCGAAGACGTCCGCCTTGCTGGACAGGATGTCGCGGACCAGGTCGATCAGCGCGCCGTACGGCGGGTCGATGCCCTCGCCGGACGCGTGCATATAGGCCACGGCGGTCGCACTGGCGAAGCGCGCGTTGCTCGCCGGGAGCGGCCTGAGCGTGGCGAGCGTGTGCAGCAGCGCGGCGGCCCGCCACGCCGGGTCGGGATCGACACCCAGGCGCGGCGGGTCGACGCGGTGGCGGGCCACGGCGGCGACCAGCCCCGAGTAGTCGGAGATGGCCGGCTGTTCGGGCAGGACCTCCTCATGGCGCTGGAGCAGCCACGGGATGTCGATGTGCAGCGGCGGCATCGTCAGGCGGCCTGTCCCGGGTGCCGGTGCTCGTCGTCCGGGAACGCGTCCGCGAAGGCGTCCGCGTTGTCCGCGAAGAAGCGCCGGAAGACCTCGGCGCCTTCCTGCAGGGCGCGGTGGCGGGCGATGTCGGCGACGGTCGCCTCGCGGACGAGGGCCTTCATCGTCGTACCGCGTTCCTTGGCGATCTGGCGGAGGTCCTCAAGTTCCCGATCGCTGAATTCCACGTTGAGTGCTGACATGCGGCACACCCTACTTGTCGGGTACCGCGTCGGCAATCGCCCCAGCTCACATGGTGTTTTTGTAGGTACTCGACAAGGCTTACGGAGCGTCTGCGCCGGGTGGCCGGGCACCTCCCCGGTCCACCCGGACGAACGGCTCGCGCACCTCATGACCGGTCAGGGCTCGGTACGCGGCGGGGCGCCGGAACGCGTTCCCCCAGGTTTCGCGGCGCCGGTAGTCGCGGAGCGCGTCGAGGTCGAAGTACGCCGGGTAGATCCCCTCGGCCTCGCCCGCCTCGATCACGAGCATGTCCCGGGAGTGCCCGTCGGCGAAGGCGATGCCGTCGAAGGCGAGGGAGTGCCCCCATCCGGGGCCCGCGTAGTTGGCCATGGCCAGGGCGGTCATGTTCTCGTAGGCGCGGGCCCGGAACTGGCCGATCCGGTTGATCTCCAGATCGCAGGCGTTCGGGGTGAGGACGAGTTCCGCCCCGGCGAGCATCAGGGTCCGGGCGCTCTCCGGGAACTCCCGGTCGTAGCAGATCATCGCCCCCGTCATGACCTCGCCCACCGCCGTGTCCAGGGCGCACACCTCGAAGCCGTCCCCCGGGGTGAGGGCGGCCTCGGGCAGGTCGAAGGCGCAGGTGTGCACCTTGGCGTAGGTGAGGGCGAGGCGGCCGTGGCGGTCGATGAGGGAGACGGTGTTGCGCGGCGGGCCGTCCCACCGCTCCAGATAGGTGAGGGCGATCGCCATGTCGAGTTCGGCCGCCAGCTCGCGGAAGTGGGCGACGAAGGGCCCGTCGCGGGTGATCGCGTCATCGCCCCAGACGGCCTCGGGCGCGGGCAGCGGCGGTGCGGGTGGCGTGCCGTCCCACAGCCCGGGGTGGCGGTAGAGCTCGCCGGTGGCCTGGTCGGCGACGGCCGGGCGGTAGCCGTTGCTCCACATCTCGGGGAAGAGCGCGATGTCCGCGCCGATGGCCTTGGCCCGGCGGCAGGCGGCATCACCGGTGGCGAGGTTCGCCCGCGGGTCGCGGCCGGGAGGGGCGAGCTGGAGCAGGGCGACGGTCAGGGTGGTCATGACGGGTCTCTCCTTCGTCGGCTGATGAAGCGGAGGCGAAGGAGTGGGCGGTGGACCCCGGGCGCGGGGCGGGCGTCAAAGCATGCCCGCCACGCTACCGGGCGCCGGGGGCCGTCCGCGAGAGGGCGTCCCCGACGATCGGGCCGATGCGATCAGGCCGACGGCACGGTGCACGGCCGGTGAGGGTACGGTGAGCCGCATCACACGAGATCACACGAGATCACAGAAGATCGCGGAATCGCGGGAATCGCGGGAGGAGAGCGTCACCATGGAGCAGCGGGTGTGCGGCCGGACCGGCCGCGAGGTCTCCGTCGTCGGGCTGGGGACCTGGCAGCTGGGCGCGGGCTGGGGCGACGTCAGCGAGGCGGAGGCCCTGGCCGTGCTGGAGGCGGCCGTCGAGTCGGGGGTGACGTTCTTCGACACCGCCGATGCGTACGGGGACGGGCGCAGCGAGCAGCTCATCGGGCGCTTTCTGCGGGACCGGCCGGACGCCGGGATCTTCGTGGCCACCAAGATGGGGCGGCGGGTCCCGCAGGTCGCGGAGAACTACACGCTGGACAACTTCCGTGCGTGGACCGACCGTTCACGGGC
The DNA here is from genome assembly GCF_040629205.1 of Streptomyces sp. NPDC005962. Taxonomy (NCBI): domain Bacteria; kingdom Bacillati; phylum Actinomycetota; class Actinomycetes; order Kitasatosporales; family Streptomycetaceae; genus Streptomyces; species Streptomyces sp. NPDC005962. The sequence goes on along the minus strand of NZ_JBEXVE010000007.1, from coordinate 121,928 downwards.
CAACCTGGGTATGGACACGCTCGATCTGGTGCAGTTGCACTGCCCGCCGTCGTCGGTGTACGCCACCGACGCGGTGTTCGACGCGCTGGACACGCTGGTCGACGAGGGGCGGGTGGCGGCGTACGGGGTCAGCGTGGAGACCTGTGAGGAGGCGCTGACCGCGATCGCGCGGCCGGGGACGGCGAGTGTGCAGATCATCCTCAACCCGTTCCGGCTGAAGCCGCTGGAGAAGGTGGTTCCGGCAGCGGCGGAGGCGGGGGTGGGAATCATCGCGCGGGTGCCGCTGGCGTCCGGTCTGCTGTCGGGCAGGTACGGCAAGGACACGCTGTTCGCCGACGACGACCACCGCACGTACAACCGGCACGGCGAGAAGTTCGACCAGGGCGAGACCTTCTCGGGGGTGGACTTCGAGGAGGGCGTCGAGGCGGCGGCGGAATTCGGGAAGCTGGCGCCGGAGGACGCCACCGCCGCGCAGACGGCGCTGCGGTGGATCGTCCAGCAGCCCGGGGTGACCTCGGTGATCCCCGGCGCGCGCTCGCCCCGGCAGGTCGAGGCGAACGCGGCGGCAGCGGCGCTCCCGCCGCTGGAGCAGTCCGCTCTGGACGCCATCGGCGAGCTGTACGACCGGCGGATTCGGGCGCAGGTGCACCACCGCTGGTGAGGCGCTGGTGAGGTGCTGCCGGGGCTGACGCCTGCCGGGCTGATGCCTCAGAAGCCCCCGGCCGCCGCCCATCGGGTCAGTTCCTGCTGGGCGGCGGCGCGCAGTTCAGCGGAGGGGGCGGCGGTGCCGTCGGCGACCAGGGCGTAGTGCAGGGTGCCGGTTTCGCCGGGTGCGGAGAGCACCAGACGGCGGGCATCCGTGCCGCCGGGCTCGGCGGCGGTGGCGATGGGGTGGTCGGCGGTGTGTCCCTGCGCGGTGTACGCGGGCGGGCCGGTGACGGTGCTCAGGTCGGAGACGACGGTGGTGGTGGCGGGGTCGAAGTCGCGGGGCAGGTGCAGTTCGGTGGGGGCGTCGGTGTCGCCGTCGGAGCGCCACACCAGCATTCCGTAGCGGCCGGAGCCGGTGAGCTTGGCGACGTTCGGGAGGGAGCCGGGGATGCGGTCCCAGCTGAGGGTGGTGCTGCCGTCGCGTGAGCGGTCCTCGAAGGTGAACGCGAGCGTGCGGCCCGCCACCGCGCGCGGGTAGAGGCGGTCGAGCAGCCGGGCGTCCTGGCGCAGTTGGGCGTTGCCGGAGTCGTCGAGCCGCACGGCCGAGAGGTCCTCGTCGTTCCAGGCGTCGCCTTCGGTGAGGACCTTCGAGGTGTTGCCGTTCATCGCCTCGCGGTGGCGGCCGTTGTAGAGGTCCCACTGCCACTGGTTGGAGGAGAGGACGGGGCCGGAGGTGGCGGGCTTGCTCCACCAGGTGGCGCCGGGCAGGCGGGAGTCGAGCGCCTGGTACATGCCCTTGAGGACGGTGGGCGCCTTGTCGGAGGTGAAGCCGGTGAGCGGATGGCCGAACTCGCTCATGACGGCGGGGGTGTTCAGGGCGGTGGCACGGTCGCGGACGGCGCCGAAGTCGGTCGAGTACTGGCCGTCGGCGGCCTTGCCGGGCATGAAGATGCCGGAGATGGCCTTCTGGTCGTAGTAGTGGGTGTTGAAGACATAGCGGGAGCCGGGCTTTCCGGTGTCGAGCAGCCCGCCCTCCTGGCGCTGGAAGTCCAGGTTGGAGTTCCAGAACATGTTGGGCTCCACGAAGGCGGGTTTGTCCTGCCAGCCCGCGGCGTCCATGCGGGCGCGGAACTTCTCGTAGAACGGCCACAGCACGTTCTTCTCCCAGGTGCGGCTGTTCTGGCCGTCATCGTAGACGCCCGCGTAGGGCTCGTTGAGCGGGTCGAAGCCGGAGACGCGGGCGAACGCGTCGGCGGGGAGGTGTCCGGCGAGGTAGGACATGGTCTTCTGAGCGGTGGCGAGGAAGGCGTCCTGGACGCGCACCGTCCCGGCGCCGATGGTCAGGGCGCGGTTGTGCCAGAAGTCGCGAGTGGCCTTCATGACGGCCTGGTTCTGGGTGATGTTCTGGCCCCAGTGGGCGCAGATGCCGCAGGACTCCTTGCCGTAGCCGCCCGCGTCGACGACCCACTTCGGGGCGCCGTCGCCGCTGTACCAGCTGTCCTTGTCGAAGATGTGGCGGGAGTAGAGGTCCTGGTGGAAGTCGGGGTAGACCCGGATTCCGGCGTCGAGGAAGGCCTTCATCTGGGCGGTGACCTGTTCCAGGTAGCCGGTGTCCACCTCGCCGGGACGGGGTTCGGCGTGGGCCCAGGAGAGCAGGAAGCGCACCGAGTTCGCGCCGGTCAGGTTCCGCATCGCGGTGGCGGATTTCCGGGCGTCGGCGACGCCCGCGAAGGGGAGGCCGTTGTTCTCCTCCAGTTTGGTCTCGCCGGAGACGTTGAAGCCGCGGAGCACGACCTCGCGGCCGTGGCCGTCGGCGAACCGGGCCCCGTCCGTGGTCACCTCGTCCGCGGCCCGTCCGTCGAACCAGGGCGTCTCGGCGGCGGCCGCCGGGGTGCCGGGGGCCACGATCGCGGCCACCAGCAGAACGGCCGCCCCGAGCAGCCCTGTTCGGCCCGCTCGGGACCGGCCGTTCCGTATGACTGAAGTCGCGGTGCCTCGCGTCGCATGCGTCGCCATGGACACTACCGTCCAGTAGACATGAGGAATCGTCAACTAGTGGCGCATGGTGAATCGTTCAGCGTCCGCGAGCCTTCGCGGCGTTCAGATTACCGCGAGTAACCGCTGCCCAGGAAGGCACCCGCTTCCGGGGCGCCGAGCGTGTCGGGCCCGAAGGAGACAATGCCGTCGGTCGTCAGACCGGCCGCCTTGCCGCGCAGCACCCAGGCGGCACCGCTGGAGGTGTAGGCGCCGTCCTCGTCGGGGGCACCTGCGGAGAGGTCGTCCGCGCCGTCGCCGTTGGTGTCGGCGAGCTGCACCGCGGCGCCGAAGCGGTCGCCCGCCTCCGCGACCCCCGGGACCCCGGCGGTGTCCTGGGTGAACGCCTGGGCGCCGGTGCCGGACAGTCCGCCCGAACCGCCGTACAGCTGGACGACGCTGCCCGCGTCCTTCTGACCGGCCTCCAGGTCCTCGTACGGGATGCCGACCGCGACGTCCGCGTAGCCGTCGCCGTTCACATCCCCGGCGCTGAGCGAGTAGCCGAACTGGTCGCCGTCCTCGTTGACGCCCGGAACGCCCGCGGTGTTCTGGTCGATGGTCTTGGTGCGAGTGGTGCTCGGACCCGACGCGGTGCCGTAGAACACCTTGAGCGTGCCGTGGTCGTACGGCAGCTCCTCGACGACGTTGTCGGGGACGGTACGCATGATCAGGTCACCGTAGCCGTCCTTGTCGACGTCGCCGATGGCGGTGGTGGCGGCGTCGGTGAGCTTGGTGGGCGTCTTCCCGAGCCCGTCCGTGCCGCCCTTCCAGACGAGGGTGTCCTCGGACATCTCCTCGAAGGCATGGGTGCTGACGAGTTCGTCCTTGCCGTCGCCGTTGAGATCGCCCGCGGTCAGGCTGGTCGGCCGGTCGATCTTGTAGGTGTCGACGGTGGCGCTCCCCGCCGCTTCGCCCGCGCGGTTGAACGGTCCGAACCGGACGCGCAGCCCGGTCCTCTCGTCAAAATCCGAGCCCTTGTTGACGATGACCTGATCGACCAGGTCGGCGTGGCCGTCGCCGTTGAAGTCGCCACCGGCGATGATGCTGGAGCCGAAGTTGTCGCCGTCGCCCTCGGGCAGCTGGGTGCCGCCGGTCAGGCCGTTTGCCGAGCCCCACAGGACGGTGACGGCCGGTTTGTCGCCGACCTCGATCGCCAGGTCCGTGTAGCCGTCGCCGTCCAGGTCGCGGGCGACCGTCCGGCCTCCGAAGTACGCCGAGGCGTCGGGGTCACCGGGGACACCCTCGGTGGCCTGGCTGATGATCTGCCGGTGGCCGGTGGCCGCACCGGAGGCCGAGCCGTAGACGACGGCGACATAACCGGCCTTGGCCTTGCCGTCCACGGTTCCGGCGGGCGCGGAGACGGCGAGGTCGGCGTATCCGTCCTTGTTGAAGTCGGCCCGCGGCGCGGAGGCCGCGGTGGTGGTACGCGCCTCGGCGGCGCCTGCCGCGGGTGCGGCGAGTAAGACGGGGGTGGTCACAAGAGCGACCACCGTCGCGCAGCGCGCGACGGTGGAAAGGGAACGGGACCGCACAGATCCTCCAGCTCGTTGAGGAGCGTTTACCTCAAGTACACCCATCAGGACAGCCGGAGTCGCCCAACGGTTGCACAGCGAAACCCAGGTAATCCCCTAGGGGGACGCATGAGGGGAACAGTGTCGACAGTTAAGGCCAAAATGGAGAGAAAGCCTTGCTATTTTCGCCTAGTGTCGACACTGTGCGCTGTGTGCGGTTACGCTCGACGCCGCATACAGCAGGCCTCGACAGGTTCGGCCAATCGGCCAAGGAGGACGGCATGACCGATTCCCGGCGCGGGCGCCCGGATCTCGTGGCGCCCGGTCTCGTGGCGCCCGGCAGGCTCTCCGGCAAGGTCGCTCTCGTCACCGGCGCGGGCGCCGGGATCGGCCGGGGGTGTGCGCTGCTCTTCGCGGACCAGGGCGCGACCGTCGTCGGCTGCGACATCGACGCGGACGCGGCCGAGCGCACCCGCGAGTTGGCCGCCGGGCGCGGAGGGCGGGTCGATGTGCTGGCACCGCTCGACATGTCCGTGCCCGCCGACGCCAGGAGATTCGCCGACGAGGCGTACGCACGGCGCGGGCGGGTCGACGCGCTGGTGACCGCGGGCGCGATCGCTCCCCACCTGGCGAGTGCGGCGGAGATGGACTTCGACGCGCAGTGGGCGCCGACGTTGCGCGGCGAGGTCGATGTCGTCTTCCTGCCGGTCCGGGCCGTGTGGCCGCACATGGTGGCGAGCGGGGGCGGCTCGATCGTCAACTTCGCCTCGGTGAACGCCTTCCGCGGCAGCGGCACCTTCGGCATGGTCGCCCATTGCGCGGGCAAGTCGGCGGTCCTCGGGCTCACCCGCCAACTCGCCGTCGAGGGCGGCCCGGCGGGCATCCGCGCCAACACCATCTCCCCCGGCATGGTCCGCACCCCCGCCACCGAGTCGGCCGGTGCCCACGAGGGCGCCGCCCGCGAAGCCCTGCTCGCGCGCATCCCCCTGGGCAGGGTCGGCACACCCGAGGACATCGCATGGTGTGCCGTCTACCTGGTGTCCGACGAATCGGCGTGGGTCACGGGCGGCAACTTCCCCGTGGACGGCGGGGTGCTGGCCACGTGAGCGCCCCGGCAGTCCCCTGCGACCGTCCCGTACGACAGGGCCCGCGACTCAGGAGGCGGCGGCCCGGCGCCGCCGCGTCGGCTTCCGCGCCTGTCCGGCGTCCTGCTCCAACTGCTCTTCGACCGCCCGCAGCGCGCGGACCGTCGCCCCCGCGATCAGCGCCGACGCCAGTTCCCCGTCCCGCTCCTCGCAGGCCTGGAGCAGGCGCTCCTGGTCGTCGACGCTGTAGGCGAGGCGGCCGGACCGGGTCAGGCTCAGATGGCGCAGCATCAGGGTGCGCAGGGCGAGGGAGTCGAGGATCTGCTTCAGGGTGGCGTTGCCGACGATCTCGGTCATCCGCTCCTGGAGCCGCACATGGCTCCAGAAGTAGGCGTCCACATCGCCTCCGTCGGCGAGCCCTCTCATCTCCTCGACCCTGGCGCGCAGTCCGGCCAGCTCCTCGTCGGTGGCGCGCTCGACGAGCAGCCCGGCGAGCATCGACAGCAACTGGCGCCGGACCTGGTAGATGTCCCGGATGTCCTGGGGCGAGGGCGCGGCGACCCGGGGCCTGCGCCGCGCCTTCATCTCGACCAGGCCCTCCTGTTCGAGCAGCATCAGGGCCTCGCGCACGGGCGTCCGGCTGGTGTCGAAGCGGCGTGACAGCTCCACGCTGTTGAGGTCCTGACCGGGCTCGAGGCGGCCCTCGATGATGCCCGACCCCACCCATTCGGCGATCTGCCAGACCATCGGCTCGCGCCGGTCCCGCAGCCGCAGCAGACGCGCGAGCACGACATGCGTGTCCTCATCGCTCATGCGGCAATCCTCTCCCCGTTCACAGCCAATTCAATGGTGTCGACACTATCGCACCTCTAGTTCGACCCTCATCCCCGATCCGTGCCACCTGTCGACAGACGACGGCCCTTGAGGCCTTCCAGCCCTCCACTTCCATGACTGCCAGGAGGAACCATGCACACTCACCGCACGCCCGGGCAGGGCAAGGGGGCCGCGCTCGGCCGACGTGCCCTCGTCGGCGGTGCCGCACTCGCCGCCTTGACGTCCGCTGGAGCGGGGCGGGCGGCCGCCACGCCCTCGTCGGCCTCCGGCGCGGGTTCCCCGGCGGAGGGGGCCTGGGTGCCCGTGCCCGTCCCCGAGCAGGTACCGGTGACGGAGCACCGGGTGCCCGTCTCCGGGGGCGGCACCCTGTGGTGCTGGGACACCGGCGGCCGGGGGCGGCCCGTCATCCTGTGCCATCCCGGTTCCGGCAGCGGCGAGAGCTGGCCGTACCAGCAGCCGGTGCTCGCCGGGGCGGGCTTCCGGGTCATCGGCTACTCGCGGCGTGGCGCGTACGGCTCGGTGGCGGGCAGCAAGACCGAGGCGGGCACCGCGTCCGGCGACCTCAACACCCTCGCCGACTTCCTGAAACTGGACCGTTTCCATCTGTCCGGCTCGGCGGCGGGCGGGATCGTGGCCGTCGACTACGCCCTGTCGTACGGGGAGCGGCTGTACGGCCTCACCGTTTCCGGCAGCAAGGCGGGCGTCCAGGACGCGGAGTACGCGGAGCTGGAGGAGGCGATCCAGCCCGCTCCCTTCGGCGAGATGCCCGTCGACTTCAGGGAGCTGGGCCCCTCGTACCGCGCCGGTGACCGGGACGGGGTCGCGGCCTGGCTGGAGATCAACGCCCGTGCCAGGACCTCCGACGCGTTCCCCCAGTCGCTGACGAACACGATCACCTGGGACGCGCTGGAGTCCCTGGCCATGCCGGTCCAGCTCATCGCCGGGGACGGCGATCTGTACAGCCCGCCGTCGATGATGCGGCTCCATCTCCCGCATCTGCGCCACGCGGAGTTCCAGGTGGTCCGCGAGGCGGGGCACAACGCGCACTGGGAGCAGTCCGTGCAGTGGAACCGCCTGCTCAGCTCCTTCCTCAGGAGGTGCGCGAACTCCCGCTAGCCTCCTGAATGTGCAGGGCCACCAGGAAGCGGGACACCATGTTGTACGCGGCCGCGGTGGCGGTCAGTTCGACCAGCTCCGCGTCGGTGAAGTGGGGCCGCAGGGCGTCGAAGAGCCCGTCCGGGACCTGAACGTCGAGGGTCATCGCGTCGGTGTACGCGATGACCCTCCGCCGACGTGGGTCGAGTGGCGGGTCCTCCTCGCGCAGCGCCGCGAGTTCGGCGTCTCCGAGGCCCGCCGCCCGGGCCGGTCCCTCGTGCGCGGCCCATTCGTACGGCGCCCGGTTGAGGACGGCGATCCGCAGGATCACCAGCTCACGGATGTCGTCGGGCAGTGCCATGCGCTGTCGTACGGCGCCGAGCAGGCTGTTCCAGCCGTCGGCCAGCCGCGGGCTGTGCAGAAGCATCCGGTCGAGGGGGTGCAGGGTGCCGCCGCGGCGCTCGCGGATGCGGTCGGCGATCACGCCTGCGCCGTCGGCGTCGCCGTCGGGGATTCGGGCCACGGGACATTCCTTTCACCAGGTCACAGCGGACGTGGCAGGTTCGCCAGCAGCCGCATCGCGTCGGGGCGCTCTAGATGGCCGGGGCGGGCCGGGTCCGTGTCACCGAAGACCATGGCCTCCGTGGCGGTGAAGCGGCGCCAGGTGGGCAGCGCACCGCCGTTCGGGTCGCCGGTGGTGGCGAAGCGCGCCCAAGTGTCCGCCATCACGCGGGCCAGTTCGCGGTCCACGGCGGTCCAGTGCCAGGAGCGCCGGTCCAGGTTGTCGAGGACGTAGGGCAGTTCGGCGGTGTGGTGCGCGCCGTAGCCGGGCAGTCCGTCGCGCGGCGGGGCCAGGTCGAGTCCCGGCGGCAGCGGCGGGGTCCGGGTGAAGCGGTACATCCAGGTCGGCGCGCGACCGCTGTGTGCCCGCGCCCAGTGCCACACGGGATAGGTGAAGCGGCTCTCCCCGGTGAACCTCCGTGCCGTACGGCAGGCCTCGTCCGCGTCCCGCACCGGGTACAGCGCGCCGATGCCGGAGTGGGCGGGCAGCCGCCGCAGGACGTCGAGGGTGGCGTACGCCGATCCCTCGTCGTCGTTGCTGCCCACCAGCAGCGGTACGGCGTGCTGGCGCCCGGTGCCGAAGACGTCGTCGGTGGGCTCGGTGAGCAGGCGTCCGTCGACGACCGGCCCGAAGTGTCCGGCGAGGATCAGCTCGGCACCGCTGATCCGGCGCAGCCCGGTGATGTCACGGTCCCCGAACTCCCCGGCCCAGCACAGGCCGTGCGCCTGTGCGGCGGCCTGGTCCGGGAGCGGTCCCTCCGCCCGTCCGACGCCGGAGGCGCTCTGTCCGAGGGCCGCGTGGAAGAGGGGCCGGGCCGCCGCCGAGGCCATGAGGTGGCAGAGGTGGGCGGCACCGGCGGAGTTCCCGGCGAGGGTGACCCGGCCGGGGTCGCCGCCGAAGTGGGCGGCGTTCTCCCGTACCCAGGTCAGGGCGGCGACGATGTCGAGCAGCCCGTAATTGCCCGAGGCGCCGCGCTCGTCCTCGGCGGCCAGGCCCGGGTGGGCGAGGAAGCCGAGGGCGCCGAGCCGGTGGTTGAGGGTGACGACGACGATGCCCCGGCGTGCCAGGGCGCGGCCGTCGTGGATCTCCTGCCCGCCGTGGCCGTAGCGGTTGCCGCCCCCGTGGACCCACACCATGACGGGCAGGCCGCCCGATGTGCCGGACGGTTCCGGCGTCCATACGTTCAGATAGAGACAGTCCTCGCTCATCACCAGCGCGCGCCGGTCGGCGAAGTTGGTGTGGAACATGATCGAGTCGCGGGACGGCTGCGGCTGGAGGGGCGCGGGGCCGACGTCGTACGCGGGCCGCTCATCGTCCCAGGCGGTGACCGGTCCGGGGGGCCGCCAGCGCAGGTCTCCGACGGGCGGCTCGGCGAAGGGGATGCCGCGGAAGGCGGCCACGTCCCCGTCCCACCGCCCGGCGAGCCGTCCGGCGTTCGTACGGGCCCGGATCACGCGGGTCACCCCGCCACCTTGTGCGCACGGCCGTCCTTCATGATCACCGCGAGCCGGTCGCGGTCCTGGAGGACGCGGATGTCGTCCAGCGGGTCGCCGTCGACGAGGAGCAGATCGGCGAGGAACCCCTCGCGCACCAGCCCGAGTTCGTCGCCCATGCCCATGACCTGCCCGCCGTACCCGGTCGCCGCGCGCAGCGCCTCGGCCGGGGTGAAGCCGAACCAGTCGACGAACAGCTCCAGGTCCCGCGGGTTGCGGCCGACCGGGTTCCAGGCGAAGCCGTAGTCGCCGCCTGGGACGACGCGGACGCCTCGGGCGACCAGTTCGGGCACGACCCGGCGTACGGCGTCGTGGGTGGCCCGGACCTCCATGCCGGGCTCGGGTTCACTGCCGGTGTCGTACAGGTTGGCGTGGATGATGCCCGGGGTCGGGGCGACGAACAGCCGGTCGCGGGCGGCTCCGACGAGGTCCAGGGCCTCTTCGTCGGCGAAGGTGCAGTGGTAGACGGCGCGGACACCGTGGCGTACGGCCATCTTGACCGATTCGGCGGCGTGCGCGTGCGCGGTGAGCCAGAGGCCGTGCCGCGTCGCGGTGTGCGCGGCCGCGGCGACCTCCTCGTCGGTGAACTGCACGACCCGTGAGGTGCCCTGGACCACCGCGCTCTCCCCGGACAGCGACAGTTTGACGATGTCCACGCCGAGTTGGGCCATGTCCGTGACGAAACGGGAGACGGCCCCCGGGTCGGAGGCGCGCCCGTCGACGCCGGGGAAGTCGTACACGCCGGGCTCGACCATGCCCGCGCTGCCCTCCCAGGAGGCGGCCTTCAGGCGCGGCCCCGGCATCCAGCCCTCGGCGAAGGCCTTGCGGGCGGCGGTCTCGGTGCGGGGGAGCCGGTTGCCGCCCGAGTACGCGCTGGTGATGCCGTGGTCGAGCAGGACCCGTCCGGCGTGCGCCACGAGCAGCGCCTTCTCCTCGTCGGGCTCGTCGCGGCGCCGCGAGAGGTGTTCCACGGTGGAGCCGAAGCCGAGGTGGGCGTGGGCGTCGACGAGCCCGGGGAGCAGGGTGCCACCGCCTCCGTCGATCACCCGGGCCCCGTCCCGCAGGTCGCGGGGAACGTTGTCGGCGACGGCGGTGACGCGGTTGCCCTCGACGAGGACCTCGGCGCGAAAAGGGTCGCGCCCGGTGCCGTCGAAGACCTGGACGCCGGTGAAGAGGGTGGAGGTGGATTCGGGGGTCATGGGGTCGCCCTCCTGAAGCGGTGCCGCATCTCGCCGACTCCGCCGATGCGGCTGACCAGTTCGTCGCCGGGGGTGAGGAACCGCCGCGGCACCCGGCGGTTGCCCACGCCCGCCGGAGTGCCGGTGAAGATCAGGTCGCCGGGGAGCAGGGTGCAGAACGCGCTGAGGTACGAGACGAGCCGGGGGATCGGGAAGATCATGTTCGCGGTGCGGTCGTGCTGCACGGTCTCGCCGTTCAGTTCGCAGATCAGCTCCAGGTCGTCGCGGTCGGTGAGTTCGTCGAGACCCACGAGGGCGGGCCCGATGGGGCCGAACCCCGGATACGACTTCCCGAGCGAGAACTGCGCCGGGCTCCCCGCGAGCTGGCTGATCCGCTCGGAGATGTCCTGCCCGACGGTGAGTGCGACGACCGGGTCCCAGCCCTTCTCCTCCGGTACGCGGTGTGCCGCGCGGCCGATGACCGCGACCAGCTCCAGCTCCCAGTCCACGTGTCCCGGCGGCAGGGCGATCGTGGCGTACGGGCCGGTGAGGCAGGTCGGGAACTTGGTGAAGACGAGGGGCGAGGCCGGTTCCTCGTACCCGGCCTCGGCCGTGTGGGGGCGGTAGTTGAGGGCGACGGCGAAGATCTGGCGGGCGCTTTCGACCGGCGCCCGGAGGTCGGCCGGGTTGTACGGGCGCCCACCCGTCGCGGTGGGCGACCAGGCGAGGATGTCGTCCCAGCGGGCGAGGACGTCGTCCGCGAGGTGGTCGGGCACATCGATGGCGCCCTCGTCGGTCAGCAGAACCGGGCGGCCGGTGAGCCGGGCGATGCGCACGGCTCACCCCCTCCCCGGTCGCCGGGCGCCTGCCCCTGGTTCGGCGGACGGTTCCGGGCTCCCGTAGGCGTCCTCCCAGGACACCACCGGGTTGCGGAGCACGCCAAGACCCTCGATCTCGGCCTCGACGACATCGCCCGGCCGGAGGTAGTGGGCGAACGGGTCCGCGGTGCTCGCCGCGACGCCCGCGACCGTGCCGGTGGTGATGATGTCGCCCGCGCTGTAGGTCTGCGGGGAGTGGTAGGCGACCAGTTGCGGGATCGACACCGACATGCGGGAGGTGTTCGACTTCTGGCGTACGTCGCCGTTGACCCTCAGCTCCATGTCGAGGTCGTGCGGATCGTCGATCTCGTCGGCGGTGACGAGGTACGGGCCGATCGGGCAGAAGGTCTCGATGGCCTTGGAGAAGGAGAAGACGCCCGACTCCATCTCCCGGCGCTGGATGTCCCGGGCCGTGATGTCGTTGAAGACCAGATAGCCCGCGATGTGCTCGGCCGCCTGCTCTGCGGAGAAGAACCGGCCGGGTCTGCCGATGACCACGGCGAGTTCGAGCTCGTAGTCGACTTCCTGGGTGAGGTTCGCCGGGTACACGATCGGCTCGTCGGGGCCGATGATGGCGTCGACGTTCTGGAAGAAAACGATGCCCTTGTTGACCGGGTGGGACCAGTTCACGCGGGCCAGGTCCTCATGGTGTTCCCGGAAGTTCCCGGCCGTGTGGAAGAACTTCTTCGGCACGATCGGCGCGCGTGGCCGTACGTCGGCGAGAGCGAACGTCCGCCCCGTCTCGCCCACCTGTCCCCCACGTTCGAAGTACGCACGGGTGGACGGCACATCGAGTTCCACGACCGTCCCGCCGTCGAGCCGTCCCACCAGCCCCGCGCCGGAACCGGCGGTGGTCCGCGCGTCGAACGTCACCAGCTTCATAGACCCCGACCTCCCTCAACTGTCGACAGACAGCGTGCATTGGGCAGGAATGACCGTCAAGAGGTGCGCGAAGTGTGGACACAATTCAGAGCGTGACGTACGGTCCGGAACATGCGGACGCCATGGGACTTCACAGGTACACGTGCGCTGATCGCCGGAGCGGGCGGCATCGGGTCCGCGGTGGCGGGGGCCCTTGCGGAAGCGGGCGCCCGGGTGCTCGTCCTCGACGTCGACGAGGCGAAACTGCACAGGACCACGGCGGAGGACGCCGGTCCCGGGTCCGTCGACGGCCTGCCCGCCGATCTCACCTCGGCGGACGCCTGCCGCTCCGCCGTCGCCGACGCGGCCGGACTCCTGGGCGGCATCGATGTGTTCGTGCACGCGGTGGGCGTCAACGACCGCCGACCGGTGCTCCATACGCCCGACGAGGTGTGGGAGCGGATCACCGCGATCACCCTCGACAGCGCCTTCTGGCTGGGCCGGGCCGTCGGCGCGGTGATGGTGCCCGCCGGATACGGCCGGATCGTGTACCTGTCCTCCGTCTCGGGGCTGCTCGCACACCGGGACCACTCCCCGTACGCGGCCGCCAAGGGCGGCGTCAACCAGCTGATGCGGGTGATGGCGCGCGAGTGGGCGTCGAGCGGCGTCACCGTCAACGCCGTCGCCCCCGGCTACACCGAGACCGACCTCACCCGTGAGTACCTCGCCCGGCCCGGTATGCGCGCGTCCCTGGAGGCGCTCGTCCCCGCCGGGCGCCTCGGCCGCCCAGCGGATCTCACCGGCCCCGTTCTCTTCCTCGCCTCCGACGAGGCCGCGTTCGTCACCGGGCAGGTGCTGTACGCGGACGGCGGCCGCACCCTCGTCTGACCCGGGCGGGCCCCCTTGCTGTCCACCATCCTCCTGGAGACCGTATGAATGCCGTCCCCGAACGTTTCATGGGCAAGACCGTCCTCGTCACCGGCGCGGGCACCGGATTCGGCGCCGAGATCGCCGTACGGGCGGCGCGGGAGGGCGCCGATGTCGCGGTCCACTACCGCGGCTCGCGCGCGGGCGCGCGGGCGACGGCCGAACGGGTGACGGCACTCGGACGCGAGGCGTTCGTCGTCCAGGCGGACATCTCCGAGCACGACCAGATCCGGCGTCTGGCCGACGAGGTGTGGGACCGCTTCGGCCGCCTCGACGTGGCGATCAACAACGTCGGCGACGTGGCCCGTGAGCAGATGTCCTGGCGGGACCTCACCGAGGAGTCCGTCGACCATGTGCTCGCGGTCGACGTCAAGGGCACGCTGCTGTGCACGCACGAGTTCGGGGCGCGGATGCTGCGGCAGGAGGGCGGGGGCGCCATCGTCAACATCGGCTCCACGGTGGTGGTGCGCGGCAGCGCCCGCGCGCCCCAGTACGCGGCCGCCAAGTACGGCATCATCGGCCTCACCAAGTCCTACGCCCACGCCTTCGCACCGGATGTGCGGGTGAACGTCTTCGCGCCCGGCTTCATCGAGACCCCGGCCACCCTCGGCCGCGAGGACTGGAAGAACGGCCGCGGCGACCAGCTCCGGGCCGCCACCCCGATGGGTCACATCCCCGAGCCCGAGGAACTGGCCGGGGCCGCCCTGTTCCTCGCCACCGAGGACGCGCAGCACATCACCGGCGGCTTCCTGGTGGCCGACGGTGGCTACAACATGATCGGGGCGTAGGCGGCACACCGGCTCCCCGCGAAAACTCCGGCCCCCGGGAACACGGTTCGCATCCCCCGGGGGCCGGTTCGTGTCCGCCTTTACGACACGGTCAGCGTGAGCGCTCCCGTGTACGAGCCGCCCGCCCTCAGCTCCGTGACCGTGCCGTCGACCGTCAGGGTCACGGTCTGGCCGGGCGGGGCGTGGACGGCGGCGTCGTCCGCGAGGGTCAGCGCGCTCAGGTGGGACGTCCCGGTGACCGTCCATGCCGAACCGGCGCCCAGGGCCACGATGACACCGTTGTTGACCACCGCTCCCGGGGTGTTGGCCACCTCGCTGATCTCCCGGTACTCCGCCGAGGTGATGGTGGCGACCCTGTGCTTGACGGTTGTGGCGGAGATGACGCCGCGCACGGTGCAGCGGGTGAAGGTGAGGTTCAGGTTCTGCCCCTGGAGGTTCGCGTTGCCACCGCCCCGGACAGCGTTGTAGAAGTCTCCCCTCAGCTCGATGTCCGTGAAGGCGGCCTTCGCGTCGGTGGCGTGGGCGGAGGTGGCATCCCAGCTCGGCGACTTGGCGGGCGCTCCGGTGGGCTCGGTGTAGGTGCCGATGGTCTCGGTCTTCCACGGCTTGCCCGACACCGTGACGCTGCCCGGCCGGTCGGTGTCCATGAGCTGGAAGACGACGCCGTTGCCCGGCCTGATCGAGGCGCCCCGGGAGCCGTCCACGGTGAGGGACCCGGCGACCGCCTTGCACATGAACGCGGTCCCGCCCGTCCGCACCCGGGTGCCGCCGTCGATGGTGACGCTCCCCGCCGCGTACCACAGCACCATGAAGCGCCCGGCGTCGACGGTCGTCGCCCGCTCCGGCAGATTGCTCAACTCACCTGCGGTCAGTCCGAGTTCGAGCGAGGTGTTGAGGGCGGCGACCGCCTTCCTGGTGCTGTCACCGTAGTGGGCCGAGGCGCCCCAGTGGATGAGGGCGTAGTCGCCGACGTGGAACCGGCAGCCGAGGAAGTGCTCGGTGACGTTGCCGATGGCGTACGAGCCGTAGCCCTGACCGCCGGTGTTGGCGATCGTGCTGTTGATGGCGGTGAGCGTGCAGTCGCTGCCGCCGTCGACGGACAGCGCGCCCCATTTCTCGGACGAGATCCGGGAGTTGATGTACGAGGCCCTGGTGCGCGAGCCGAGCAGATTGGTGGCCCGTACGTTGCCCGACAGGCCCAGCATCCACGGCACGGTGACCATGTACCGGGTGTCTCCGGTGCCCGAGGCCGGATACTCCTCGGGAACGGTGCCGTCGGCGCAGTGCACGGTGGAGTTCTTGACGATGACGTTGGCGGTGGCGTCGGCGATGACCGCGGTGCGGACGACGCCCTCGTTGCGGATGGTGGCGCCGTCCAGGACCAGGGTGGTGCCCTCGCCGGTGCCGACGACGGAGGCGCCGTAACCGATGAAGTCGCAGCGCCCGTTGCCCGCGAAGGCGATCTTCGGGTGGGTGAGCGTGTACGTGCCGCCGCCGGTGACGTAGACCCCGTTGCACGACTCGCCGTTGGACAGGAGCGCGATGTCGCGCGCACCGGTGTCGGTGACGGTGCCGCCCAGGACCCCGGAGGGGACGGACTTCGCCTCGTCCACCCCGTCGGCGTCCACGTACAGGGCCTGACGGAAGGGAAAGGTCAGGTCGCTGAAGGCAACCGGGGTGGCCTCCGCGACCGTGAGCACGACCCTGCCCCGGTAGGTACCGGCGGCTATCGCGGTGGCGGCTCCGCCGTGGCCGTCGGTGAGCGTGGCGAGTTCGGCGCCGGTCTCCGCGCCGTTGACGGTCAGCGTCAGGCTGTATCCCTCCGGGGCGGTGATGGCCCCGCCCTCCTCGATGGCGAGGACTTGGGCCCGGGTGGTCTTCGTCAGCTCCAGGGTCTCCCCCGCCGCGACGGTGATCCGCCCGCCGGTCGTGGTCCGGGGACGCGGCGCGGCCTGTGCGGCCGGTGCGGCGAGGGCGGGTGACAGGGCTGCGGCGACGGCCACGAGCAGGGCGCGGGGGCGGGCCCGGTAGGTGACCTCACGAGTGGGTTCCACGGTGAACTCCCTTATGTCTCACTGCACTTGTTTTTCAGGCAGGGCCGACCGGCGAATGCGCGCGAGCACGCGTGTGCGCAGCTCGGCGAACCGGGGGTCCGCCCGGGTCGACAGCTGGTCGCGCTCCGGGCCCAGCGGCACGGTCAGCGTGTCGAGGACGCCGGTCGGCTTTCCGCCGAGGACGATCACGCGGTCACCGAGGTAGACGGCCTCGTCGATGTCATGGGTGACGACGATGACGGTGATGCCCAGCCGTCGGCGCAGCTGGAGCGTCAGGTCCTCCAGGTCGAAGCGGGCCTGGGCGTCCACGGAGCCGAACGGCTCGTCCATCAGCAGTACGGGGGCGTCGTAGGCGAGTCCGCGCGCGATCGCCACCCGCTGCTGCATACCGCCGGAGAGCTGCCAGGGGTACTGGTCCCCGACGTCCGCGAGTCCGACGGTGGCCAGGCACTCCAGCGCCCGCCGCCTGCGTACGGACTTCTTCACGCCCCGGCCCTGGAGCGGGAAGGCCACGTTGTCCCAGACCCGCATCCAGGGCAGCAGCGAGCCCCGGTAGTCCTGGGAGACGACGGTGATGTCGGTGTGCGGCTCGGTCAGCGGCTCGTCGCCGTAGCGCACCGCGCCGGATGTCGGCCGGGTGAGCCCGGCGAGGCAGCGCAGCAGGGTCGTCTTGCCCGCGCCGGAGGGGCCCACGACGCACACGGCCTCCCCCGGGTCCACGCGCAGGGACAGACTCGCGAGCACCCGGTGCTCGTGCGCGCCCCGGCCGAAGCTCACGCCGAGGTCTTCGACGTACAGACTGCGTCCGCGTGTCATACGGCGGCTCCGTTGCTCTTCTCGACGGCCCGGCGGGTGTGTGGTGCGCGCTGGTGGTACCAGCCCAGCAGTGCGTACTCGACCAGCAGGAGCAGTGCGCTCAGGACGTAGCCGAGGGCTCCGATCAGGATCGTGCCGGCCCAGGTCTCGGCGACGTGGAAGCTCGATCCGCTGCGCAGGATGAAGTTGCCGAGGCCCACGGCCGATCCGTAGATCTCGCCGACGACCATGAGGACGACGGCGACGGACAGGGCCACCCGGACACCGGCGAGGATCTGCGGCAGGGCGCCGGGCAGCACGACCCGGCGCAGGCGCAGCCACCAGGGGATGCGGTATCCGCGCGCGGCCTCGTGCACGGCCGGGCCGATGGCGCGCACTCCGCTGACCGTGTTGAGCAGGATCGGCCACACCGAGCCCAGGAAGATCAGGAAGATCTTCGGGCCCGCGCCGATGCCCAGGGTCAGGATGATCACGGGTACGAAACCCACGGTCGGCGTGGCGCGGGCGAAGTCGAGCAGCGGCCCGGTTGCCAGCCGCAGGATGGGTACGTCTCCGATGACCAGCCCCGCGCCGACACCGACGACGGTGGCGAGGGCCAGTCCGAGCACGATGTCGCGCAGGCTGAACCACAGATCGCCGAGGAGGCCGCCGCCGGTGAGTTCGCTCCACAGGACGGTGAGGACCTCGGTCAGCGGCGGGAAGTAGAAGCTGGTGCTGCCCGCGGTCGCGACGAGCAGGACGGCGCCTGCCAGTGCCGGTAACCAGAGTTGGCGAACGGCCGCTTTGACGGGCGCGCGGTTCATCGCTCCGCCCCCGCTTCGGTGTGCGACGGCGGGCGTCGGCGCAGCAGCCGGTGTTCGGCGAGCTGTGCCAGCAGGGTGATCGAGTAGCCGATGGCGCCCGCGGTGAGGATGCAGGCGTACGCCCGGTCCGAGGCCCCGGCCTGCTGCGACTCCATGACCAGGTGGCCGATGCCCGGCAGCGTCGTGAGCACCTCGACACCGATGGCCACCAGGACGGAGGTGGTCGCGGCCAGCCGCAGCCCGGTCATAATGGACGGCACCGCGCCCGGCAGGATCACCCGTCGGAAGCGCAGCAGCCGCGGGACGCGGTAGGCCCGTACGGTCTCGTGCACGGCCGGGGTGACGGCGCGGGCGCCGTACTGGGCCTGGAGCAGCACCGGGAAGACGCAGGCGATGAAGACGACCGTGGCCTTCATACCCGGTGTCGAGCCGAGGACCAGCAGGAACACCGGCAGCAGAGCGATCACCGGGAAGGACCGCAGGATCTCCATCAGCAGCCGCGAGGACTCCTCGGCGGCCGCGTACACCCCGGTCACCAGGCCCACGGGGATGCCCACGGCGACGGCCACCGCCAGTCCGGTGACGGCGCCCCGCAGCGTGTCGCCGACGGCCTGCCAGAACGTGCCGCTGCCGACGAGGTCGCCGAGCGCCCCGGCGACGGCGGCCGGTCCCGGCAGCGCGGTCGTACTCACCACGCGCGCCGCCGCGATCAGTGCCCAGAGCGCCGCCACGGCCGCGAACGCGGCGAGCTGAAGCAGCCGTATCCGCACCATCGCGCTACTCCCCGCCGGCGGTGACGGTCGGCGCCTGGTCCCAGTACACGGCATCGTCGGCCGGTGCCTTGTCGAGCAGGCCGAAGGTGTGCATCTTCGTGATGACCGTACGCATGACGGCGGTGTCGAGGTTCTTGTCGTAGTAGTTGGTGTCGTGCGCGTCGATGAACTCGTCGGGCACCTCGGTGTACTTCTTGTCGATCGCCTTGACGGCCCCCGGGTGTTCGTTGGCGTAGGTGATGGCCTTGGCGACGGCGCCGGTGAACTTCTTCGCCGTGGCGGCGTTCGCGGACAGATACCGCTGTCCGGCGAACAGCACTCCCTGCACCATGCCGGGCAGGTCGTTCATCCCGTTCCCCATGGAGCGCAGTCCGCTCTCCTTGCCCGCGAAGTAGAACGGCCCGAAGGAGAAGACGGCGTCCGTCTTGCCGGACGTGGCGGCGTCGGTGAGCGAGGAGGTCGGCAGGGCGACGAACTTGACTTTCGACGGGTCGCCGCCGTCCTTCTCCACCAGGTACTCGCAGATGAACTGGATGGTGCCGCCCAGCGCGGAGATACCGACGGTCCGCCCCTCCAGATCGGCGAACGACCTGATGGGGCTGTCCTTCTTCACCAGCAGGCCATCGGTGGGAGCCGTCCTCGTCGTGGCGGACTGCAGGCCGGTGACGATGCGGATCGGCATGTCCTGGGCGGCGCCCTTCAGGAAGCCGGAGCTGTCGGTCATCGCGAACTGGGCCTCGCCGCCCAGAACGGACGGCGCGTTCTGCGAGGTGTCCTGCGCGCCCGCCTTGATGGTGACGTCCAGACCGGCGTCCTCGAAGTAGCCCTGCTGCTGGGCGAGGTAGAGCGGTTCGAAGATCGCGCCGTTGGAGCGCAGGACGGTGATCTTCGCCTTGCCGTCGGCGCTCGTCGCCCCGGTGGTGGAGCCGGAACCGCAGGAGGTGGTCAGGGACAGCGCGACGGCACAGGCGGTGAGCGCGAGGCCCGTCGGCCGCCGCGTGATTCTCGAGGTCTGCATGGTGCGACTCTCCTTTGGTGCGACGGGTGCGACGGGTGCGGCGGGGCGCCGGGGGCGACGGGTGCGACGGGTGCGACGGGGACGCGGCGTCAGCTCGTCCGGGCCTCGGCGGCGTAGGCGGTGGTGGATTCCGCGGGGGCCATGTACGTGCGGAACAGGCCCTCGGGGTCGTAGGCCGTGCGGATCTCCTCCAGCCGTGCCGCGTTGGCCGGGCTGAGCCCGTGGTCGAAGCGGTCGGCGAGGTTGTTGTCGGAGAACTGCAGGCCCGCGGAGAGGTGCTGGACGGCGGCGAGGTGGCCGTGCGCCCACCGCTCGTGTGCCAGGTCCTCCGCCGGGTCGGACCAGCCCGCGTTGGGCGAGAGATAGACCTTGGCCTGGCTGGACCAGCAGGCGTCTCCCCGCTCGGGATGGCCGCCCCAGAGCATCCACAGCACATGGCTGGTGGTGTCGGGGAGGGAGTCGAACAACGGCCGTGCGGCGTCCAGGATCTCCTTGGCGGGCGCGTCGCTCCAGATCCCGTCGAGTGCCCAGCGCAGTCCGGCCGGGGTCATCCGGTCGGCGTAGTCGTACAGCTCCGCCATGGTGGTCTCCGCGGCCACCACCGCGCGCAGGGCGCGGTCGCGGAAGGGGGCCTCCTCCAGGGAGATGAGCGGGTTCGCGCCGTCCGAGAAGGCGGTGGCGGTGACGGAGACGGTCCGCCGGTCCGGACCGTCCGGACCGGACGCACTGCGCCCTTCCGGGGGCAGGCCCCCGGCTCCCCACCCGACCTTCACCGAGAACTCGACCTCCCGGGGCAGCGCTTCGAGCATGTCGTACGACCAGGCCAGCACCTCGTCGCGGAGCTCCGGCGGGTAGCTGTGGACGGTCCGCAGGATGCGGCGCGGGGCGTCGTGCAGGGCGAGATGGAACCGGGTGACGGCGCCGAAAAACCCGGGACCGCTCCCCCGCGCCGCCCACAGCAGATCCGGGTGGCTCGCGTCGGTGGCGTGTACCAGGGTGCCGTCGGCGAGGACCACGTCGACGGCGGTGATGCTCAGGCAGGCAGGCCCCAGACGGCGGGAGTTCCAGCCGTAGCCGCCGCCGAGGAGGAAGCCGCCGAGGCCGACGGTGGGCGCGTGTCCGGTGGGGAAGAACAGGCCGTGCGGCGCGAGGGCGTCGAGGAGGGCGGGCCCCGTGACCGCGGGCTGCACGCTCGCCGTCCGCGCCGTCGGGTCGACCGAGAAGTGCTGGAGGCGGGAGAGGTCGAGCAGCATCCCGCCGTCCCGTACGCCGTTGCCCACCCAGCTGTGCCCGCCGGAGCGTATTCCGATCGCCATCCCCGCGTCGCGGGCCATGCGCACGGCCGCGACGACGTCCTGCTCGGTCTCGGCCAGCGCGATGACATCGGGATACCGGTTCGGCTTGCGCTCGTTCCAGACGGCGTCGAGGCGGGCCCCTTCGTACGCCGCGTCACCGCGCGGGACGAGCGCGCCGTGGGGCAGTCCGTGCATGACCGTCTCCTCACGAAGGTTCGACTCGGGACAGTACTGTCGACACTTTGCAGCTTCAAGGGGTCCGGCACGGAAATATCCGGCGGCTCTGCCGACACTAGCTCTGCCGACACCATCCGTGCGCTGCGAGATCACCGGTCGTCGGACACCGGATCGTCGGATGGCGGCGGGAAGTCGAAGAGTTCGGCGGGGTTGTCGACCATCAGCCGTCTCAACCGCGTGGGGTCCGGGGCGATCCGCTCGACGAGCTCCACGAGCAGCCCGTCGTCCGGCGCCTCGCCGACGATGTTGACGTGCGGATAGTCGGTGCCCCACACCACCCGTTCGGGCGCGTGGGCGACCAGGGACGCGGCGAGTGCGACCCCGTCGGCGTACGGGGGCCCCTGACGGGAGACCCGGTCGACACCGCTGACCTTGACCCACACCTGCCCCGTGTCGAGCAGCGCGCGCAGGCTGCGCGGCGCCGGACCGTCGCGCCCCGAGGCGAGGTCGACGCGAGCCATATGGTCGACCACCACCCGGCCGGGCAGCCTGCGGACCATGTCCTCCAGCCGGGCGATCCCGTCGCCCCGCACGTGGAGTTGGGCCGCCCAGCCCAGCCCGTCGACCCGCCCGAGGATCGAGTCGATCTCGGCGCGGGTCGGCGCCGTCCGCAGGTGGGGCAGGAAGTTGAGCCGGAAGGCCCGTACGCCCGCGCGGTGCAGTTCCTCGATCTCGGCGCGGGTCGTCGTCTCCCCGACGAGGGCCACGCCGCGCAGCCGTCCGCCCCCGCCCGCCAGGGCATCCAGCAGGACCCGGTGATCGCTCCCATGGCAGGAGGACTGCACGACGACGGCTCGGCCGATGCCCAAGTGAGCGTGCAGAGCATGGAGTTGCTCTTTGGGGGCATCGAGCGGTGTGAAGGTGCGCTCAGGTGCGTACGGAAAGACGTCCGTCGGCCCGAGGATGTGGCAGTGGGTGTCACAACTGCCGGGCGGCAGCCGGAGTTTCGGGGTGCGGGGGCGGGGATGCGGGGGCGGGCAGCCGACCGAGGGCACCGGCCCGACGAGGCGGGCGAGGGGTTCAGTCACAGCGTGCCGTCATTCCGCCGTCGACGACGATCTCGGTGCCGGTGACGAACCGGGCCTCGTCGGAGGCCAGATATAACGCGGCGTAGGCGGTGTCGCGGCCGTCCCCCATGAAGCCGAGCGGAATCCGGGCCTGCCGCTGCGCGAGCAGCCCGGCCACGTCCCCGCCCGCACGCTGGAGGGCGAGGCGGGCCTCGACCATCGGGGTGTGCAACTGCCCCGGGACGACGGTGTTCACGCGGACACCGTCCGGCGCGTACTGCACGGCGGTGACCCGGGACAGCTGGATGACCGCCGCCTTCGCCGCCGCGTACCCGACCTGCGCGGCACCGGTCCAGCGCAGACCGGAGCAGGAGGCCGTGTTGACGATGGCGCCTCCGCCGCGCCGCATGACCGGAATGACGTGCTTGCAGGCGAGGAAGGCACTGGTGAGGTTGGTCCGGAGCTGACCGTCCCAGTCCTCCACGCTCAATTCGGCCGCTCCGCCAGGCTGGGAGCCGCCCACGTTGTTGACCAGGATGTCGATCCGTCCCGCGTGGCGCGCCGTCTCCTCGAAGTACGCCTGGACGGCGTCGGGTTCGGTGACGTCCAGCACCTGCGTGTGCGCGGTGCCG
The DNA here is from genome assembly GCF_040629205.1 of Streptomyces sp. NPDC005962. Classification (NCBI taxonomy): domain Bacteria; kingdom Bacillati; phylum Actinomycetota; class Actinomycetes; order Kitasatosporales; family Streptomycetaceae; genus Streptomyces; species Streptomyces sp. NPDC005962. The sequence continues at coordinate 99,399 of NZ_JBEXVE010000007.1, read as the reverse complement.
CCCTCCTCGCGGATCTGCCGCGCGGTGACGTTCAGCGCGCCCTCGTCCCGATCGGTGAGGTACACGGTGGCGCCTTCGCGGGCGAAGAGAACGGCGGCCGCACGGCCGTTGCCCCAACCGGGCCCGACACTGCCCGCACCGCCGACGACGGCGACCTTCCCGGCGAGACGTCCCTGCCGCGGCGGCCGGTCGGGGTGTTCGTCTGGCGCGTCCTGAACCACAGGGGCCTCCCTCGGTGGGGCACGGTCGGGCACGGTCGGGATCGAACTGCCGACAGTGTGAGCCAAGTGTCGACAGAAAGTAAATATTGATGGCGCTCGATCCCCATATCTTGCCCATGGTGTCGACAGTGAACTTGAATAGTCCACGACAGCGACTCACCGCCGGAGGACATCCATGGAGAAGCCGCCCGTGTTCACCCCCGAGGAGGTCGCCCGGTTCCGCGACGAGCTACGGTCACGCCGGACACCGGGCGCGTATGAGCCCGGCCGCTGGTCGGTGAGCCCGCTCAACCGGCGTACGGACGTCACCGGTTCGCTGCCCACTGCCGTGCGGCTACGGGACGCGACGCTGCGCTCGGTGGAGACCCTCCCGGGCGTCGTGGCGTCCGCCGAGGCGAAGCGGTCGTTCCTGCGCCGGGTGGTGCGCACCAGAGTGCCGGATGTCGTCACCGCCGGACTGGCCGGGCGCGACGACGGCGCACTCAGGGCCGAGGTGAACATGGTGAAGGACGAGAACCCGGACTGCCGGATCGTCTGTCCGCTGATGCGCTCGGCCGAGGATGTCGACCGGGCGGCGCGGGCCGGGTACGACGCCGTGCAGGTCTGGGTGCAGGGCTTCGGCGAAACGTCCCTGATCTACCAACCGGCGGTCTACGCGGCCGCCTGGCGGGGCGAGGAGTGGCGGAACCCGGACACCCCCCGCCACCGGACCGCGGTGCTGGACACGGCCGCCCGGCTCGTCCGGTACGCGCGCTCCCTCGGCCTCGACGTGATCGTGCCACTGCTGATGGTGTCCTACCTCACCGAGGACGCGCACGAGGAGGCCGTCACCGCGCTGACCGGGGCGGGCGCCACCGAACTGACACTGTTCGACGGGCCGGGCGCGATGAGCCCGGAGGCGTACGCCCACCTGACCCACCGCACCCGGACCCTCGCCCCGGACGTCGAGGTCGGGCTGCATCCGCACAACACCTTCGGCCTGGCCGTGGCCTGCGCGGTGGCCGCGGTACGGGTCGGAGCGACGGCCGTCGAACTCTCGGTCAACGGCTACTGCGGCGGCCCCGGCAACGCCGATCTGGCCGCCACGGCACTCGCCTTCGAGGCCCTGTACGGGATACACACCGGCATCCGCACCGAACTCCTGACGGACCTCGCCCGCTCCGGCCAGGAACTGACGGGCTACCGCACAGCCTGGAACCATCCGGTGACCGGAACCCACGCCTTCTGCTGGGGCGGTCTGGACATCATCACGCAGGAGACCGGGATCGACCCTCTCCTGCACAACTGCCTGGAGCCCGCCCTGGTCGGCAACGAACGCAGGATTCCGTTCACCCCCGACAGCGGCCCTTTCACCCTGGCCGACCGTCTGACGACACTCGGCATCGACCCGGCCGATCCCGCTGCGGTGGACGAACTACTGGTGCACGCACAGGAGTTGATGGCCCGCGAAGGCCGCCTGCTCACGGACGAGGACCTGGTGACACTCTCGGGAGTCGTGGCCGCGCGGGTCAGGTGAACCAGCGGCGGCCCTGCCCGGTGAGTACCCGGCCGAACTCCAGCTCGGGGAAATGAGCGCCGACGCCGATGGTCGCGTCGTCTTCGAGTTCACGGAACAGCCGCTCGCGGACCCGCCGCGCCAGCTCGGGATCGACGTCGCCCATGGACCGCCAGGTGGGTTCGTCCAGCTGGACCGGACAGACGACCGCGTCGCCGAGCAGAATCGCGCGGCGCCCTTGGGAAGCGACGATGACACACAGGTGCCCGGGGGTGTGTCCGGGCGTCATGGTCAGGGTGATACCGGGCACCACGGTGGTGTCCCGGTCGAGCAGCTGGAGGCGGCTGCCCTGCTCGGCGGTCGTCTTGAGGCCGTCGCGGATGTGGTCGGGCATCGCCCCCTTCGGGTCGTCGACGAAGTGGTCCCAGTCCCCGGCGCCGAACCAGATGGTGGCGCCTGGGAACACCGGGTCGGCGTTGCGGTCGAAAAGCCATCCGCAGTGGTCGGAGTGGAGATGTGTACAGACGACGTCGGTGACGTCGGAAGGCGCCACACCGATGGCCCGCAGCCCCAGCAGAAGCTGGCCACCGACGAGCAGCCGACGGGGGCTGTGGTCGTCGATCGCGGGCCCCATTCCGGCGTCGACGAGGACAATGCGGTCACCGGTGCGGACGAGGAAGCAGCCGATGGGCAGCCAGGCCATGTCGTCGGGCCGGAGGAACAGGTCCTCGTGGCCTTCGGGGTGGGCGTGCTCGCCGAAGTAGGCGGGCGAGGCGCGAAAGGTCCCGTCGGTGAGGGGATGGATCTTGATGTCACCGATCTGCATCATTCCTCCGGCACCTTGCTGCCGACCGTGTTGCGCAGGGCGCCCAGGCCGGTGATGGCGCACTCGACGACGTCACCCGGGGCGAGGAAACGGGGCGGTTCGAAACCGATGCCGACGCCTGCCGGGGTGCCGGTGGCGATGATGTCGCCGCTTCGCAGGGTGATCCCTGCGGAGATAACGCTGATGAGCTCCGGGATGTCGAAGATCAGGTCGGAGACGGGCGCCTTCTGGCGGGGTTCGCCGTTCACCGTGGAGGAGACCTCCAGGGTCCCGGGGTCGCCGATGTCGTCGGCGGTGACCGCCCAGGGGCCCATCGGTGCGAAGGTGTCCAGGGACTTGCCGAGCAGCCACTGCTGATGGTCCCGTTGCAGGTCCCGGGCCGTGACGTCGTTGATGATCGTGTACCCCCACACATGGTCCAGGGCGCGGTCTACGGGGATGCCGCGTCCGCCGCGGCCGATGATGACGGCCAGCTCCGCTTCGTAGTCCAGGTCGGATGTGACCGTGAGGTGGGGGTCGATCTCGTCGTACGGCCCGGTCACCGCGGTGGGGACCTTCGAGAAGACGATCGGTACGGTCGGCATGACATCGACACGGTCCGGGTGTTCGTAGCCGGAGCGGCCGAACTCCCTTACGTGGTCACGGTAGTTCTTGCCGACGGCGAACAGGTTGCGGCGCGGCCGCGGGATCGGTGCCAGCAGCCGGGGCGTGTCCACCACGGGCAGATCGGCGGCCGCGGCGATCACGGGCCCGAGCTGCTCCCACGCGTCGATGACGTCGAGGAGCGTGCGGGCGCCGACCACCTCACTGAGGTCGCGGACCCTGCCCTCGGTGTCCATGCGGCCGAGGGCCACGCGCTCGGATTCGGTGAATGTCACCAGCTTCACGGGTCAACCTTCTTCTGCATGCTTCAAGCCTCATGCTTCATGCTTCATGAGATGAACTGGGCGGGGCGGGGACTCCGCCCCGCGCGGTCACGCCGTCTTCGGCCGCGGACGCCAGGTGCCGTCGAGCGGGACACCGGCAGCCGCCGCCACGTGGTCGCGGGATGCCACCAGTCGTGCCTTCAGCGCGGACAGGTCCACGTCCACCAGCACGCCGTCCCGCTTGACGACGCGGCCCGCCACCAGGACCGTGTCGACCAGTCCGGGGTGACCGGCCGCAACGATCGTGCCGACCGGGTCGGTTGCCGGGAGCACGGTGATGTCGTCGGCGCGCAGCAGGACCACGTCGGCGTCCTTGCCGGGGGTGAGGCTGCCCGTGCGGGCGGCGAGTCCGAGCGCGTGGGCGCCGTCGACGGTGGCGAACTCCAGCAGGTCCCGGGAGTTGAGGCCGCCGTCCAGGCCACGCTGTACGACGAAGGCGGTGCGCATGGTGGCGAACATGTCGCCACCGACGGACGGGACGTCGTCGATGGAGAGTGTCGGGCGCAGGCCGACGGCCAGCATCCGGCCGGTCATCGGCCAGCCGAACCCCATCTTCAGCTCGACGTCCGGGCTGATGGACACCGAGCTGCCGGTGTCGGCGAGCATCCGCAGCTCGTCGTCGCCGAGCCCGGTGGCGTGCACGAACGTCGTGGTGTCCCGCAGCAGACCGTGCTCATGGAGGTCGGCCACCGGGCGGCGGATGCCTTCGGACTCGACGTGCAGACTGGTCCGCAGGTCGAGTTCGGCCGCAAGCTTCAGTTCCTCGGCGACGGTGTCCATGGAGGTGGCCTCCGCGCCGCGCAGCCCGAACGCCATGGTGACCAGGCCGTCCCCGGGAAGCGCGGAACGGACGCGGCGGATCTCGGCGTCGACCGAGCCGGTGGTGCCCCACCCCGCGCCGTGGCAGAAGACCGACCGTCCGGCGATGTCGCGCAGCGCCGCGACGGCGGCGTCCGCGTGCTCGGGGGTCGGCACGCAGTGGAACCAGTCCAGCATGGTGGTCACGCCGGAGTGGAGGGCCTCCAACCGGCCGAGCAGGGTGCCCAGGTAGACGTCCTCGGGCCGGTAATGAGCCTTGAGCGTGCCATGCGTCGCCACCGCCCACTCGGGGAACGTCCAGTCCGCGCCGATGCCGCGGAACGCGGTCTGCCAGGTGTGCCGATGGGTGTCGACGAAGCCGGGCATGACGATCCGGTCGGTCGCGTCGATCACCTCGGCATCCGGAGCCTCGATCGTCTCGGCCACCTCGACGATCACGCCGTCCTCGATCAGTACGTCACCGCGTTCAAAATCGCCGACAGCCGGGTCCATGCTGACCACGGTGCCGCCGGTGAGCAGGAGCCTCATCTGAAAATTCCTCCACGAAAAAGGGTTGTTCTGTTCGAGTCGATGACGTGGTCAAGCCTTGTTGATCAGCACATCGGCGTGAACCGATCTCGGCAACTTTGGCAGGAAATTGCGCCGGAGCACGGCAGGAGGTTGTGGTAAGCGGAGAGATTGAGCAATAGTCTGCCCTTATGGAGGAGGTAGATCGATCGATCCTCGCCGTGCTCGAAACGCACGGGCGGATCAGCAACGCCGAGCTCGCCGCCCGGGTCGGCCTCTCGCCGTCCCCCTGCCTGCGGCGTGTGAACCGGCTCGAGGAAACCGGAGTGATCCGCGGCTACCGGGCGGAGATCGACCCCGCGGCGCTCGGCCGCGGCCTCCGCGTGTTCGCCGGTGTCCGGCTCATGCGGCACAAGCGCGACGACGTGGCCGCGTTCGAACGCGCGGTCGTCCAGCTGTCCGAGGTGGTTCACGTCCACCACGTCACCGGCAACTACGACTACCTGCTGCAGGTCGAGGTCGCCGATCTGTCCGCTTACGAGGACTTTCACACCAACCGGCTGGCCGACCTTCCCGGCGTCGCCATGGTGAACAGCTACGTCACCATGAAGACGCTCTCCCCCCACACCTCGTGAGGTGCCGGGCTGTTGTCACGGCGCCCTGACGCCGTGACAACACAGCCGGCCCGCTCAGGCACCCACGGCAGGGGCGGCGGCCACCGCGTCGGCCGCGGCGAGTGCGTCGGCCACCAGGTCGGCGGTGTCCTCCGTGCCCGCGGCCAGCCGGACCAGGCCCGGCGGAACCGAGGCGGCGATCTGGTCCTCGCTGAGCATCCCCCGCCACATGGACGCGGGGTGCACGGCCAGCGATTCCACGCCGCCGAGGCTGGCCGACCGGCGGGCGTAGCGCAGTTGGCCCAGGAACGTGTCGGCCGCCGCGAAACCGCCGGCGAACTCGATGCCGAGCGCGCCGCCGAACCCGCTCATCTGACGGGTGGCCAGCTCGTGCTGCGGGTGGGATGCCAGGCCGGGATAGTGCACCCGGCTCACGGCGGGGTGGTCGTGCAGGGCCTCCGCGAGCGCCTGGCCGTTGGCGTTGTGCCGGGGCATCCGCAACGGAAGGGTGCGCATCCCGCGCAGCAGCAGCCACGCGTCGAACGGGCCGAGGACGGCACCGGTGAGCAGTCCGGCGTCCCAGACCCGGTCCAGGAGCTCCGCCGGACCGGCCAGCACTCCGGCGGACACATCGGAATGACCGTTGAGGTACTTGGTCGCGCTGTGCCAGACCAGATCGATACCGAACTCCGCCGGGCGCTGGTTCAGCGGAGTGGCGAAGGTGTTGTCCGCCAGGGTCAGTACGTCGTGCGCGCGGGCCAGCTCCGCGACGGCGCGCAGGTCGGTGATCTGGAGCAGCGGATTGCTCGGAGACTCCGCCAGGATCAGGCGGGTCCGCGGGGTCAGCGCCTTCTCGAACGCCTCCGGGTCGGTCTGGTCCACCAGGGTGGTCGACACACCGAATCGGGGCAGCAGGTTCAGCAGCAGGGACGCCGTACCGCCGTAGGTGGACCGCTGCCCGATGACATGGTCACCGGTGGACACCAGGGCCAGCACGGCGGTGGTCAGCGCGGCCATCCCGGACGCGGTGACCATGGCCGCCTCGGTGTGCTCCAGCTCCGCCACGACGGCCGCGACCTGGGCGTGGTTCGGATTGCCGAAGCGGGTGTAGAAGTCCTGGCCTCGCCGGTCGACCGCGGCCTGGGCGAACGCCTCCGCCTCCTCGGCCGAGAACGCCGCCGTCTGGTAGATGGGCGGCGCCACGGCGCGGCTGGGGTGGACCTCGCGATCGGCGTGGACGGTGACTGTGCTGCTGCCCGGCATGGTTGCCCCTTCGTGGTCCATCGATATGACGCCGTCAAGCGTGGCCGACGGGTACCTCGAAGCGAATCGATCTCAGCAACATTGGCAGCATATTGCGCCGGGTCGAGGGCCTTGGATTGTGCTAGGGGTGGGAATCGAGCAATCCTGTGCTCAACCGGACCGCGCGGCGGATCGCGCGGCGAATCGCGCGGGCTGCGGGCCGGTCACAGCGCGATGGTGCCCCGGATGCAGACAGTCGTGGCGCCACTCACCCAGACGGCGCCGTCCGTGCCGGTGGTGATCTCGATCGTCGCGGCCCGTCCCAGCCTCGTGCCCTGGGAGACCCGATAGCTGGAGGGGCCAGATCCGGTGGTGGTGAGCCACTGTCCGACGGCAGCGTTCATGCTGCCGCAGGCGGGGTCTTCGGCCACTCCGCAGCGGGGGGCGAAGGTGCGCATCTCGAAGTCGTGGGGGGAACCGGCGGAGTAGGCCCCGATCGCGCCGACCATCGCGGTCGGGATGAGGGAGAGGTCGGGTTCGAGGGCGAGGACCTCTTCGGCTGTGGGCAGTTGGAGCACGGCCCAGCCGGGTCCGTTGTCGACCCATTGGTGGGCGAGGACACGGTCCTGGCCGATGCCGAACGCGGCGACGATCTGCTTCAGGTACGCGTCGTCGAGCGCGCCATCACGGACCAGCGGCGGGGCGGCGAAGGACAGAGCACCCTCGCCCCGGCGCACGGTGACCAGTCCGGCGGCGCACTCCTGGACGATGTGGTCGGCGTGGTGCGGCACGCCACCGCCGTCCAGCCAGGCGCGCGCGGAGCCGAGGGTGGGGTGTCCGGCGAACGGCAGCTCACCCTCGGGCGTGAAGATCCGTAGCCGGTAGTCCGCCTCCGGGACGGTGGAGGGCAGCACGAACGTGGTCTCGGACAGGTTGGTCCAGCGCGCCAGACGCTGCATCTCCTCATCGGTCACGTCCGTCCCGTCGAGGACGACCGCGACCGGGTTGCCGTGATACGGGGTCGTGGAAAACACGTCGACCTGGACGAACGGGCGGGTGCTCGGCATGGTCATCACGGCCTTTCGGTAGCGGCTGCGGCGGGTTCCGCGTGTTCATGTGTTTCGGCGGAAGCAGCTCCATACCAACAGGCGCCCGCGTCCTGGGGACATGGCCAGTTGCGACACGGTGGACTGGTCAACCGTCCGAATGCCATGCTCCCGGAGACGCGAACCGTCGGCCCGCCGGGCCGGGAACGCCACGGGGCTCGGCGGGGCGCTGTTCTCGTAGGTGTGCTGAGCCGTACCGTGATCGCATGGAGCAGCGCATCACGTTGGTCACGCTGGGCGTGTCCGATCTCGCTCGGGCCAAGGGTTTCTACGAGGCCCTGGGCTGGCGGGGGCAGGAAGTCGAGGAGACCGTGTTCTTCCAGGCGGGCGGCCTGGGAGTGGTGCTGTGGGGCCGCGACAAGCTCGCGCGGGACTGCGGGCTGGAGCCCGGGCCCGCGGCCGGGTTCGGCGGGATCGCCCTCGCGCACAACGTCCGCTCCGAGGCGGAGGTCGACACTCTGCTCGCGGCGGCGGAGCGGGCCGGTGGGACGGTCACCAAGCCTGCGGCCGTCAACGCCATCGGCTTCTACTCCAGCGCCTTCACCGACCCGGACGGCCACGCCTGGGAAATCGCGTACAACCCCGGGTTCCCGCTCGCCGAGGACGGCTCGGTCACGCTTCCCGACTTCGGGAGCCGGTAGCCGCGCTCACATGGGTGCGCCCTGGCCCTCGTGGTCGACGTAGCGCAGCACTCCCATCATGTGCCGCTCGTCGGCCTCCTCCGGGCCGGTCGCGACGGCGTCGGTCAGCCGCTTGGTGAGGGTGTCGGCGTCGATGCCGGTGCCGATCATGACCAGCTGGGTGGTGCGGGGTTCCCCGCGCTCCCAGGGCACCGGCTGGAACCGGAGGTACGCGCCGACGGCGTGGAGTCCGTACTTCCGCTGCGGGTCGGCGCCCGCGAAGTGGACGAAGCCCTTGAGGCGGTAGAGGCCCGCGGGCCGGGCGTCGAGGAATTCCATGAAGCGGCGCGGGTCCAGCGGCTCGGCCGAGGTGAATTCGACGCTCTCGTAGGCGGCGTGCAGGTGGCGGCTGTGGTCGTCGTGCTCGTCGGTGCACACATCGGCGAACGAGAGCTGCCGGAAACGCTCCTCGGGCGTGGTCCGGGGCTCGTGGTCGAAGAGGAGGCCGGGGTCGACGCGGCCGTGTGCGGCAGTGAGGACGGGCAGCCCCGGGGCGAGCTCGGCGACGGTGTCCAGGACGCGCCGCCGCTCACCCTCCCCCACCCGGTCGGTCTTGTTGAGCACGATCAGGTCGGCGTCGCGCACATGGCGGTCCAGCTCGGGGTGGCGGTCGCGGGTGCTGGGGAACTCGGCGGCGTCCACGACCTCCACCAGGCCCCCGTAGCGGATGCGCTCATTGCCGCTGGACAGCAGCGTACGGATCATGCTCTGCGGTTCGGCCAGGCCGCTCGCCTCGATCACGATGACGTCGATGCGCAGCTCCGGATCGGTGAGCCGGTCCAGCATCTCGTCCATTTCGGAGGCGTCCGCGGCGCAGCACAGGCAGCCGTTCTCGATGGGGATCATCGAGTCGACCTGTCCGGCGACGGCCATGGCGTCGATGTTGATGCTGCCGAAGTCGTTGACGATGACCCCGATCCGGGTGTCCACGCTGTCGCGCATCAGATGGTTGAGCATCGTGGTCTTTCCGGAACCCAGGAAACCCGTGATGAGAATGACCGGGATGCGTGGTGTGGCCAAGGCTCTGTCTCCGTGCGGGCGATGCGTGGGCGGTGCGGGCGGGCCGTTCATGCTATCCGGACGGCGGCCCCGGGACGGATCTCGGCCACCGGCGAACAGCCTGATATGCCGTCAGTTTCGGTGACGCCGCCCGCTTGGGCCGCTACCAGGTCGCCATCAAGGCCACAAGGCATACCTTTCCGCGCGGGCGCACTCTAGTGGAATCCTGGCCAACTCGCGCCCGTCGCCCGTCTTCCGCCCACGCCGAACAGGTCCTTAAGCTCTCAAGCAAGCGAGACGGCTGATGACCACGTGCCATCCGATGCGCATGTGACCGGAGTGGCGGCGGCCTGATCTCCTCGCCGCAACACCATTTCCGCAGCCATCATTTTTCCCCCTTCATCTCCACGTCTGGGCTCTTCATGCCCGCACCCGGCCCCATCAGCCGAACGATGACCGACTTGTCGAACGAGAGTGGGCGACATATGCGGATACAGACCATGCTTCAGGACGCACGACCGGAGTGGCCCGCCGATCCCCTCCGGCACCTCTCCGAACCGGACCGGCGGCGCTTCCAGCGGTTCGGCCAGGGGCCGGTGGCCACACCGCCCTGTTCCCTGATCCACCAGGCCATCGAACGGCACGCCGCCGCGTCCCCGCTCGCCGTCGCGGCCGAGCACCTCGGCGAGACGATCACCTATGGGGAGCTGGACCGGCAGGCCGGACGGCTGGCGGACCGGCTCACGCGGCTGGGCGTACGCCCCGGTGACAACGTCGCACTGTTCGTCCGGCGCTCCCTCCCCATGCTCGTCGGCCTGCTGGCCACCCTGAAGGCGGGGGCGGCCTATGTGCCACAGGACGCGAGGCTGGCGCCCCCGGCCCAGCTCGGCCATGTCATCCGCACCGCATCGACCCGGGTGATCCTGACGACGTCGGGCTACGCGGAACGCATCCCCGCGTTCCCCGGCCACACCGTGATCCCGCTGGACACCGCGATGGCCGTCCCCTTCGACGGCGAGGCGGACGGCGTCCCCTTCGCCCCCGCCCTGCCCGTGACGCCGGACGACGGCTGCTATGTGCTCTTCACCTCCGGCACCACGGGAGCGCCCAACGGGGTCACCGTCACCCATCGCAACGTGTGCAACCTCCTGCTCACCGAGCCGGGGGACTTGAGGATGCGGCCCGGGACGCGCGTGTCCCAGATCCTCAACGTGGCTTTCGACATGGCCGCGTGGGAGATCCTCGGCGCTCTGAGCCACGGCGCCACCCTGGTCATCCGCGGCGCCGACATCGCCGAAACCGTACGCCGGGTGGACGTGGTCATCGCGACCCCGACCGTGCTCAGCGCGGTCGACCCCGAGCTGTGCGGACGGATCAAGGTGGCGGCCGTCGCCGGGGAGCCGTGTCCGCGCTCGCTCGCCGACCGCTGGGCCCGGGTCTGCACGTTCTACAACGCGTGCGGGCCGACCGAGACCACCATCGTCAACACCATGCAGCGCCATGACCCGGCGGCGCTGCGGCTGACCATCGGACGGCCGACCCCCAACAACACCGTGTACGTCCTGGACCCCGAGCGGCGCCCCTGCGCCATCGGCGAGACCGGCGAGATGTGGGCCGGTGGCGACTGTGTGTCGGCGGGCTATCTGCGCAATCCGCACCTCACCGCGGAACGGTATGCGCCCGACCCGTTCCTCGGTGGCGGGCGGCTGATGTTCCGTACCCGCGACCTGGGCCGCTGGACGCCCGACGGCGAACTGGAGCATCTGGGCCGCACCGACGACCAGGTCAAGGTGCGGGGCTTCCGGGTCGAACTGGACTCCGTCTCCGCCGTCCTCGAAGCGGTCCCCGGCTGCGTCCGCGCGGTGACGCTCAAGCTGGACGACCGGAGTCTGGTGTCCTTCGCCGCCCCGCTGCGGGTCGACCCCGGGGCGGCGCGGCAGGCCGTGGCCCGGGCGCTCCCCTACTACTGCGTGCCGGTGGCCGTGCACACCCTCCCGGCACTTCCGCTCACCAGCCGCGGAAAGGTCGACAAAGCGGCCCTGCTGCGGCTGGCCGCCGAGCGCCGCACGGCCGGTGAGGTGGCGTCGTGACCACACCCCGCTCCGTGACCACACCCCGCGCCGAAACGCCGCCGCGCACCGCGGAGCTGCCGCCCCGGACACCGGGGGTACGCGGACTGCTGAAGCATCCGCGTCTGATGCACTACAACCGCCTCATCGCCCTGGTCCTGGCGGTCAACCTGGCCTTCCTGCTGTCCCGTTCGGACGACGGCCTCCCGCCCCGTACGCTCTCCGACGCCGCGCTCGTCAACTTCGCGATCGCCATCGTCATCCGTCAGCAGTACGTCATCAATCTGCTCTTCCGCATCGCCACCGCGGCGCCCACCGGCTGGCCGCTGAAGATCCGGTGGACGCTGGCGAAGGTCTACCACTTCGGCGGGGTGCACGTCGGCGGGGCCCTCGCGGGCACGCTCTGGTTCCTCGCCCTGACGGGCTCGCTGACCCGGCACACCGCCCCGGCGGCGACGCTCGCCGTCTCGTACGCCCTGGTCGTGCTGTTGCTCGGGATCACGGCCACCGCGCTGCCGCCCTTCCGGGCGCGGTTCCACGACCACTTCGAGAAGACGCACCGCTTCGGCGGCTGGGCGGCGCTCGCGCTCTTCTGGGCGCAGACCGTGCTGACCACACTCGACGGACGGGGCGGCGGGTCCGCCGCCGGGCGGCTGCTGACAGCGCCGGGCGTCTGGGTGCTGGCCATGATCACCTTCAGCGTCGCACTGCCGTGGCTGCGGCTGCACCGGGTGCCGGTGGCCGTCGAACGGCCGTCCTCCCATGTGGCGCTCGTCCGCTTCAACCACGGGGTGACGCCCTTCGCGGGCTCCTCGACGGCGGTCAGCCGCAGCCCGCTGCGGGAATGGCACTCGTTCGCCAATGTGCCCTCGCCGGGCGAGCCGGGGTTCCGGCTCACCATCTCCCGCGCCGGGGACTGGACCGGGAAGTTCATCGACGACGCACCGTCCCGGGTCTGGGTGAAGGGCATCACCACCGCGGGCGTGGCCAACATCGAGACGCTGTTCCGCAAGGTGGTCTACGTGGCCACCGGCAGCGGCATCGGCCCCTGCCTCCCCCACCTGCTGGCCCAGCAGGTCCCGGCACGGCTGGTGTGGGCGACCCGCACACCCCGTACGACCTACGGCGACGCGCTGGTGGACGAGATCCTGGCCGCCCAGCCCGACGCGGTCATCTGGGACACCTCCGAACACGGCAAGCCCGACATGGTCCGGCTCGCCTACGACGCGTACGCGGACTTCGGGGCCGAGGCCGTCATCTGCATCTCCAACAAGAAGCTCACCTGGCGGGTGGTCCACGGCATGGAGTGCCGGGGCATCCCCGCGTACGGCGCCATCTGGGACTCGTAGACCGGCCCGACCACCCCTCAAGGGAGACACCGTGAACTTCATCAAGATCGAGCGACAGGGTCGCGTCGTCACCGTGACGCTGCACCGCCCCGAGGTGCTCAACGCGCTCAGCAGCGGACTGCTGGCCGAACTGGTCGAGGCGCTGCGGCCGCTGGACCGCGACCCCGGGACCGGCTGCTTCGTGATCACCGGCTCGGAGCGGGCGTTCGCGGCGGGCGCCGACATCAAGGAGATGGACCCGAAGACCTCCGTCGAGATGTTCACCGAGGACTACTTCGCGGGCTGGGACGCCTTCGCCGCGCTGCGCACCCCCAAGATCGCGGCGGTGTCCGGCTACGCGCTGGGCGGCGGCTGCGAACTGGCGATGATGTGCGACATCATCCTCGCCGCGGAATCGGCCACCTTCGGGCAGCCGGAGATCAAACTAGGCGTGATCCCGGGCATCGGCGGTACCCAGCGGCTGACGAAACTGGTCGGAAAGGCCAAGGCCATGGACCTGATCCTGACCGGGCGCACCATGGGCGCGCAGGAGGCGGAGCGCGCCGGGCTGGTCTCCCGGATCGTCCCCGACGACCGGCTGATGGCGGAGGCGGCGGCCACGGCCGCGACCGTCGCCTCGTACGGCAAACCGGCCGCCATGGCGGCGCGGGAGGCGGTGGAACGGGCGCTGGAGGTGGGGCTGCGCGAGGGGCTGCTCTTCGAACGGCGCTCCTTCCACGCGCTGTTCGCCACCGAGGACCAGTCCGAGGGGATGGCCGCGTTCCGGGCGAAGCGCGCGCCGCGCTTCACCGGCCGCTGACCGAAGCCCCGCCCGTCCCCGCTTCCGGTGCCGGAAGCGAGGACGGGCATACGGTCGGGTGACGTCAGGGAATGTCGACGCCCGCCTCGGCGGAGAGGCGGTCGATCTCGGCCAGCTCGGCGTCGGTGAAGCCGGGCGAGTCCAGGACCGCGATGTTCTGCTCCAGCTGGGCGACGCTGCTCGCGCCGATCAGCACGGAGACCACCCGCGGGTCCCGCAGCACCCAGGCGAGCGCCAGCTGCGCGAGGGTCTGGCCGCGCCCCTGGGCGATCTTGTTGAGGGCGTGCAGCAGCGCCAGGCGCTCCTCGGTGAGCGCGTCGCGCTTGAGGAAGTGGCCGAGCGCCATGCGGGAGTCGGCGGGCACACCGTTGAGATAGCGGTCGGTGAGCTGGCCCTGGGCGAGCGGCGAGAAGGCGATGACGCCGACCCCGGCCGCCGCGGAGGCCTCCAGCACCCCGCCCTCGACCCCGCGCTGGAGCATCGAGTACGGATGCTGGTTGATCAGGTACGGGGTGCGCAGGTCCTTCAGGATCGCGGCCGCCTCCGCGATGGCCTCCGGCGGGTAGTTCGACACCCCCGCGTAGAGGGCCTTGCCCTGCCGTACCGCGGTGTCGAGCGCGCCCATCGTCTCTTCGAGCGGAGTGTCCGGATCGAAGCGGTGGGAGTAGAACACATCGACGTAGTCCAGTCCCATCCGGGTCAGCGACTGGTCGAGGCTGGAAAGCATGTACTTGCGCGAGCCCCACTCGCCGTACGGCCCGGGCCACATCAGATGTCCGGCCTTGCTCGCGATGAACAGCTCGTCGCGGTAGGGCCGGAAGTCCTGGGCGAAGACCGAACCGAAGTTGGCCTCGGCGCTGCCGGGCGGCGGACCGTAGTTGTTGGCCAGGTCGATGTGGGTGACGCCGAGGTCGAAGGCGCGGCGCAGCACGGCGCGCTGGGTTTCGAGCGGGTGGGTGTCGCCGAAGTTGTGCCACAGGCCGAGCGAGACCTTCGGCAGCAGCACACCGCTGCGGCCGCAGCGCTGGTACTGCATGGAGTCGTAGCGGTTCTCCGCCGCGAGGTGGGCCATGTACATCGTCCTTGTCCATGCCGGTCGGTTCGGGGGCGGGCGGACCGTGGCCCGCCCGCCCGAGCTTGTCAGCTTTCGGCGAGCGTGGCGACCTCATTCGCGCTGAGTGTCCGCCCGTACACGCGGAAGTCGTCGAACGCGGCTTTGAGGTACGGATCGGGGTACTGCGACTTGCCGAGGTAGGCGGCGCGGATGTGGTTGCCGAAGTGGACCGGCTCGACGGTGACGGCGGTGTTGCGGCCCGCCTCGCGCCCGTCGACGTAGAGGACGGCGGTGCCGCTGCCGTAGGCGACGGCGACATGGGCCCACCGGCCGGTGGGCAGCGGAGCGGCCTCGATACGCTGTTCCGCGCCGCCGCCGCCCGCGGTGATGGCGAAGCGCAGCTTTCCGGAGTCGGCGACCGGGGTGAGGAACATGTTGGCGGTGACGCCGGTGCCGATGTCGAAGATCCGGGTCCAGGTGGCGGGGGTGCCGTCCAGCCGGACCCAGGTGGCGAGGGTGTACGCGGTGGCGCCCGCGAGGAGGTCGTCGGCGAGGGTCACGTACCCGTCGTCGCCGTTCAGCGCGGTGGCGCCGCCGGTTTTGCCCGTGGTCCAGGTGGCGCCGCCGGTGAGCCGGGCGGTCTTGCCGCGGCCGGTGGCGTCGGCGGCGGTGGCGCCGGAGGTCTCGTCGAAGCGGTACCAGGCGGCGAAGGCGGGCGGCGGGGTGGGCGGCTGCCCGGTCATCCAGTACACGTTGTAGCGCTGGTGGTGGACGCGGGCGACGGGCAGCAGGGTGACGCTCTGCCCGTCGGCGGTGGCGGTGAAGCGCATCGGGCTGGTGGCCTGCCGCACCACGGAGTCCTGTTTCAGCCGCGGCATGGTCATGCCGGTGGCGGTGCCGTACGCCCCGGCCAGCACGACGGGCCCGTAGAGCGCGGCCCGGATGTCGGGATCGTCGGGGGTGGGGTCGAGCGACAGCGTCATCGGCAGGGTCACCTCGACCCGGTCGCCGGTCTTCCACTGCCGGTCGATGATCAGCCAGCTGCCGGGTTTCGGCTGGTCGGGGAGGGTGGTGCCGTTGAGTGTGGCGCGGGCCCCGGACGCCCACGCGGGGATGCGCACCCGCAGTTCCAGGGAGGCCGCGCCGGAGCCGACGGTGAGGGTGGTGGTCTGCTGGTCGGGGAAGCCGGTGGTCTGGCGCCAGGTGATGCCCTTGTCCTCCCAGCGCAGCTCGGAGGGGATGAAGAGGTTCACCAGGAGGCTGCGGTCGCCGTAGGTGTAGATGGTGTCGGCGAACTTGGCGTGGGTCTCCACGCCGCTGCCGTGGTCGCAGGAGAAGTTGTCGTAGTCGGTGGAGTACTGGTTCGGGTCGGTGCCCATGAAGGACGGCTGCTGTTTGAAGGAGCCGGGGGCGAGACCGGTGTAGTAGATGTTGAAGCCGTGGGCCGAGTCGGGGTCCTGTTCGCCGAGCATCTGGTTGAACAGGGTGCGCTCGTAGTAGTCGAGCAGGTCGGTGCGCTCGGGCGCGTGGAAGTGGATCAGCCGGGTGAGCTTGAGCATGTTGTACGAATTGCAGTTCTCGCAGCAGCTCCCGGAAAGCTGGGCGGCGATGGCGTCCGGCTCGTGGAAGGCCTCGCCGTTGCTGTTGCCGCCGATGACGTACGTGTGGTGATCGGTGACGATCTTCCAGAAGTTCTCGCCGATGGTGCGGTAGCGGCTGTTCAGCCCCTCCTCCCACAGCCGCAGGGCGCCGACCATCTTGGGGATCTGGGTGTTGGCGTGGAGTCCGGCGAGCCGGTCCTCGTTCCGGCCGAGCGGGTCGAAGACGCGGGCGTGGGTGAAGCGCTCGGCGACCGTCAGCCATCGGCTGTCGCCGGTGATCGTGTGCAGGTCGGCGAGGACGTCGTTCATGCCCCCGTACTCGGTCTCCAGCACGCGCTGCATCTGGTCGTAGCCGAGCCGCGCGGTGCGGGTGTCGACCCAGGCGGCCTGGCGCAGCACGGTCTCCAGCGCCTCGGCGTTGCCCGCGAGCCGGTACTGGTCGACGAGTCCGGCCATGATCTTGTGGATGGTGTAGTACGGGGCCCATACCCCGCTGCCCGCCTCCAGCCGGTCGAAGAAGTTCTCCGGGAACGCCGACAGATAGCCCGCCCGGTAGCCGGCGGCCGGGGATTTGGCCTGGCAGGCGGCGAGCGCGGAGACCAGCTTGCGGCTCTTGTCGAGCAGTGCGGCCTCGCCGGTGTTGGCGTAGGTCAGGGCGAGGCCGGACAGCAGGTGGCCGGTGCTGTGGCCGCGCAGTTCGGTGGTCGGGCTCTCCCAGCCGCCGCAGGGCCGGGCGCTGCTGGCGATGCCGACGTTGAGGCGGAAGGTGTGCAGCAGCCGGTCGATGTCGACGAAGCGCAGATAGGCGGTGTTGCGGGACTGGTTGTCCTTGAAGGCGCCGGGGAGCAGGGTCACGGCGGTGAGCGGGAAGGGCCGGACGCCGGTCAGCGCCCGGGTCTTGCCGCGCGGGGCCGCGGCCGGGGCCGCCCCGGGTGTGGCCGCCGCCGCGGTGCCACCGGCGGTCGCGCTGAGCATCACGGCCGCGGCCCCGGTGGCGGTGGTGGCGATGAAGTGCCGTCTGTCGACTGGTTCGTTCATGACTCTCCTCACGGAGGTTCGAAATTACGAACAATGTCCGACATCGTGCGCACGTGAAGCTACCGGCGCCTCCGGGGATGTCAACAGCCCCGCGCGCACCGGAGGTTCAGCCGCGCTGCCACTGCTGGTTGGCGCCGCCCGTGCAGCTCCGCTGGATGACGGCGGCCTTGTCCGCGGTGGAGGAGTCGGCCACGTCCAGGCACTTGCCGCTGGAACGGGCCGTGAGCCGGACGTAGCCGCTGCCCGCGTCCGTGACCTGCCACTGCTGGTTCGCTCCCGTGCCGCAGGCCGACTGGACGACCGCCGCGCCGTCGGCGGTGGAGCCGCCGGCCACGGTCAGGCACTGGGAGCTGTGCCGTGCGATCAGCTGGACGTACCCGTCGCCCGCGCTCCTGGACCAGAACAGCTGGTTGCCGCCGCCGTTGCAGGTGTACTGCACGGCCGTGGTGCCGTCGGTCTGCGCGGCGGAGACGATGTCGGCGCATTTGCCGCTGTGCCGGGCCCTGAGCGGGGTGTACGGACCGCCGGAGCCGGTCACGGTGCCCGCCTCGGTGTCGATGGTCAGCTGCGGATACCAGTCCATGGCCATGGTGGTCGCGGTGGGGAAGGTCAGCGGCAGCCACACATAGCGCGAGTCGTTGACCTTGCCGCCGAAGGAGTTGCCCCAGCGGTCGCCCAGGTACAGGTACGAGGTCGTCCGGGCGCCCTGCACCGGCAGGACGTAGGCCGTCTGCGAGCCGTAGGCGGTGGCGTCGCCCACGTTACGCATCGCGCTCCAGGGACCGGCCAGGCTGGTGGCGGTGGCGTACTGCTGCTGGTTGGGGCTCCAGCCGGTGGCGCCGGAGGTCAGCATGAAGTACACGTTGCCGCGTTTGAAGAGCGCGGGGGCCTCGCGGTGGCCACCGGGCCAGGGGTTGGCCACCAGGCTCGCCACACCGGTGTAGTCGTCGGTCAGCCGGTAGATCTGCAGGTCGTAGTTCTCCCGGGCGGCCGAGATCATGTAGCCGGTGCCGTCGCCGTCCTTGAACAGGGTGATGTCGCGCGACATGTGCTCGCCCAGCGGGCGGAAGCTGCCCCGCCAGGTGTAGTCGCCGTCGACGGTGGCGGAGGTGGCGACGGCCGCGCGCGCCTCGCTGTAGTCGCTGCCGTTCTCCTTGTGCATCCACATCACGAACTGCTTGGTCCGCTCGTTGTAGACGACCTTGGGCCGTTCGATGTTGGCGGTGGCCAGCTCGGGGTCCGTGGCCTGGGTGAGGACGTGGCGGCGGAACTCCCAGCTCTTGAGGTCCGTGGAGCGGTAGGCGGACACATAGCGGAAGGTGTTGTCCGCGTTGCGGTTCTCACCGAACCAGTAGTAGTACGCGCCGACTTTGACGACTCCGCCGCCGTGGGCGTGCACCGCCTCTCCCGATGTGGTGGTGAACTGTGTCGCGTTGACGATGGTGGCGGGCGCGGCGTGTGCCGTACCGGCGCCCGTCAGCGGGGCCAGCAGCCCGAGGACGGCGGCCACGACGAGGGTCCACAGACGTCCGCGCATCACACGCTCTCCTTCAGGACGGTGAAGTGGCGGGCGAAGCCGGAGAGCCTGGGAAGCTCCCGGATGGGGGTCCAGGTCCGGAAACCGTCGAGGCTGTCGCTGTAGTAGTACTTCTTCTCGGCGTAGCCGTCGAAGTAGATGCGCCACCCGCCATTGTCCAGCTGCGCCAGCGCCGGTCCCTCGCGCCAGCTGCCCCAGCCCGCCCAGTCACCGGTGCCGCGGAAGGTGTAGGGGCCGCCGAGGCTGGTGGCCGTCGCGTACTCGATGTACTTCGTCGTCTCCTGCTTGGTGAAGGCGTGGTACTGCCCGCCGTGGCGGACCACGAAGGTGTCGATGTAGTTCGCCTTGTCCAGGCCGGTGAGCGGCTTCGGGGTGGTCCAGGACGACAGCGAGGCGTTGGTGGCGGTGAGCAGATGCGGCCGGAAGATGTAGTCCGGGGTGGCGGTGGTGTCGAGCGACACGATGATGTTGACGCTGCCGCCTCCGTCGACGAAGAACTCCGGCGCCCAGGTGCGTTCGATCCCGGCGAGGGGCAGCGTGTGGTTGCGGACGAAGGTCCAGTTGACCCGGTCCCGGCTGCGCGCGAACCCGATGGTGTTCCCGGTCCAGTTGGTGGTGTAGACGATGTAGTAGTAGCCGTCGGTGTGCTTGATGATGCTGGGGTCGCGGATCAGCTCCGCGGGCGGGGTGAACGCCGGTCCCTTGAGCAGCGTGTAGGCGAGCGCGTCCGGCGACTCGTACACATACATGTTGGATTCGCTGCTGTTGGTGAAGGCGGTCATGGTGTAGCGGGTGGTGGCCTTGGTGTCCGGAGCGGGCCCGTCGGCCACGGGGACGCCGAAGTCCGGGGTGCCGTCCGCCTTCCAGCCGAGGGCCTGGACCCGGGTGTGCCGGTTGGGGTCGTTCAGCGGGTCGCCGGTGATGTCCTTGTACTGGCGGGCGTGGTAGACGAGGACATCGGTGCGGCCGTCCTCGGCGACGGTGAAGGAGTTGTGGCCCGGGCCGTACTGCTTGGTGGTGTCGTTGCTGGTGAAGACCGGCTGGGGGCTCTTCTTCCAGGAGGCGGCGGCCAGCGGATCGCTGTTCGCGGACGCGGTGAGCAGCCCCATGCAGTAGTTGGCGTCGGTGGCGCTGGCGGAGTAGGTGAGGAAGAGCCGTCCGTTCTTCTGGAGGACGGACGGGCCCTCGTTGACCTTGTAGCCGCGGGTCTCCCAGTCGTAGGTCGGACGGGAGATCTCCACCTGTGGCCCGGTGATGGTCCAGGGGTTGGCCATCCGGGCGATGTAGATGCTGGAGTTGTTGCCGACGTCCGGGTTGCTCTGCGCCCAGATGAGATAGCGGCTGCCGCGGTGGACGAAGGTGGAGGCGTCCAGGGAGAAGGAGTCGATGGGGGTGGCGATGCGGCCCTTCTCCGTCCAGGTTCCGGCGAAGGGGTTGGCGCTCGCGTTCTCCAGCACCCACATCCGGATCTTCCAGACGTCGTTCGCGGGCGCGGACGCGAAGTAGACGTACCACTTGCCGTCGATGAAGTGGATTTCCGGCGCCCAGATGTGGGCGCCCATGTCGCCGCTGGTGTGCTTCTTCCAGATCACCGACTCGGCCGCGGTGGCGAGGCCGCTCAGGGTTCTGGAGCGGCGCAGGACGATCCGGTCGTACTCCGGGGCGGTGGCGGTGAAGTAGTAGTAGCCGTCGGTGTGCTTGAAGATGTGCGGATCGGCGCGGTTGCGGACCAGCGGATTGGCGTACCGGGCGGCCCTGGCGGCCGTCTCCCGCGCGGAGGGGGTGGCGGCCTCGGCGAGGCCGGGGGTTCCCGCGGCCGCTCCCAGGGCCAGGGCGCCCATCAGTACCAGCCGTCGGCTGGGGTGTGCGTCACTGCGGCTCATTGTCATCCGGGGCTCCTGCAATCTCCGCTGATCGAATGGGAACTGATCGAATTTGTTCGGAGATTAAGGGTTCTGATGACTTTCGACAGCCCCTGGTGCGGGTGCGAAAGTTTCGAAAGCCGTGGAGCCCCGGGTGTACGGCTCAGACGAACGTCTGGCGCTGCAGCCAGAGGTCCCTGGCGGTCCCGTTGCCCTGGAGGAAGACGTAGAGCAGGTTCTCCTCGTTGAGGATGGGCACGCTGATACCGGCGGAGCCGATGACCCCGCCCAGGGACTGGAAGCCGGTGTAGGTGTTGCCGTTCTCCGTGGTCTGGACGGCGACCCACAGGGCGTTGTCGGTGGCCTTGATGAACACGTTGATCCGGCCGTCCTGGGCCAGGGCGCAGGTGGGCCGCCACACGATCTGGGCGCCCAGGCTCACGGGCGCGCCGAAGGTCTCGTAGTCGTCGCTCTGCCCGACGCGTCGGACGGAGCCGTCGACGCCCCGGAAGAAGATCTGCACCCTGCCCGCCGCGTCCAGGCACACCGAGGGGCGGCTGGTCACATTGGGGGCGTTGCCGGAGAAGGGCTCCCAGGTGGCGGAGTTCGGAGCCAGCTGCTGGATGGTGTAGAGGGTTTCGCCGCTGCCCTTGACCGCCACCACGATCCGCCCTCCCCCGTCGAGGATGGGCGACGGCGTGGCGAAGATGGCGCCGCCCAGCGAGGCCGCGGCGGTGTAGGTCTCGTACTGCAGGTCCAGGTTGCGGAGGTACCACAGGGCGTCGTCCGCGCCGGGGAAGAACACATAGATGCGGCCGTCGGCGCCGAGCGCCGCAGTTGGATCGTCCCCGATGCCGGTGGCCAGCGTCTGCGGCGACCCGTACCCGGAGTTGATGGAGGTCTGGGTGATGACCTCCAGATTGTTGCCCGGGGTGCGGTAGAAGACCCGCACCTTGCCGTCCGCGCCGCGGATCGGGGCGGGAATGCCGTCGACGGACACACCCGCATATTGCTGCCAGGGCCCCCACCCTCCGTCGCGGGTCTCGAGTCTGCTCCAGAGGACGTTCGACCCGCCCCGGATGAAGACTTGGATCCGGTCGTCGGCCTGGGCCACCGGCGCGGGCTCGGAGTGGATGCCGCCTTGCAGGTTGATCCAGGTGCCCCACACGGTTCCGGGCGTAGTGGAAACGGACATGGGTCCTCCCTCACCTCGTGGCTGCCACGAGTCTGTGCGGATGTACCGTCATTTCCCGCGCCAAGCACAACGAATACCTAAAGAAGGATGAATGAAAGGATATGACTGATAAATATAAATGAGGGAGTCATAAGAGCGTGAATGTGACCTCTACTCGCCCTTGATTGGCCTTGATTGGCGTCGGTTGACCTTCTCCGAGGGGGAAGCTCCAGCATCGTGAGGGCCGGGCGAGGCGCCCGGCACGAGGAGGGCGAGCATGGGACTGCTGACGATCGGCGCGTTCGCGAAGGCATCGAGGCTGTCCCCCAAGGCGCTCCGGCTATACGACGAGCTCGGGCTGCTGCCGCCCGCCCGGGTCGACCCGCACTCCGGCTACCGGCTCTACGACCCGGCGCAGCTGGAGCGGGCCCGGCTGGTGGCGTGGCTGCGGCGGCTGGGGATGCCGCTGGCCCGTATCCGTGCGGTGTGCGAGCTGGAACCGGGCGCGGCGGCGCGGGAGGTGCGCGCGTACTGGGCGCAGGTCGAGGCCGATACGGCGGCCCGACGCGACCTGGCCGCCTTCCTCGTCGATCAGTTGTCGCAGCGGTCGCAGCTGGCACGACAGTCACAGCTGTCACAGCAGTCCGGAAAGGACATCGTCATGTCTTCTGCCCACAGCACGCTGGGAGTCCGCTACGCCGTGCTCTCCGACCGGGGTTCGGTCCGGATGAGCAACGAGGACTCCGGGTACGCCGGTCCGCGCTTGCTCGCCGTCGCCGACGGCTTCGGCGGCGGCCGTCATGCGAGCGAGGCCGCGATCGAGGCGCTCAAGCCGCTGGAGGCCGAAGTTCCGGGGGCCGAGCTGCTGAGCGCCCTGGAGGACGCGGCGCACCGGGCGCACGCCTCGGTGTGCGAGCTGGCCGCGTCCGACCCCGCGCTGCGCGGCGTCGGGACGACGCTCACCGCGATGGTGTGGTCGGGTTCCCGGCTGGGGCTGGTGCACATAGGCGACTCGCGGACGTATCTGCTGCGCGACGGCGAGCTGTTCCAGATCACCCACGACCACACCGTGGTGCGGTCGCTGCTCGACGAGGGGCGCATCACCGCGGCGGAGGCCGCGTCCCACCCGGGGCGGGCGATGCTGCTGCGGGCCATGGGCGGCGGGGCGGCGTTCGAGCCCGATCTGGCGCTGCGGGACGCCCTGGCGGGTGACCGGTATCTGCTGTGCTCGGACGGGCTCAGCGGTGTGGTTCCCGCCGAGGAGATCCGGCGCGTGCTGGCCTCGGTGGCCGATCCCGGGGATGCGGCGCTCGAACTCATCGCCCTCGCCAACCGCGCGGGCGGGCCCGACAACGTCACGTGCGGGGTGGCCCATGTGGTGGACGGGGCGGAGCCGCCCGCCGCCTGACGTTCCGTAACCTCCCCGCACGGACCGCGATCTCCCGGTCCGCCCTCCTGACTCCGGCGCCGAAGTGCAGTGGAATGGGCCACAGGGCGCGTGCGGCCCGCCAGGCCGTGGAAGGCATGGCCGCCACGGAACATACGGGGTAAGGGGTAGCAGATGTCCGTAGGTCCGATCCGGCTCTCGCAGGATGCGCACACCGCTCTCCGGCCGCCCGTCACGGCCCGGATCACCGGAGGGTTCTGGGCCGCGAAGCGGCGCGTCAACGCCGAAGTCAGCGTTCCGCAGGGGCCGGAGAGGCTGGAGGAGGCGGGCAATCTGGCCAATCTGCGGGCCGCCGCCGGGCAGGCGGCGGAGGGGTTCACGGGGGACTTCCCGTTCCAGGACTCCGATGTGCACAAGTGGCTGGAGGCCGCGTCCTGGCAGCTCGCCGAGGAGCGCGGCGGCCCGGCCGCCGACGAGCTGGCCGGTCAAGTGGCACAGCTGGCGGCCCTGGTGGCGGACGCCCAGGACACGAACGGCTATCTGCAGACGTACTACCAGGCCGGGCCGGGCGCCCGGCGGTGGACGGAGCCGCACTGGGGACACGAGCTGTACTGCGCGGGCCATCTCCTCCAGGCCGCCGTCGCGCATCGGCGGGCCACCGGCAGGGACGAACTGCTCGACGTGGCGGTGCGGTTCGCCGATCACATCGACGCGCACTTCGGCGCGGGCAAGGCCGTGGACGCGGTCTGCGGGCATCCGGAGATCGAGACGGCGCTGGTCGAGCTGTACCGGGAGACCGGGCGGCGGCGCTATCTCGATCTGGCCGGGTATTTCGTGGACCGGCGCGGACAGGGCACGCTCGGCGACGGCGGGACGGACGGCGGCCCGCACCCCGGAGCGCCATACTGGCAGGACCACGTCCCGGTACGGGAGGCGCGGGCGGTCGCCGGGCACGCGGTGCGCCAGCTGTATCTGCTGGCCGGGGCCGCGGACCTGGCGGCCGAGACCGGCGACCGGGAGCTGCGGGACGCGCTGGTGCGGCTGTGGGAGGACATGGTCGCCACCAAGACCTATCTGACGGGCGGGGTGGGCTCCCGGCACGATCTGGAGTCCTTCGGCGACGCTTTCGAACTCCCGCCGGACCGGGCGTACGCGGAGACCTGCGCGGCCATCGCCTCCGTCCAGTTCAGCTGGCGGATGGCGCTGCTCACGGGGGACGCCCGCTACAGCGACCTGATCGAACGGACCCTGTTCAACGGCTTCGCGTCCGGGGTCTCGCTGGACGGCGAGCGCTGGCTGTACGTCAATCCGCTCCAGGTCCGTGACGGCCGCACCGAGACGCACGGCGACCAGGAGGCGCGGCGGACGCCATGGTTCCGCTGCGCCTGCTGCCCGCCCAATGTGATGCGGCTGCTGGCCTCCCTGCCGCACTACATGGCGAGCGGGGACGCCGGGGGCCTGCAGCTGCACCAGTACGCGTCGGGGGTGTACGCGGCGGGCGGCGGGACGGTGCGGGTGGGCACCGGCTACCCGTGGGAGGGCCGGATCGCGGTGGTCGTGGCCGAGGCTCCCGCGGACGCGGACTGGACGCTGTCGCTGCGCATCCCGCACTGGGCCGACCAGTACGAGGCGACGGTCGGCGGTGAGACGGTGACGGAGCGCGCGGAGCGGGGCTGGCTGCGGCTGCGGCGGCGCTGGCGGCCGGGCGAGACCGTGGTCCTCACGCTGCCGATGACGCCCCGGCTGACCCGTCCCGATCCACGGATGGACGCGGTGCGCGGCTGCACCGCGATCGAGCGCGGACCGCTGGTGTACTGCCTGGAGCAGCCGGATCAGCCCGCCGGGGTGCGGCTGGACGGGATCACGCTCGACACGGGCACCGAGCTGGTCGCCGAGCACCGGCCGCGGCTGCTGGGCGGGGTGACCGTGATCATGGCCCGGGCGCTGCGCGGGGCGGCCCCGCCCGACGGCTGGTGGCCGTACCCGGGCGGCGGGGGCGGGATCGGTGGCGTCGGCGACCCGGTGCGGGTCACCGCGATCCCCTATTACGCCTGGGCGAACCGGGAGGCCGGGCCGATGCGGGTGTGGATTCCCGGCTAGAGCCACCGGAACTCGGTGGGCGTTTCACACGTTTCTCGCTCCAGGAACACCCTTTGTGCCTCAGCTTTGTGCCGCAGCGGACCACCGGCGGACGGGAGGTGCCCCTTGAGCACCGGCTCCACAGACCGGGGGGACGAGGACGACTGGGACGACGTCGACCTCGACGAGGATTTCGTCCGGGGCGCCGAGGTCACCGAGCCCGCCGCGCGCACCCGCATGCTGACCGCGCGCTGGCGGCGGCGCGGCGCACCCGAGCCCGAGCCCTGGCGCGCGGACGAGCCGCCGGCAGGCTGGTTCTGGAGCAAGCGCCGCAAGCGGCGACGGCGGCGACGCTAGCGGAGCCTGCCGTGCCGAGGGCCCGGCGGCCGTTATGCGCTCGCAACGCACACGGCGGGGTCAGGGGGGCACGGAGAGTGGCAGGATGCGGCGGACGCATTGATCACGTGTTCCGTGGGGTCGTTCGCCGACCATGTCCCGGAGGTGCCGTGTCCGCTCGCTCCGCGCTGCCCGTCATAGCCACTGCCGCCGCTGCCGCCCTGCTCATCGGCTGTACCAGCACCAAACCGTCGGACTCCGGCGGCCCGGACATCAACCTGGTGAAGTCCGGCAAGCTGACCACCTGCACTCATCTGCCCTATCCGCCGTTCCAGTCCCGGCAGGGCAAGAAGATCGTCGGCTTCGACGTGGATCTGGTCGATCTCGTCGCCTCGGAGCTGAAGGTGAAGCAGGAGATCGTGGACACGCCCTTCGAGGGCATCCAGTCCGGTGAGGACCTCAACACCTCCACCTGCGACGTCGCCGCGGCCGGGATGACGATCAACGCCGTCCGGGAGAAGAACCTGGACTTCTCCCGCCCCTACTTCGACGCCACGCAGGCGCTGCTCACCCGGAAGGGCAAGCCGTACCGCAGCCTCGCCGACCTCAAGGGCAAGCGGCTGGCGGTCCAGCAGGGGACGACCGGGGAGACGTACGCGCAGAAGCGGGCCGTGGGCGCCACGCTGGTCCAGTTCGAGGACCTCGGACTGCTGGTGTCCGCGGTCAAGACCGGCCAGGTCGCGGCGGGCATCAACGACAACGGGGTGCTGTACGACTACGTCAAGGACAACCCCGACACCGAGGTGACGGCCGAGTTCAGCACCGGCGAGACGTACGGCATCGCGGTACGCACCGGCAATGACGCCCTGCGCAAGAAGATCAACCAGGTGGTGGGGGACGCGAAGAAGGACGGCCGCTACGAAAAGATCTACCGGAAGTGGTTCGGCACCGCGCCCAGGAGCTGAGGAGTCCGCACCGTTATGGCAATGACCCGACGGCAGCGGACGCGGGCGGTACGGACGGTGCAGTACGCCGTGCTCGCCGCCGTACTGCTCGCCATCGTCCTGGCCGCGGACTGGGGTGAACTGCGCCGCGCGTTCTTCGACGCGGGCGTCGCCCGGTCCCTGTTCCCCGACATCATCACCACCGCCCTGGTCAACACGGTCGTCTACACCCTGCTCGGCTTCGGTTTCGGGCTCGTGGCCGGGCTGGTGCTCGCGCTGATGCGGCTCTCGCAGGTGCCGCCGTACCGGTGGCTGTCGGTGGCGTACATCGAGTTCTTCCGCGGCGTTCCGGCGCTGCTGGTGTTCATCGCGCTCGGCTTCGGAGTGCCGCTCGCCTTCCAGGTGGCGCTGGACCGCTACGTCACGGTCATGCTGGCGCTCGGTCTGGTCGGGGCCGCGTACATGGCGGAGACGATCCGGGCGGGCATCCGGGCCGTGCCCAAGGGGCAGATGGAGGCGGCCCGTTCGCTCGGCATGTCCCACAGCCGGGCGATGGTCTCGATCATCATCCCGCAGGCGTTCCGGATCGTGCTGCCGCCGCTGACCAACGAACTGATCCTGCTGACCAAGGACTCGTCCCTGGTCTATCTGCTCGGGCTCTCCCTGGACCAGTACGAACTGTCCAAGTTCGGCCGGGACGCGCTCAATCAGCACCGCAGCCTCACCCCGATCCTGGTCGCCGGGCTGTGCTACCTGCTCATCACCGTCCCGCTGGGCCAGCTGGTCCGGTGGCTGGAGGCCCGTACCGCGAAGGCGAGGTGAGGACCATGATCCGCATACGGGGGCTGCGCAAGTCCTTCGGCGGGCTGGAGGTGCTGAAGGGAATCGACCTGACGGTGGAGCGGGGTGAGGTGGTCTGTGTCATCGGGCCGTCCGGCTCCGGCAAGTCGACCCTGCTGCGCTGTGTGAACCTGCTGGAGGAGCCGACGTCGGGCTCGGTGGCCGTGGGCGGGGCCGAGGTCACCGACCCGGACGTGGACATCGACCGGGTGCGGCGGCGGATCGGCATGGTGTTCCAGGCGTTCAACCTCTTCCCGCATCTGACGGCGCTCGAGAACCTGACCATCGCGCAGCGGCGGGTGCTGCGCCGCGACAAGGCCGAGGCGGTACGGATCGGACGGGACACGCTGCGCCGGGTGGGCCTGACCGGCAAGGAGACCGCGTATCCGGCACAGCTCTCGGGCGGACAGCAGCAGCGGGTGGCGATCGCGCGGGCGCTGTCGATGGACCCGGAGCTGATGCTGTTCGACGAGCCGACCTCGGCCCTCGACCCCGAGCTGGTCGGGGATGTGCTGGCGGTCATGCGGGGGCTGGCCGACGAGGGGATGACGATGCTGGTCGTCACGCATGAGATGAGCTTCGCGCGGGAGGTCGCCGACCGGGTGGCGTTCATGGACGACGGCGTGATCGTGGAGGAGGGCGGTCCGGAGCAGGTGGTGGCCGCGCCGCGGCATCCGCGGACCCGGGCGTTCCTGACCCGGGTGCTGGACCCGGCCGCGGCCCGGGTGGGGGAGGTTCCGGACACCGGCCCGCGGGACGCCCGTACCGGCCGCTGAGCGCACGGCGGTTGGGTCAGCTGTGGTGTCTCGGTGCCAGGGCTTGTCAGTGCCCGCGTATCCGGGGAGGGGCGGCAACCTTCCGGGCCGCGGAGGCCACTGGAGGGTGCGGGCGGCCGCCCCCGTACGGCCACTCCCGGGGGGGGCGCCGCCCGCTCCCGTTCCCCACACGGAAGAGAGCCGCCATGCCCGCACGAAGACTTCGCGGATTACGCGCCCTCCTGACCGCCACCGCGGCCGGGGCGCTGTCCCTCATCGGATTCACCGCACCCGCCGACGCCGCCGGGACGGGCGCGTCGGACACCTGGAACCCGCCGAGCAATCTCGTCCAGCCGCTGAACGAGGTGTGGAAGCACGTCGAGTCCACCTATCCCGACCTGTACGGTTTCAAGAACTACGGGTGGGATCAGGTGATGGCCAACAAGGGCAGCCTGAACTACTGCGTCCGCTGGGAATCCGACCAGCCGGTCACCACACAGATGCGCGACCAGATCCACACGGCGCTCAAGCGCCAGTCGAAGAAGTGGATCGACTCGGTCGCGGGATTCGAGAACTTCCCGTACCAGGAAGTCCCGGTCAAGATCGTCGGCTGGGCGGTCAAGAACCGCTCCACGCTGCAGTGGAGTGACAACTCGGTCGACATCTACACCGGACTGGACGGCGGCGGCGCTCCGCAGTGCGCCCCGGACTGCGGCCGCTTCTTCCACCAGGACGGCAACTACTCCAAGTGCCCCGGCGGCGCGGCCCGCCACTACGACCAGTCGCTGTGGCTGACCAAGGGCTTCGGCGGCGGCGCGGGAGGCGACTGGGGACAGCGCATCGGCAGTGAGTACATGCTGGGCGCGGTGAATCAGGACAACATCCACATCCTGCTGCACGAGATCGGGCACACCTACGGTCTGGACGACTTCTACGACTGGACCCCGACGGGTGTGGGCGGCTTCCTCATGCAGGCGGGAACCGCCGACCACATCACCGAATTCGACAAGTGGATGTACCGGGACTTCTGGCGCCATGTGAAGAACCGTTACGGCCTGTGACCCGATGACCCTCATGGGCCTCAGAGGCCGCCTCAATTCCCGGGTCTTCCCGCCGGAGTTGGGGCGGCCTTACTGTAGTAACCGGTTTCTGCCCGGCAGGTGTCGCGCTGGGGCGGTTTCGGGAAGGGGTATCTCGATGGCGCGTTCCCCGGGGTCGACGGGTCCGACGCTGGCGGTCGTCGCCCGCGAGGCAGGGGTTTCGGTGCCGACCGCGTCGAAGGTGGTCAACGGCCGCGAGGACGTCGCGCCCGACACCCGCCGCCGGGTCAGCGAGGTCCTGGACCGCCTGGGGTACGTCCGCAAACCGCGCCTGGAGACGCCCCGGCCGCCCGCCCTGGTCGATCTGGTGGTGCACTCCCTGGCCGGCGCGTGGTCGGGGGCGGTGCTGCACGGTGTGGAGGCCGCGGCGCACGACGCGGGCCTGGAGGTGGTGGTGTCGGCCGGGCTGCCGCGCACCCGCGACGGGCGGCCCGAGCGGGGCTGGCTGGACAAGCTGTGTGCCCGGGGCAGTTCGGGGGTGCTGTTCCACCTCGCGGAGCTGACGCCCGCCCAGTACGCGTGGCTCGACGAGCACCGGGTGCCGTTCGTGCTGATCGATCCCGGGCCGGTGCCGCCGCCGGGCGTGGCGTCCGTGGGCGCCGCCGACTGGCAGGGCGGGGTGAGCGCGACCGAGCATCTGCTCGGTCTTGGACACCGGCGGATCGCGGTGATCGGCGGGTACCGGCGGAAGGTGTGCAGCGGTGCCCGGGTGGCCGGGTTCCGCTCGGCGATGGCCGCGGCCGGGCTGCGGGTGGAGCCCGCGTACGTACGCTACGGCGACTTCCAGGAGGCCGGGGCGTACCAGCGGATGACGGAGCTGCTGAAACTGCCCGAGCCGCCGACGGCGGTGTTCGTGTGCTCCGACCCGATGGCGCTCGGCGCGTACCGGGCGCTGCGGGAGCGGGGAGCGCGGGTGCCGGAGGACGTCAGCGTGGTGGGCTTCGACGATCTGCCGCAGGCCCGCTGGACGACACCGGCGCTCACCACGGTCCGTCAGCCGCTCTCCGAGATGGCGGCGACGGCGCTGGGCACCCTGCTGCGGCTGAGGTCGGGTGAGGTTCCGGAGGGGATGCGGACCGAGCTGTCCACCCGGCTGATCGTCCGTTCCAGTACCGCTCCCGCGGCCCGTACTTCCTCTTGACCGAGAAGTCGAACGCTGATCGTATATCCGAACGCCCCATGGTGTCCGCGCCTCACTCCTGCCATGTTGTCCCTGGCCATCGCCGTACCGATTCCCGGAGGTCTTCGCCCCGTGTTCGTCGATCTGCCCCTGGACCAGCTGCACACGTACCGGCCCCCGCTGCCGGAGCCGGACGGCTTCGACGCGTTCTGGGAGCGCACCCTCGCCGAGGCCCGCACCGCGGACCTGGACGCGGTCTTCACCGAGACCGACACGGGCCTGGCCCGGCTGCACACCTACGACGCCGAGTTCTCCGGGTTCGGCGGGCACCGGATACGCGGCTGGCTGCTGGCCCCGCGCGAGGCGACGGGCCCGCTGCCGTGCGTGGTGCAGTACATCGGCTACAACGGCGGCCGGGGCCTGCCGCACAACTGGCTGCTGTGGCCGTCGGTGGGCTACGCGGTCTTCGTCATGGACACCCGGGGCCAGGGCTGGTCCCAGCAGACTCCCGGTGCCACCCCCGATCCGGTCGGCGGCACCGGGCCCGAGGCGCCGGGCAAGATGACGCACGGAATCCTCTCCCCGGACGACTACTACTACCGGCGGCTGTACACCGACGCCGTGCGCGCGGTGGAGGCCGCCCGCGCGCATCCGCTGGTCGACGCGGGCCGGATCGTCGTCAGCGGCGGCAGCCAGGGCGGCGGCATGGCCCTGGCGGCGGCCGGTCTGGTGCCGGATCTGACCGCGGCGCTGGTGGACGTGCCGTTCATGACGCACATCCGGCGGGCCGTCGAGATCACCGACGCCGATCCGTATGGCGAACTGGTCCGCTTCTGCGCCGGTCAGCGCGATCTCACCGAGCGGGTCTTCGCGACGCTCGACCACTTCGACGGCCTCAACTTCGCGGCCCGGGCCACCGCGCCCGCGCTGTTCTCGACCGCGCTGCGCGACGCGACCACCCCGACCTCGTGCGGCTTCGCCGCGTACCACCACTACGCGGGCGAGAAGGAGCTGAAGGTGTGGTCCTTCAACGGCCATGAGGGCGGCGGCACCCACCAGCAGGCCGAGCAGATCGCCTACTTGGGCAGGCTGCTCGGCTGAACCGGCTGGCCCCGGGGCGGTGAGCGGTGTTCGACGGCCGCTCACCACGGGGAGGACAGGGGCCGTACCAGCGGAGCCGTACCGAAGGAGTCGCCCATGCCCGCACAGCCCCTGGACGGCATCACCGTCGTCGCCCTCGAACAGGCCGTCGCCGCCCCGTTCGCCACCCGCCAGCTCGCCGACCTCGGCGCGCGCGTCATCAAGGTGGAACGGCCGGGGCGGGGCGACTTCGCCCGGGAGTACGACCGTGAGGTCAAGGGCATGTCGGCGTACTTCGTCTGGGTCAACCGCGGCAAGGAGAGCGTCGTCCTCGATGTGAAGGACGACGCGGACCGGGCCCTGTTCGACGCGCTCCTGGCCCGTGCCGATGTGTTCGTGCACAACCTCGCGCCCGGGGCGGTGGACCGGCTCGGGCTCTCGGCGGACGCGCTGCGGGCCGGGCATCCGCGCCTGGTCAACTGCGCGATCACCGGCTACGGGGACCGCGGGCCGTACCGGGACAAGAAGGCGTACGACCTGCTCGTCCAGTGCGAGGCGGGGCTGCTGTCGATCACCGGCAGCCCCGAGGAGCCCGCCCGCCCCGGCATCTCGATCGCCGATATCGCGGGCGGGATGTACGCGTACACCGGCATCCTCACCGCGCTGTACGAACGGGAGCGCACCGGCGCGGGGACGGACCTGAGTGTCAGCCTCCTCGACGCGCTGGGCGAGTGGATGGGCCATCCGTACTTCGCGCAGGCCTACGGCGGAGGCGGGGTGACGCGCAGCGGTGCCCGCCATCCGTCGATCTCCCCGTACGGCGCCTATCGCTGCGGCGACGGCGCCCAGGTGTTCCTGAGCGTGCAGAACGACCGCGAGTGGATCACCCTGTGCGAACGCGTCGTGGGCCGCCGGGAGCTGATCCGCGATCCGCGCTTCGCCGACAATCCGCTGCGCCGCACCCACGACGGGGAGCTGACGGCCGAGCTGGAGGGGTCCTTCGCGGACCACACGGCCGACGGTCTGGTGGCCCTGCTGGACGGGGCGGGCATCGCCAATGCCCGGCTGCGGGACGTCGCAGGGCTGGCCGGGCATCCGCAGCTGGCCGCCCGGGAGCGCTGGGGCGAGTTCGGCTCGCCCGTCGGGCCGCTGCGCGGCCTGCTGCCGCCGGTCGAGGTGGCGGGGCGTCAGGCGGCGCTGCGGCCGGTGCCCGCGCTGGGCGAGCACACGGAGGCGGTGCGCGCCGAGTTCTCCTGACGCCCCACGACCGAAGCCCGGGGTTACGCGGCGGGGACGACGGGCGACAGCTGTGCGTCGCGCCGCACCAGGGCGGCGTAGCGGCCGTCCAGCGCGAGCAGCTCCTCATGGGTGCCCTGCTCGGCGACGCGGCCACGGTCGAGGACGACGATCCGGTCGGCGTCGCGCACGGTGGAGAGCCGGTGGGCGATCGTGAGGGTGGTGCGACCGGCGGTGAGCCCGTCGATGGCCTTCTGTACGGCCTGCTCGGTACGGGTGTCCAGGGCGCTGGTGGCCTCGTCGAGGATGAGGACGGGCGGGTCGCGCAGAATCGTCCGGGCCAGGGCCAGCCGCTGCTTCTCTCCGCCGGAGAACCGGTATCCCCGCTCCCCCACCAGGGTGTCGTAGCCCTCGGGGAGGGCGGCGATGTGGTCGTGGATCTGGGCGGCCTCGGCCGCCGCGACGATCTCCGCGTCGGTCGCGTCGGGCTTGGCGAAGCGCAGGTTGTCGGCGATCGAGGCGTGGAAGAGATACGTCTCCTGGGAGACGACGCCGACCGCGCGGGCGAGGCTGTCGAAGTCGAGCTCCCGGACGTCGACCCCGTCGATCAGCACCCGGCCGCCGGTCACGTCGTACAGCCGGGGCACCAGATAGCTGAGGGTGGTCTTGCCGGAGCCGGTCGTTCCGACGACGGCCAGGCTGCCGCCCGCCGGGACGGTCAGATCGATACCGCGCAGGGTCCCCTGCGGCGAAGCCGGGTCCCGGGCGTCGTAGTCGAAGTCGACGCCGTCGAAGCGGACTTCGCCGCGCACCTTCTCCAGCCGTACCGGCCGGGCGGGTTCGGTGATGTCGATCGGCAGGTCGAGATACTCGAAGATGCGGGCGAAGAGGGCGAGGGAAGTCTGCATGTCCACCCCGGTGGACAGCAGGCTGACGGTGGGCCGGAACAGCCCCTGCTGCAGCGATACGAAGGCGACCAGGGTGCCGATGGAGACGGCCGGCCCCCCGGCCTGGAGGGCGATTCCGGCGGCCCAGTAGATGACGGCGGGCATCGCGGCCATCACGACGCCGATGGTGGACATCCGCCAGCGGCCCGCCATGCTGGCCCGCACCTCCAGGCCGACCAGACTCTCGGACTCCCGGGTGAAATCCTGGGTGAGCGAGTCGGAGCGGCCCATGGTGCGGCCCAGCAGGATTCCGCTCACCGACAGGGACTCGGTGACCATCGCGGACATGGTCGCCATCTGCTTCTGGCGCTTGGAGGTGATCTTCTTGCGCTCGTTGCCGACCCGGCGGCTGATCCAGACGAACAGCGGCAGCAGGAGCAGCGAGACGACGGTCAGCCGCCAGTCGAGGGCGAGCATGGCGACGACCGTGGCCACGACGCTGGTGAGGTTGGAGACCAGCGACGTCGCAGTAGAGGTGACGGTGGCCTGCATGCCGCCGATGTCGTTGGCGATCCGGGACTGCACTTCGCCGGTGCGGGTGCGGGTGAAGAAGGCGAGCGGCATGCGCTGCAGCCGGTCGTAGACGGCGGCCCGCAGGTCGTGCATGACGCGCTGGCCGACGGTGGTGGAGATGAGGGTCTGCAGGACGCCGAAGACACCGTTGACGACGGCGGCCGCGATCATGCCGAGGGCGAGCAGGGTCAGCAGACCGGTGCGCCGCCCGGGGATGGCGTCGTCGAGGATCTCGCGGAGCAGGAACGGCGAGGCGACCGAGACCAGCGCGGACGCGGCGACCAGCAGACCTACCAGGGCGAGGCGGCCCCGGTAGGGACGGAAGAGCCGGAGGATGCGCCGCACCTGCGCGGGCTGCTCCGGATCAGGGGTGGACGGGCTCCATGGCGGTGCGTCGTGACGCATGGGCTCCTTCTGATGGCAGACGGCACGGACTATCAGAGGATAGCTCACTGTTACCTATACT
Source organism: Streptomyces sp. NPDC005962 (assembly GCF_040629205.1). NCBI lineage: Bacteria > Bacillati > Actinomycetota > Actinomycetes > Kitasatosporales > Streptomycetaceae > Streptomyces > Streptomyces sp. NPDC005962. The sequence goes on along the minus strand of NZ_JBEXVE010000007.1, from coordinate 64,678 downwards.
CACAATGAACGTGGTCCTATAGACTGCGATCATGTCCACCCCCGAGACATCCGGCCGCCTCGCGGAGCAGCTGCTGCGCCTGACCCGCCGACTGCAGCGTGCCCAGAAGCGCCATATGGAACCGCTGGGCATCACCCCCGCCCAGGCCCGGCTGCTGCGCACCGTGGCACATCACGACGGGCCGCCGCGCATGGCGGACCTCGCGGAGCGCCTGGAGGTGGTTCCGCGCGCGGTGACCTCGCTGGTGGACGCGCTGGAGACGCACGGCTCGGTGCGCCGTGCGCCTGATCCGTCCAACCGCCGGGTGGTGCGGATCGAGCTGACCGAGACTGGCCACTCGACGCTGCGCGCCCTGCGCGAGGCGCGCCGGTCCGCCGCCGAGGACGTCCTGGCACCGCTGAACGATCAGCAGCGCGACGCCCTGGGCGGCCTGCTCGACAGCCTCTCCGGACCCCCCGGCAGCCGCTGCTGACGCCGGGGGGCGGGAGTCGTCAGCCGCGCGGGGCCGGACCGGGCGCGGTCCCGGTCGGGACCGGCGGGTCCGACGCCGGGACGGCGGCCTCCGCACCGGCGTGCCCCTCGGCGCCCTCGTCGGCGCGCCCGTCGGCGCCCGCACCGGCTTTCTCGTCGGGCTCCGTACCGGCCTCCTCACCGGCGAGGACCCGCTTGGCCCGTTCGGTGTCCAGCGCGCCCTCCCACCGGGCGACGGCGAAGACCGCGACGCAGTTGCCGAGCAGGTTGGTGGCCACCCGCATCGAGTCCATGATCCGGTCCACCCCGAGCAGCAGCGCGACGGCGGCGGCCGGGATCACCCCGAGGGCCGAGGCCGTCGCCGACAGGGCGAGGAAGGCCGAGCCGGGCACGCCCGCCATGCCCTTGCTGGTGAGCATCAGCACGAGGACGACGGTGATCTGCTGGCCGAGACTCAAATCGACGCCGACCGCCTGGGCAATGAACAGCGTGCCGATGGACAGGTAGATCGACGCGCCGTCCAGGTTGAAGGAGTAGCCGGTGGGCAGCACCAGCCCCACCGCGTCCTCACGGCATCCGGCCGCCCGCAGCTTCTGCATCATGCGCGGCAGCACGCTCTCGCTGGACGCGGTGCCGAGCGCGAGCAGCATCTCCTCGCGGGTGTACCTGACGAACTTCCACAGGCTCAGCCCGGTGACCGCCTTGAGGGCCACGGCGAGCAGGACGAGGAAGAGCAGCGCGACGCCGTAGCACAGCGCGATCAGCTTGCCGTACGTCGACAGGGCGCCCAGTCCGTACTGCCCGACCAGATGGGCCATGGCGCCGAAGACCGCGAGCGGCGCGAGCCGCATGAGGAAGCCGACGACGGCGAAGACGACCTGCTGCGCCTGGTCGACGGCCGACAGGATCGCGGGCACCTTGGTCTTGCCGAGGTGCAGCACGGCCGCGCCCACCAGGCAGGCCAGCACCAGGACTTGGAGCAGGGAGTTCTCGGCGAAGGCGCCGACGGCGCTGTCCGGCAGCGCGTCCAGCACGAACTGGGACGCCGACGGCAGATGGCCGCCGGCGGTCTGGTCGTCCACGGCCGAGCCGTTCAGGGAGGCGGGGTCGACATGCATTCCGGTGCCGGGCCCGACCAGATTGGCGGCGAGCAGACCGAGGATCAGCGCCGCCGTGGTGGCGACCTCGAACCAGATCAGCGCCTTCAGCCCGATCCGCCCGAACGCCTTCAGATCCCCGGCCTTCGCGATGCCCGCGACGACCACACAGAAGACGAGCGGCGCGATGACCGCCTTGATCAGGCGCACGAAGCCGTCGCCGAGCGGCTGGACGGCCGTGCCCACGTCCGGCCACAGCCTTCCGACCGCGACTCCGAGGACGAGCGCGCAGGCGACCTGCGTGAACAGCGATGTGCGCAGCATGCGACCTGCGCGCCGGGCGAGGGATGGTGAGGGGTGCGGCACGGGGACTCCTCGGCAGGGATGTCCAGGGACAGGACATCCAGGGACTTCTGAGATGCGGAAAACTAATTCCGCGCCACTATTGCCGAGCACACGTTTCCGCCGATGAGTTCCGTGTAACAGCCGCGAAAACCCTGGTGTCGTCGTGTTACGTCCGTACCCCGCCGGGGCTCAGGCGGCCAGATGCACCTTGTCCCCCATCACCACCACCGGGTGCTGCTCGGGGGCGAGGTTCCTCAGCAGATACTCCATACCGGACTTGGGCAGGCTCACACAGGCCGACGTACCGCTGCCGTGGTCCATGTGCAGCCAGATGCTCCCGCCCTTGCGCTGCCCCTCGGGCCGGGTCGGGTCGAGGGGCGAGGTGCCCTTGACGCGGTTGTAGTCGATGGCGATGACGTAGTTGAAGTCCGTCCAGTGCGACTTGGGCCAGGAGTGCGGAGCGGCGAAGGCGGACGTTTCGCTGTACGGCAACCGGGCGCCGGGGTCCGGGAGCACTCCGCCCGCGTCGCTGAGCGTGTAGACACCGACCGGGCTGCGCTTGTCCCCCTCGTGATGACCCGTCGTCCAGCCGCGCTTGCCGTTGTGACCGGCCCAACTACGGGTGCGCTTCCAGTCCTTGCCGTCCTTGGTGTAGAGCACCACGGTCGCGTCGGCGGAGTTCACTCCTTTGCCGTAGACCGCGACAACCTGCCGCGAATTTCCGGGGATTTTGCCCTGGAGGGCGTTACCCACCTCGGGGATGCGGGTGGGGTCCGACTCGGGCGCCTTGCTGCGCATCGCCTGCTTTCCCCGGCCGCCGCCCTTGTCGCCACCGCTGTCCCCGCCTCCGCCGCAGGCGGTGAGCAGGGCAAGGGCCGCGGCGGCCGCGGCCGCCGTACGCATGGACATCGTGCCGGAAATTCGCATGTGTCCCATCGTCCCACTCCGGCGTGGGCCCGGCGCGCGCGGGATTGGCGCGTTCCGTCCCCCTGTGGGAAAACCAGTTGAAATTCGCACCCGTGAAGCGCCAACCTTTCACGTCTCTTTGCTTCCCCGCCGCCGCCCTAGCTCTGGAACGTCATGCGCATTCGCGATCTTCCGTATTCCGACCCCGGTGTGCCCGACGTACGGTCAGGTACCCGGTTCCTCGTCTGGCTGGGCCGCAACCAGCTGGGCGGGCAGATCAAGGCCACCCTGTGGGGTCTGCTGCACATGGCCGCCCTGGTGTGCTTCCCCGTCGCGATCGGCTTCGGCGTGCAGGCGGTCGTGGACCGCTCCGGTTCGCGGCTCGCCCTGGCCGGGGCGCTCATGGTGGGGCTCACCGTGCTCACCGCGCTCGGTGACGCCATGCTGCACCGGGCGGCGGTCACCAACTGGATCACGGCGGCGGCCCGGGTGCAGCAGTTGCTGGCCCGTAAGACGGTCGAGCTGGGTTCGGCGCTGACCCGGCGGGTGGCGGCGGGCGAAGTCGTCGCCGTGTCCACGGGCGACGTCGAAAAAATTGGATGGTTCGTGGAGGCACTGTCCCGCTTCACCGCGGCCGCCCTCACGACCGTCGGGGTGTGCGTGGCGCTGGTGATCTACCAGCCCGCGCTGGGCATGGTGGTGGCGCTCGGCGTACCGGCGCTGGCGCTGGCGGTGCTGCCGCTGCTGCCACGGGCCGCGCGCCGGGCCGATGAGCAGCGGGAGAAGGCGGGCCGGGCGACCGAACTGGCGTCGGACACCGTGGCCGGGCTGCGCGTGCTGCGCGGGATCGGCGGCGAGGACCTGTTCCTGAGCCGCTACCGGCGGGTCTCCCAGGAAGTGCGGGCGGCGGCGGTGCGCAGCGCACGCATGTGGTCGCTGATCGCGGCGGTGCAGGTCGCGCTGCCGGGAATGCTGCTGATCGGGGTCGTCTGGTACGGGGCGGTGCTGGCCGGGAACGGGCGGATCACGGTGGGTGAGCTGGTCACCATCTACAGCGCTGTGACGTTTCTGCTGTTTCCTCTGCGGCACGTGGAGGAGATCGCCATGGCCTACTCCTTCTCCCGGCCCTCGGCGCGGCGCGCGGCCCGGGTACTGGCGCTGCGGCGCCCCTCGGCCGAGATCGAGGACGCCCGGGAGGCCGGGGCCGACGCCGGGTCCGCCACCGGGTCCGGCGGGCAGCGGCCGACCGGTGATCTGTACGACCCGGCCACCGGGATGCTGGCGCCGAGCGGGCAGCTGACCGCGGTGGTGTGCGGTGATCCGGACGCGGCCGGGCGGATGGCGGACCGGCTCGGCGGCCACCCCGCCGACGACGGTGCGGAACCCGGGGACGGTGGCGACACGCCCTCGGCGCTGCTGGGCGGGGTGGCGCTGGACGAGGTGGCGCTGGCCACCGCGCGTACCGCGGTGCTCGTCCAGGACAAGGACCCGGTGCTGCTGTCGGGAACGCTCACCGAGCTGCTGGATGTGCCGCGGTCGGGCGCGGTGCCGCCGCGGGAGGCGCTGGAGGCGGCGCAGTGCGGTGATGTGCTGGAGGCGCTGAAGCAGGCCTCGGTGGCCGACTCGGGCGACGGGGACCCGATGGGCGCCCGGATCACCGAACGCGGCCGCTCGCTCTCGGGCGGCCAGCGGCAGCGGCTGGCACTGGCCCGCTCGCTGGTGACCGACCCGGAGGTACTGGTGCTGGACGAACCGACGTCCGCCGTGGACTCGCACACCGAGGCACGCATCGGGGAGGGGCTGAAACGGCTCCGGGCGGACCGGACCACGGTCGTGTTCACCTCCAGCCCGCTGCTGCTGGACCAGGCCGACCGGGTGGTGTTCGTGCACGACGGCGTGGCCGCGGGGGTGGGAAGCCACCGCGAGCTGCTGGGCACCGATCCGGAGTATCGCGCGGTGGTCACCCGGGAGCCGGACGGCGGCCGGGAGCGGGACGACGGCCGCGTCGGGCTCACGGAGCTGGAACGGATCGGGGAAAAGGTCGAGGAACAGATCGAGGAGTCGGCATGATCGGCGTGGCACCACCCGTCTACGACCCGGCCGCACCGGAGTCGGCGACGACACTGCCGGTCGGCACGGCCACCACCGTGCGGAGCTATGTACGTGAGCTGCTGCGGCGGCACCGGAAGGCCTTCACCGTCCTGATGGCGGTGAACGCCACCGCCGTGCTCGCCTCGATGGTCGGCCCCCAGCTGCTGGGCGGGGTGGTCGAGGACCTGTCGCAGGGCAAGGACGATCTCCCTGTCGAGCGCACCGTGGCGCTGTTCGCGGTGGCGCTCGTGGTGCAGACCGTGTTCGTGCGGATGGTGCGGCTGCGCGGTGCGGTGCTGGGCGAGCAGATGCTGGCCGATCTGCGCGAGGACTTCCTCGTACGGTCGGTGGGGCTGCCGCCGGGCGTGCTGGAGCGGGCCGGGACCGGTGATCTGCTGTCCCGGATCACCACCGACATCGACCGACTGGCGAACGCGATGCGCGAGGCGGTTCCGCAGCTCGCCATCGGTGTGGTCTGGACGGGTCTGCTGCTGGGCGCGCTGACCCTGACCGCTCCCCCGCTGGGGCTCGCGGTGCTGGTGGCGCTCCCGGTGCTGGTGATCGGCTGCCGCTGGTACTTCAAGCGGGCGCCGAGCGCCTATCGCTCGGAGGCGGCCGGGTACGCGGCGGTGGCCGCGTCGCTGACCGAGAGCGTGGACGCCGGGCGGACCATCGAGGCCCACCGGCTGGGCGACCGGCGCATCGCCCAGTCCGAGCTGCGGATCAAAGAATGGACCAGTTGGGAGCGGTACACGCTCTATCTGCGCTCGGTGCTCTTCCCCGTGATCAATGTGAGCTACACGCTGATCACCGGCTCGGTGCTGATGATCGGCGGCGTCTGTGTGATGAAGGGCTGGATGTCGGTCGGCGAGCTGACGACGGGGGCGCTGCTCTCGCAGATGCTGGTCGAGCCGATCGGTCTGATCCTGCGCTGGTACGACGAGCTGCAGGTCGCCCAGGTGTCTCTGGCCCGGCTGGTGGGGGTGCGGGAGATCGAGCCGGGCCCGGCCGATGCCGGGGTGGTGCCCGTCGGCCGTGAGATGCGGGCGGACGAGGTGCGGTTCGGCTACCGGGAGGGCAGCGATGTGCTGCACGAGGTGTCCATGACGGTGCCGCCGGGGACCCGGCTGGCGCTGGTGGGCCCCTCCGGTGCGGGCAAGTCCACGCTCGGGCGGCTGCTGGCCGGGATCTACGGCCCGCGGACCGGCCGGGTGACCCTGGGCGACGCGGAGCTGGCGCGGATGCCCGCCGAGCAGGTACGCACCCATGTCGCCCTGGTCAACCAGGAGCACCATGTGTTCGTGGGCTCGCTGCGCGACAATCTGCTGCTGGCCCGGACCGCCGCGGAGGATGCCGAGCTGTGGGCGGCGCTCGCCGCGGTGGACGCGGACGGCTGGGCGCGGGCGCTGAAGGAGGGCCTGGAGACGGAGGTCGGCTCGGGCGGGCTGGCGCTGACCCCGGCGCAGGCGCAGCAGATCGCGCTGGCCCGGCTGGTGCTCGCCGATCCGCACACCCTCGTGCTGGACGAGGCCACCTCGCTGCTGGACCCGCGGGCGGCCCGCCACCTGGAACGGTCGCTGGGCCAGGTGCTGAAGGGCCGGACGGTGGTCGCCATCGCGCACCGGCTGCACACCGCCCATGACGCGGATGTGATCGCCGTGGTCGAGGCGGGCCGGATCAGCGAGCTGGGCAGCCACGACGAGCTGGTGGCGGCCGACGGCGCCTACGCGGCGCTGTGGCGCTCCTGGCACCAGTGACACCCCGAGGCGCCCGCGCCCCGGCGGTCCCGGCACCGGCTTCGCCCGGACCGGGACCGCTGTGGGCCGGGGGCTCAGCCGAAGGAGCCCAGATGAAGGGGTGAAGGGGCTCAGATGAAGCCGAGGGCGCCCAGCCCGCCGAGACCGCCGAGCACCATGAAGACGGGCATGAGCACCTTCAGCTCGACCCAGCTGCCCGCCCGGAAGCGCATGGCCTCCGGCGGACCGAGCGCGTACCAGCGCTTGCGGCCGATCGGTATGGGCCACAGGATCGGGCAGCCGGAGACGGTGAGCGCGTCGCCGATGTCGTGAACGAGGGCGCCGAGGATGATCGGCAGACCCAGCCACAGGTATTCCTGGCCGGGCGCGGTGAACAGCCAGTCCGCGCCGTTGCCCGGCTTGTTCAGGATGTCGGCGAGTATCCAGGCGCTGGTGGCGCCGAGCAGCCACACCAGGACGTCGCTGGAGACCCGCGCCGCCCGCCACAACAGCCCCTCGACCGCCAGCACCATATGGACGAAGAGGATGCCGAGCACCGCCCAGCGGCCGCCGACCAGGGCGAGCGCCGACGATCCGGCGCCTATGAGGACGGCCCAGACCCAGGTGTGGGTCAGGGTGCGGTGGCCGCCCGAGCGACGGGGGTCGCCCGGCTTCCGGGTCGACTTGTAGACCGCGTAGGACAGCTTGTCGATCACTTCGCACAGCACCCGGGAGACCGGCCCGAAGGCGCGGGATATCGTCGCCGCCTTGTGGTCGAGGTCGGGGGCGAGTGCCGCTCCGGCGCAGATCAGCGCGCCTACGGCAAGCACCGGCCAGGGCATCTCGTGGCCGGCCGCGGCTGCGGCGGCGCCCACCCCCAGCCAGGCAGCCGCTCCGGACAGCGAATGCGCCGGTCCCATCATGGTCGTACCCCGCCCCTGTTCTTGCCCGCTTCGGTGCGGGAGTTGGTTGCATCAGCTCACCACACCCTAGCGACGGACGATCTTCGTCCGCACAGCCGGTTCCCGTCCCGCCGGGGAAACCAGGCAGTATGGGTCTGTGACTCTTATCGATCAGCTGCCGAGCGAAGCCGACCCCGACACTCTTTTCGAGAGGTTCTCGACCTGGGTCGAGGAGCGGGGCATCTCGCTCTATCCCGCCCAGGAGGAAGCGCTGATCGAAGTGGTGTCCGGGGCGAACGTCATTCTGTCGACGCCCACCGGATCGGGAAAGAGCCTGGTGGCCGCGGGCGCCCACTTCGCCGCGCTGGCCCGGGACGAGGTCACCTTCTACACCGCGCCGATCAAGGCCCTGGTCTCGGAGAAATTCTTCGAGCTGTGCAAGATGTTCGGCACCGAGAACGTCGGAATGCTCACCGGGGACGCCTCGGTCAACTCGGACGCGCCCATCATCTGCTGTACGGCCGAGGTACTGGCGTCCATCGCGCTGCGGGACGGCAAGAACGCCGATATCGGCCAGGTGGTGATGGACGAGTTCCACTTCTATGCGGAGCCGGACCGGGGCTGGGCGTGGCAGATCCCGCTGCTGGAGCTGCCGCAGGCGCAGTTCGTCCTGATGTCGGCGACGCTCGGCGATGTGAAGCGGTTCGAGGAGGATCTGAACCGGCGCACCGGGCGGTCCACCACGGTCGTGCGGTCGGCGACCCGGCCGGTGCCGCTGAGCTACGAATACCGCACGACGCCGCTCACCGAGACGCTCACGGAGCTGCTGGAGACCCGGCAAGCCCCCGTCTACATCGTCCACTTCACCCAGGCCACGGCGGTCGAACGGGCGCAGGCGCTGATGAGCATCAACATGTGCACGCGCGCGGAGAAGGACGAGATCGCCTCCCTGATCGGCAATTTCCGCTTCACCACCAAGTTCGGCCGGAACTTGTCCCGTTATGTCCGGCACGGTATCGGGGTGCATCACGCGGGGATGCTGCCGAAGTACCGGCGGCTGGTGGAGAAGCTGGCCCAGGCCGGACTGCTGAAGGTCATCTGCGGTACGGACACGCTCGGGGTCGGCGTCAACGTACCGATCCGGACCGTGCTGTTCACCGCGCTGACGAAGTACGACGGGCAGCGGGTGCGGACGCTGCGGGCGCGCGAGTTCCACCAGATCGCGGGCCGGGCCGGGCGGGCCGGGTTCGACACCGCCGGGTTCGTGGTGGCGCAGGCACCCGAGCATGTCGTCGAGAACGAGAAGGCGCTCGCGAAGGCGGGGGACGATCCCAAGAAGCGCCGCAAGGTGGTCCGCAAGAAGGCCCCGGAGGGCTTCGTCAACTGGGGCCAGAACACCTTCGAGAAGCTGATCGCGTCCGACCCCGAGCCGCTGACCTCCCGGTTCCGGGTCACCCACACGATGCTGCTGTCGGTCATCGCGCGGCCCGGCAACGCGTTCCGCGCGATGCGCCTCCTCCTCGAGGACAACCACGAACCGCGCAAGAACCAGCTGCGGCACATCCGCCGGACGATCGCGATCTACCGCTCGCTGCTGGACGGCGGGATCGTCGAGCAGCTGGAGACTCCCGACGCGGAGGGGCGGCACATCCGGCTGACGGTGGACCTGCAGCAGGACTTCGCGCTCAACCAGCCGCTGTCCACGTTCGCGCTCGCCGCGTTCGAACTGCTGGACCCCGAATCCCCCTCCTACGCCCTGGACATGGTCTCGGTGGTGGAATCGACGCTCGACGATCCGCGGCAGATCCTGGCGGCCCAGCAGAACAAGGCGCGGGGCGAGGCGGTCGCCGCGATGAAGGCGGACGGGGTCGAGTACGAGGACCGCATGGAGCGGCTCCAGGACATCACCTACCCCAAGCCGCTGGAAGAGCTGCTCTTCCACGCCTACGGGCTGTACCGCAAGAGCCACCCGTGGGTCGGCGACCACCCGCTGTCGCCCAAGTCGGTGATCCGCGACATGTACGAGCGGGCGATGACCTTCACCGAGTTCACGTCGCTCTACGACCTGGCACGGACCGAGGGCATCGTGCTGCGCTACCTGGCCAGTGCCTACAAGGCGCTGGACCACACCGTGCCGGACGACCTGAAGTCGGACGACTTCGAGGACATCATCGCCTGGCTCGGCGAGATGGTGCGGCAGGTCGACTCCAGCCTCCTGGACGAGTGGGAACAGCTCGCCAATCCGGAGGTGGAGTCCGCGGAGCAGGCGCAGGAGCGTGCCGACCAGGTCCGGCCGGTCACCGCGAACGCCCGCGCCTTCCGCGTGCTGGTGCGCAACGCGATGTTCCGCCGGGTCGAGCTGGCCGCGCTCGACAAGGTGGCGGAGCTGGGCGAGATGGACGCCGAGTCCGGCTGGAACGAGGACGCCTGGGCGGACGCGCTGGACGCGTACTTCGAGGAGTACGACGAGCTGGGCACCGGTCCGCAGGCCCGCGGCCCGAAGCTGCTGCGGATCGAGGAGCAGCCCGAGCACGGGCTGTGGCGGGTGCGGCAGACCTTCGACGATCCGAACGGCGACCACGACTGGGGCATTTCGGCCGAGGTCGACCTGGCCGCCTCCGACGAGGAGGGCCGGGCCGTGGTCCGGGTCACCGACGTGGGCCAGCTGTAGCGTCCAGGCCGCCGTCAGGTTCCCGAACCACCGCAGCGAAGGAGCACCCCCGATGACCAACCCCGCCGAACGCCTGGTCGATCTGCTCGACCTGGAGCGGATCGAGGTGGACATCTTCCGTGGGCTGAGCCCCGACGAATCGCTGCAGAGGGTGTTCGGCGGGCAGGTGGCGGGGCAGGCGCTGGTGGCCGCCGGGCGCACCACCGACGGGGACCGCCCGGTGCACTCGCTGCACGCGTACTTCCTGCGCCCGGGCCGCCCGGGTGTGCCCATCGTGTACCAGGTGGAGCGCATCCGGGACGGACGCTCCTTCACCACCCGCCGGGTCGTCGCCGTCCAGCAGGGTCGGACGATCTTCAATCTGACAGCCTCCTTCCACCGTCCGGAGCCGGGCATCGAACAGCAGCTGCCGATGCCCGAGGTACCTGAGCCGGAGAGCCTGCCGAAGCTCTCCGATGAGATCCGCGAGCACTTGGGGGCCCTGCCCGAGTCGCTCGCGCGGATGGAGCGCCGCCAGCCCTTCGATATCCGGTACGTCGAGCGGCTGCGGTGGACCGATAAGGAACTGAGGGAAGCGGAACCGCGCAGCGCGGTGTGGATGCGCGCGGTCGGACCGCTCGGGGACGACCCGCTCGTGCACACCTGCGCGCTCACCTACGCGAGCGACATGATGCTGCTGGACGCGGTGCGGGTACCCGTCGAACCGCTGTGGGGTCCGCGGGGCTTCGACATGGCCTCGCTGGACCACGCCATGTGGTTCCACCGGCCCTTCCGTACCGATGAGTGGTTCCTCTACGACCAGGAGTCGCCCGTGGCGACCGGCGGCCGCGGCCTGGCACGCGGCCGGATCTACGACCGCGCGGGCCGCCTGCTGGTGTCCGTCGTCCAGGAAGGGCTCTTCCGCCCGCTGACTCCGGCGCCGGAAGCCGCTGAGGGCCACTGACCCACGGCCGAGCCTCCGGGCGGCGCACCAGCCGTGGGGTCAGCGCTTGCCGACCAGCCTGCGCCACAGGCCGCGCGGCCGCCCCGCGGACCGGCCCGGGGGCCGGGTGCGGCAGGCGGGGAGCGGTGCCACCGCGGCGTCCGGCCGCGGTGCGGGGCGGACCCGGCGCGCCGCCCGCACGGCGTCGGCGAGCGCCACGCGATACCGCAGGATCTCCTGGGAACCCCTCGCCGTCTGCACCCTGTCGATCACCTTGCGCGCCGATGCCGCGGCGGGGCGCACCGGGACGAGCGCGGGGCGAAGCTCCCGCACGTGATCCCGGTCGTGCGGATCGCCGACGGCCACCGCCAGTTCGTCGGGGCCCAGCACCGCGGCCAGCACCCCGGCGCGCTTCCAGGGGTCCCGGGTCCGGGAGAGCAGCTGTTCGACCCGCCGGGTCCGCCACCTCTCGGCCCTCGCGTCTTCTCCGGCGGCCAGCGACGCGCTCAGCCCCGGTGGGGTGCGGCCGGTCAGCAGGCCTGGCTCACGGACGGCGAACTCCTCCAGATCGGTGGCCAGATAGAGCCACACCACGAGCCGATACCGGTTGACATAGAACCGGGCCGGGGCGAAGAAGCCACCGCGCGCCAGGCGGGTGAACCGCCCCGGGCTGATGCCCAGCAGCTCGGCCCCCTCCGCCGTGCCGACCACCCGCAGCCGGGCGCGCAGCACCTCCGGGAATCCCTCGGCGCCCGTCAGCCGCGCCAGCTCCTCCCGCGCCACCCGCCGCCCGGTGGGGGTGGCGATGGTATGCACCTCCCCCAGCTGCTCGGCCAGCTCGAACTCGCGCGGCATGAGACCCAGCATCCGGGCCGCGGTGCGGAACGCGACGCCCGTCGGCTGCCCGGGTCCCGCCGGGCCCGACGGCTTCCGGCGCTCCCGCGCGTCCTGCGTCGGCCGCGCCTCCTGCTCCACATGTACCACTGCCATGACGAGTCCTCCCCCGCGATCCATCAATCACTGACAGTGACGACGATAGCGGTGTGGCACGACGCTCCGTCAGGCCTGTGGAAAACCTCCTGTGGATAACTTCTCGGTCCTCCGACACCCGGTCCCCCGTCCCGGTCCCGACGTCCCGGTCTCCCCGCCGTCAGCTCGGGGCGCCGCTCTCCTGCCTGGCCTCGACTCCCAGGTGCTCCCCCACCCGGTTCACCAGCAGCGTCATCTCGTAGGCGACCTGCCCGACATCGGCGTCCGGGCCGCTGAGGACGCAGAGACAGCTGCCGTCACCCGCGGCCGTCACGAAGAGGACCCCCTCCTCGAACTCGACCATGGTCTGCCGCACCCGGCCCGTCCTGAAGTGGTTGCCGGACCCCTTGGCGAGGCTGTGCAGCCCGGAGGCGACCGCCGCCAGGTGCTCGGCGTCCTGACGTTCGAGCGTCGCGCTCGCCCCCGTCACCAGCCCGTCGTTCGACAGCACCAGCACATGTCGCACCTGCGCGATCCGCTGGGTCAGGTCGTCCAGTAACCAGTCGAGCCCCTTGCTGAGTGCCATTGGCGTTCCTCCCCGATTCCCCTTCAGCTGCGTGCCAGCCTTTCTCACTGCCGCCGTCTGGGCAACCCGCCCTACCCGTCTCTCCGGCCGTTCTGCGCTGCTTGACGCAAGATGGGGACATGGCACAGAACATGTCGAGGGATCAGTGGCAGAAGTTCCTCTCCGAGGGCACCCGCACCGGCAAACTGGCGACCGTACGAGCTGATGGAAGCCCGCATCTCGCGCCCATCTGGTTCCTGCTCGACGGGGACGACCTGGTCCTCAACACCGGGCAGGACACGGTCAAGGGACGCAACCTGGCCCGGGACCCCCGGGTCAGCCTCTGCGTGGACGACGACCGGCCCCCGTTCTCCTTCGTCACGGTGCGGGGCCGGGCCGAACTCAGCGATGACCTGGGGGAGGTACGTGAGTGGGCCACCCGGATCGCCGCCCGCTACGTGGGCGATGACCTCGCCGAACAATTCGGGGCACGCAACGGCGTCCCCGGCGAGCTGCTGGTACGGGTCCATATCGAAAAGGTCATCGCCCTGGCCGGTATCGCCGACTAGCCGAAGAGTTACCCGAGTGGACCGCGTGAGCCGATTCGGCCGAAATCGATCGCTCACGGTCGCATCACGGCCTTTACCAAGTCTGCCTCTCCGACGTCCCGCTCGATCACCCGCGTGGTCGGCCGAGGGCGCGCAGATGCTCGCCGACCCGCTCCACGAGCCGGGTCGTCTCGGCGGCGGCCATGGCCGGGTCGGCGCCCACGGCGCTCAGTACGGCCAGGCAGGCACCGGCTCCCGCCGCCGCGACGAAGAGGGTGCCGCTCTCGGTCTCGACCATCGTCCGGCGCACCGGGGCGGGCCGCCCACGGCGCACCGCGCTTCTGGCCAGGCCGTGGAAGCCGGAGGCGACCTCGGCCAGGTGTCTGGCGTCCCGGCGGGAGAGTCCACGGGACGCGCTCAGGGTGGTGCCGTCCTGCGAGAGCAGCACGGCATGGCGGACACCGGCGGCGCGGGCCGGTCCATCGTCCAGCATCCGGTCGAGGAGGCCCGGATCGATCAGACTCCGGTCGAGACCGATCGCAGAGCGGACGGCGGCTGCGCGACGCTTGATCATGACGGTCTCCCTCGGTCGGCACGCGCCGCGAGCGGGCGGCGCGCTCGGGGTCCCTCGTGGGCCAGGGACGCTAGACCGCAAGGGGGCGCATTGGGGGGCGCATTACGAACCTGCTGGAATTTGACAGAGACAGATTCCCGAACGACCGATCGATGCCCGAATCTGTTCTTAAGACTGCGAACTATGTGCTCTTGAGACTGCGAACCGAGGAGCCCGTCATGCGCCATCAGCGCGCCCACGGAGACAGCGCGGCCGACGTGAGGGACTTCTTCACTCCCCGGGCGGCCGACTGGGACAGCCGCTTCCCCGACGACGGCCCGGCCTATGCCGCAGCCGTCGCCGAGCTGGGCCCGCGCACCGGCGACGCGGTGCTCGACGCGGGCTGCGGCACGGGCCGCGCCCTGCCCGCGCTGCGTGCCGCGGTCGGCCCCGGAGGTACCGTCCTGGGCTTCGACCTCACGCCCGCGATGCTGGAGGCGGCCGTACGCGCCGGTCGGGACCGGGACGGGGCACTCGCCCTCGCGGACGTCGCCCGGCTGCCGCTGCGCGACGGCTGTCTCGACGCGGTCTTCGCCGCCGGGCTGATCTCGCACCTCACCGACCCCGCGGACGCCTTGCGCGAGCTGGCCCGGGTGGTGCGCCCCGGCGGGTCGTTCGCGCTGTTCCACCCGGTGGGCCGCGCCGCGCTCGCCGCCCGCCACGGCCGGGAGCTCACCCCCGAGGACCTGCGGGCCGAGCCCAACCTGCGTCCGCTGCTGGCCCGTTGTGGCTGGCGGCTGGACGCGTACACGGACGAGGACACCCGCTTCCTGGCCCTCGCGGTCCGTCGGGACTGAGCGGTCCTCAGGACTGGGCCGCCCGGTCCTGCCCATGGCCCGGAGCCGCTATCGCCGCCGCGAACGCCGACGGATCGTCGAACATCAAGTTGTGCCCCGCGCCGGGAACCGCCGTCACCGCCACTCCGGCGGCCACCAGCTCATCGCGGCCGGTGAGGCCGCGCCCTGCCCGCCGACGAGGTAGGTGCGCGGGATGTCCAGGCCGAGCACCATCCGGCGCATGGTCGGCTCCGTACCGCGCACCAGCCCGCGCACGAACGCGTCCTCCGTGTACGCGCTGATCGCGCTGCTGCCCGCAGTGCACGGCGGCGCCGGATCGAGGTTCGCCTCGGTGAGCACCAGACGGGAGACCAGGTCGGGACGGCGTACCGACAGCACGATGGCGACCGCCCCGGGGGCGCTCTTCGCGCACAATGCATCGCCACCGATGTATTACGTACCCGAGGTACCACGGAGTGCGCCACAATGCGGGGCATGCTCGAACTCGCCATCCTCGGTTTTCTCCATGACGCGCCGCTGCACGGATACGAGCTGCGCAAGCGCATCACCGCGCTGACCGGGCACGTCAAACCGGTGGCCGAGAGCACGCTCTACCCGGCGATCAAGCGCCTGGAGAAGGCGGGGCTGCTGGCCCGCGAGACCCGGCCGGGCGCGGGGGCCGCGCCCCGGCACGTCCTGACCCTGACGGCCGAGGGGCACGCCGAGCTGCGCCGCCGTCTCGCGAATCCGGCCGAGGGCGAGATCACTGACGAGAACCGGTGGTTCACCCTGCTGTCGTTTCTGCGGCATCTGGACGACCCGTCGGGGCAGGCGGCCGTCCTCGAACGCCGCCTGGCCTTTCTGCGCCGCCCCTCCAGCTTCTTCTACGAGGGCGACCGGCCGCTGCGCGCCGAAGAGGTGGAAGACCCGTTCCGGCGGGGCGTCCTCACCATCGCGCGCGCCACCAGTCAGGCCGAACTGTCCTGGCTGCGGCGCACCCTGGACTCGCTGCGAGACGCGGGCGAGGGCTGACGCGCGACCACGGCAGGACTCTCGACGCCATGACCACCGGCTGGTTAGGGTGCGCCGGACGAGAACCGCAAGAGGAGGCTGCCGTGTCCGCCACGGAGGAGTCGGGCGAGGACGCGCTGTATGTGCTGACCGCCGTGCTGTTGACGCCCGCACAGTTCCCGAGCGTGCTCGGCGACGACTACCCCGAGGTGTGCGCCGCGCTCGGGCTGGAGCCGTACGAGCCGGGCTACGGCCTGGTGCTGGGGCAGGACGGCAAGGGCGCCCGCTGGACGGTGGTCACCGACGATGTGTCGCTCGTCGCGATCGCCATCGCGACCTGGGACTGCGGCATGGAGTACGAGCTGTCGCTCGACGACCGGACCGTGCTCGCCTCCCTGCCCGGCTGGCCGCTCGCGGTCGCGGTGGCCGCTCCCGGCGTACCGGCACCACACGACCCCGCGCCCGACGCCCAGCCCGAGGGCACGGCCCGGCCGCCGCTCGCACCCCCGGACTCCGGGCAGTGGGGCCCGCCGCAGCGGCGGCTGGGCGCGGACGAGATCGCGCTGCAGTGGGCGGTCTGGCGCGAACAGGTGGACAGCGACGTGACGTTCGTAGCCGCGGGCGAGAAGCCGCACGGGGGCGTGCGGCGCGTTCTGGAGGAGGCGCGCGGCTACCTGGACACGCCCCCGCCGCTGGGCCGAATCCGCTCCGCGTTCGCCGCGGGTGACGCGCGGACGCTGCGGGCGGACGGACCGGGCTGGAGCATGGTGGCGCGGACCGATGACATCGCGTTCGTGCTACTGGACGACGCACCCGGCGAGGTGCTTCCGGTCGGCCGCGGCCCGGAACTGCCGGGGCTGCTGACGGCGCTGGACGAGCTGGCCGTACGACCGCACTGAGCGCGGGGGCAATCCGTGGGCCGGGCCGTCTGCGGACAGCCTCCCGGGCGACCTGACGGCCCGGAGACCGGCCGGGGTGGGGGTGCCGGGACGATCCGCGATCGGTATCGCGCGGTCACTCCCAGGCGCGTGTCGCCCCCGCTCCCCAACCCGGCCGGAGCCCACTCCCGAACCCGACCCCAGGCGCCAGTCCCGCACCCGGCCCCGGACGCCGGGCCGGACCGCCGGGGCCCGGACCGCCGGGGTCAGCGCCGCAGCTGCTTGCGGGAGGCCCCGCGCAGCCTGCGCCGCTGCGACGGGTCCAGCAGCAGATAGGCGGCGACCGGCACGCCGGCCATCACCAGCAGCGCGGCCCAGAAGGGCAGCAGCCACAGCAGGATCACACCGGCCGCCACCCCTCCGGCGGCGACCTTCGCGCGCGTGGACATCGCACCAGCCTCCTTAACCCGGCCCATAGCCGTATTCACTCCTCACAACGGACACCGGCGGCCGCCGGTTCCACATCCGCCCCGCCGTGTTGTACCCTCGGCCGCCCACTCCGGTAGTCAAATTTGAGGAATGCGTCAGCGCTGTGATCCGACCCTCCGCGACCAGCCCCTCCGAGATCGCCGAACTCTGCCGCTCCACCGCCGTCTTCCTGCCGGGCGACCCCTCGCGCGCCGGGCGCGTCGCCTTCTGGCGGCCGGACGGCCCGCCGCCCGCCGGGCCGTCCGGCTCCACCGAGGAACTGACGGTCGTCGTCCCCGACGGCACCGATGTCCGCACCCGCACCGTACGCGCGCGGGTGCTGCCCCTGTCCGAGGCGCTGCCCGTGCTCACCCGGGCCCGGGCACGGGCCGCCGCACAGCCGGCCGCCGCACACCCGGGCGGAGAGCAACCGGGCGGAGAGCGGCCGAACGGAGAGCGCACCGACCCCGCGACGGCCTTCTGGGGCGCCGCCGCCGTCCTCGCCCTGCAACTCGCCGCCCGCGGCCGACTGCTGCCCGGGCTCACCGCCACCGACCACGACGCCTGGCGGGTCGGCCCGCTCGACGCCGACGACCTGGAGAGGGTGCGTGAGCTGGCCGCCGCCATGCCGCCCGCCGCCCACGCCGTGGCACTGCCCGGCACCGACCCCCTGCTGCTGCCCGACCCCGAGCGGCGGATGCGCGCCTTCCTCGACGCGGTCGCGGACGGGCTGCCGCGCTCGCCCGCCGCGTCCATGGCCGCGGGCGGCCCTGCCTTCGCCGCTGCCGCCCCGCGGCGGCTGCCCGAACAGCGCGCCTGGGCGGCCGACGTCGCCGCCGGGCACGACGCGGGCGTACGGCTGTCGCTCCGTATCGAACTGCTCCACGGCAGCGCCGCAGGTCCCCGCTTCCGGGCCGTCCTCCAACTGCACAGCCTCACCGACCCGTCCCTGGTCGCGGACGCCGCCGAGGTGTGGGCGGGCAGCGCGCCCGCCGGTGCGGCGCTCGGCCCCCGGGCCCGGATGGACGCCCTGCTCACCCTGCGGCGCGCGGCCCGCGCCTGGGCGCCGCTCACCCCGCTGCTGTCCGCCGCCGTGCCCGAGGCCGTCGATCTCGCCGACGAGGAGGTCACCGAGCTGCTGGGCCCGGCGACCGGGGCGCTGGACGCCGCCGGGGTGAAGGTGCACTGGCCCAAGGAGCTGGTGCGCGGGCTCACCGCCCGCGCCGTCGTCGGCCCGGACGACCCGGACGGCCCCGACGCCCATGACGCGGCGGACGGTGCAGAACAGAGCCAGGGGCCCCGGATGCCCTCCTTCCTCTCCGCCGACGCGCTGCTCCGCTTCAGCTGGCGGTTCGCCGTCGGCGACCAGGAGCTGACCCGGGAGGAGCTGGACCGGCTCGCCGAGGCGGGCCGCCCGGTGGTGCGGCTGCGCGACCAGTGGGTGGTCCTGGACCCCGAGTCGGTGCGGCGCGCCCGCGAACGTCAGGACCGTAAGCTCGCCCCCGTCGACGCGCTCAGCGCCGTCCTCACCGGCCGTACGGAGGCCGACGGCACCGATGTCGAGGTGCGGGCCACCGGCTGGCTGGCCGCGCTGCGCGACCGTCTCGCGCGGCCCGGGGAGGACGACGGCGGGCCGCCGGTCGCCCAGCCCCCGGCCCTCGACGCCACCCTGCGCGACTACCAGCTGCGCGGTCTGGACTGGCTGGTCCGGATGACCTCGCTCGGCCTCGGCGGCTGTCTCGCCGACGACATGGGGCTCGGCAAGACCATCACCCTGATCGCGCTGCATCTGCACCGGCAGGACGTCCCCGGGGCCGCCGGGCCGACCCTGGTGGTCTGCCCCACGTCGCTGATGGGCAACTGGCGGCGCGAGATCGAACGGTTCGCGCCGGGCACGCCGGTGCGCCGCTACCACGGCACGTCGCGCAGCCTGGACGGCCTCGCGGACGGGGAGTTCGTCCTGACCACGTACGGCACGATGCGGCTCGACGCGGACCGGCTGGCCGAGGCGGGCTCCTGGGGCATGGTGGTCGCCGACGAGGCGCAGCACGTCAAGAACCCGTTCTCGGCGACCGCCAAGCGCTTGCGCACCATCGGGGGCAAGACCCGCGTCGCACTCTCCGGCACCCCCATCGAGAACAACCTCTCCGAGCTGTGGGCGATCCTTGACTGGACCACGCCCGGTGTGCTGGGCACCCATGACGCGTTCCGCAGGCGCTACGCCCAGGCGGTGGAGAGCGGAAGCGACCCGGACGCCGCGGCGCGGCTGGCGAAGCTGGTCCGCCCCTTCCTGTTGCGGCGCCGCAAGTCCGACCCGGGTATCGCGCCCGAACTTCCCCCCAAGACCGAGACGGACCGGGCCGTCACGCTCACCAAGGAGCAGGCCGGGCTGTACGAGGCGGTGGTGCGGGAGATCCTCGCGGAGATCTCGGTCACCGGCGGGCTCGAACGGCGTGGGCTCATCGTCAAGCTGCTGACCGGGCTGAAGCAGATCTGCAACCATCCGGCGCAGTACCTGAAGGAGGACCGGCCCACCATCGTCGGGCGGTCCGGGAAGCTGGAGCTGCTCGACGAGCTGCTCGACACCATCCTCGCCGAGGACGCGAGCGTCCTCGTCTTCACCCAGTACGTACAGATGGCCCGCATCCTGGAGGGCCACTTGACCGCGCGTGGAGTACCGGTCCAGCTGCTCCACGGCGGTACGCCGGTGGCGCGCCGCGAGGAGATGGTGCGGCGCTTCCAGGACGGCGAGGCGCCGGTGTTCCTGCTGTCGCTGAAGGCGGCGGGCACCGGGCTGAACCTCACCCGGGCCGGTCATGTCGTGCATTACGACCGCTGGTGGAACCCGGCCGTCGAGGCCCAGGCGACCGACCGCGCGTACCGCATCGGCCAGACCCAGCCGGTGCAGGTCCACCGCCTCGTCGCAGAGGGCACCGTGGAGGACCGGATCGCCGCGATGCTGGAACGCAAACGGGAGCTGGCCGACGCGGTGCTGGGCTCCGGCGAGGGCGCGCTGACCGAACTGTCCGACGCCCAGCTCGCGGAGCTGGTGGAGCTGAGGGGGACCGAGCGATGAGCCGTACCGGAAACGCCGAGGAGGCCGGTGAGAGCGGGTACGCCGAGGACGCGCCCTCCGCGCGGCCCGAGCGCACCCTCGCCGCCCTGCCGCCCGCCCAGGGCCGCGGCTTCGCCCGCACCTGGTGGGGCCGGGCCTGGCTGAAGGCGCTGGAGGACACCGCGCTGGACAACGGGCAGCTCAAGCGCGGCCGCAAGCACGCACGCGAGGGCGCGGTCGGCGCGGTGTGCGTACGGCCGGGGCGGATCACCGCGGTGGTACGGGACCAGGACCGCACCCCGTACCGCTCCGACGTGCTGCTGCGGGAGCTGGACGAGGGCGAGTGGGACCGGCTGCTGGGGGTGGTCGCGGAGCGCTCGGGGCATATCGCCGCGCTGCTCGACCGCGACATGCCGCCGCAGCTCGTCGAGGACGCGGCCGCCGTGGGCGTCGATCTGCTGCCGGGGATAGGCGATCTGGAGCCGGAGTGCGCGTGCGAGGCGTGGGACCACTGCCCGCACACCGCCGCGCTCTGCTACCAGGTCGCCCGGCTGCTGGACGAGGACCCGTATCTGCTGCTGCTGATGCGCGGACGCGGGGAGCGGGAGCTGCTGGACGAACTCCAGGTGCGCAGCGTGGCGCACGCCGCCCGGCACGGCACAGCGGTGGGGGAAACGGCCGCGGAGGGCGCACCGGTCGCGGAGGGCGTACCGGCCCGGGCGGTGTTCGCCGCGCCGGGTCCGGCCGCGCTGCCCGCGCCCCCTCCTGCCGTCGCCGCGCCCGGTCGGCCCCCGGCGCTCGCCGGTGGTACGGACCCGGCGCCCGGGCTGGAGGTGGCGGCGCTGGAGTTCCTGGCGGCGGACGCCGCCGTACGCGCCCAGCGGCTGCTGGCCGAGGCGCTGGCTCCGGGCCATGCCGCGTCCCCGGTTCCGGCCGCGCTGACGGAGTGGCAGGACACGGTGCGGCTGACCGCCGCCGGTCCCCCGGCCGGGGTCGCCGCCCGGCTCGCGGCGGGCTGCGGGCACGACCGGGTGGATCTGGCCCGCGCCGTACGGGCCTGGGAGCACGGCGGGGCCGCCGCGCTCGCCGTGCTGGAGGAGGAGTGGACGCCGGACGCCGGGGCCCTGGCGCGCGCCCGCGCCCAGCTCACCGCCGCCTGGGAGGTAGGCGAGCGGGCGCCCCGGCTGCGCGCGACGGGCAACCGCTGGACGGCGGTGGGCGCCGACACCCAGGTGCGCTACGGGCGCGACGGCCGCTGGTGGCCGTACCGCAAGGACCGGGGCCGTTGGTGGCCCGCCGGGCCATCGGCCCAGGACCCGGAGGCCGCCCTGGCGATGCTCGCCGCGGACTGACGCGGCACCAGGCGGACGCGGCACCGGGCGCGGCATGAGGCGTCCGGTACCACGCGCCAGGTGCCGGACGCCCAGTGCCCGGTGGCACCGGCGGCGGGGCGGCAACCTTTCGCGGGGGCGTGGCAACCGTAGGACGTCAGAACACCCCCCACGCCTCCATGAGACGGAGACCTCCCCATGCCCCCAACGCGTCCGCGCTCCCGGCGCCGCCGCACCGGTCCGCTCCTCGGCCCCCTGGCCCTCGCCACCGGCGCCGCGCTGATCGCCGCTCCGGCCACCGGATGGCTCGGCGACAGCGGCCGGGCCCACGCGGCCGGTTCCGCCGCGGCGGCGAACCTCGTCGTCGCCAAGGACGGCAGCGGTCAGTACACGACCGTCCAGGCGGCCGTCAACGCGGTCCCGGCGAACAACGCCTCCGCGGTCACCATCTCCGTCAAGCCCGGTACGTACCGGGAGACCGTGAAGATCCCCTCCAACAAGCCGCACATCCGGCTGGTGGGCAGCACCGGCAACAAGAATGACGTGACCATCGTCTACAACAACGCCTCCGGCACCCCCAAGCCCGGCGGCGGGACCTACGGCACCGGCGGCAGCGCGACCGTCGCCGTCGAGGCGGACGACTTCCAGGCGCGCCACGTGCAGTTCGTGAACGACTTCAACGAGGCGAACACGAGCATCACCGACAAGCAGGCGGTCGCGCTGCGCACCGCGGGTGATCAGATCGTGCTGGACGACATCGGCGCGGTCGGCGACCAGGACACCCTGCTGCTCGACTCCGCGAGCAAGGACAAGACCGGCCGGGTGTACGTCAACAACTCGGTGATCCAGGGCAATGTCGACTTCGTCTTCGGCCGCGCCTCGGCCGTCATCAACAAGTCGACGATAAAGCTCGTCAAGCGCTACGACGGCAGCTCCGCTGGCTATGTCGCGGCGCCCTCGACCGCGGCGGGCAAGAAGGGCTTCCTGTTCATCAACAGCACCGTCAGCGGGGACGTCACCAGCCGGTCCTTCTACCTCGGCCGCCCCTGGCACGCGGGCGGGGACGCGAGCCTCGATCCGCAGACGGTCGTCCGCAACACAAACCTGTCGGTAGCGGTCAAAACTACGCCGTGGACCGACATGAGCGGCTTCTCCTGGAAGGACGACCGCTTCGCGGAGTACAAGAACACGGGCTCCGGTTCGGGGGCGGCGAGCGGCGACCGCCCGCAGCTGACCGACGCGCAGGCCGCCGACTACGAGATCGCGGACTGGCTCGCGGGCTGGCAGCCGTCCTGATCCGGCGGGTCCGGTGAGCGACCGGCCGCCGGTCCCGTCGGGGGGCGGGACCGGCGGCCGGTCGCTGTCGCGGCCAGCGGTCAGCCGCGTGCGGCCAGCAGATGGTCCATGGCGAGCTGGTCCAAGCGCTCGAAGGCCATACCGCGCCCGGCGGCGGCCTCGGCGTCGAACTCCTCGAAGGCGGTGCGGTCGGCGAGCAGCGCGGCCGGGGTCTCGCCCTCGTCCAGAGTGGGCCGGGCCAGCTCGTCCAGGCGCGAGACGCGCAGCGCCTCCTGGACCTCCGGGTCGGCGCGGAAGGCCGCCGCCCGCTCCTTGAGGATGAGGTAGTTGCGCATGCAGCCCGCGGCCGACGCCCAGACGCCCGCCATGTCCTCGGTGCGCGGCGGCTTGAAGTCGAAGTGGCGCGGGCCCTCGTAGCCGCCCGTCTCCAGCAGGTCGACGAGCCAGAACGCGGCCCGCAGATCGCCCGCCCCGAACCGCAGGTCCTGGTCGTACTTGATGCCCGACTGGCCGTTGAGGTCGATGTGGAAGAGCTTGCCCGCCCACAGCGCCTGCGCGATGCCGTGCGGGAAGTTCAGCCCGGCCATCTGCTCGTGGCCGACCTCGGGGTTCACCCCGTACAGCTCCGGCCGCTCCAGCCGCTCGATGAAGGCGAGGGCGTGGCCGACGGTGGGCAGCAGGATGTCGCCGCGCGGCTCGTTGGGCTTGGGCTCGATGGCGAAGCGCAGATCGTAGCCCTGCTCGGTGACGTACACGCCGAGCAGGTCGAACGCCTCCTTCATCCGGTCGAGCGCGGCGCGCACGTCCTTGGCGCCGCCGGACTCGGCGCCCTCGCGGCCGCCCCAGGCCACATAGGTCTTCGCGCCCAGCTCGGCCGCGAGGTCGATGTTGCGCATGGTCTTGCGGAGGGCGTAGCGGCGCACATCCCGGTCGTTGGCGGTAAAGGCGCCGTCCTTGAAGACCGGATGGGTGAAGAGATTGGTGGTGGCCATCGGCACGGTCATGCCGGTGGCGTCCAGGGCCTGCCGGAAGCGCTTGATGTGCGACTCGCGCTCGGTCTCCGACGCGCCGAAGGGGATGAGGTCGTCGTCGTGGAAGGTCACGCCGTACGCGCCGAGTTCGGCGAGCCGGGTGACGGACTCGACGGGGTCGAGCGCCGGGCGGGTGGCGTCCCCGAACGGGTCCCGGCCCTGCCAGCCGACCGTCCACAGGCCGAAGGTGAACCTGTCCTCGGGGGTGGGGTTGTAGCTCATCGCAGCTCCCTCGCCTATTTCGTCAGGGCGCTTTACAAATTAGTATGCGCGAGCATTCCGGGGAAGCCCCGCTCAGGCCGGATAAGACTCGTCGCAGTACACAGGGACGCAGTCGCAAGCACACAGGGACGCAAGGGAGAGCGCGAGATGGCAGCAGCAGCCGTGCCCGTGCCGGAAGGACCGCTGGTCGTGGGCGTGGACAGCTCCACGCAGTCGACCAAGGCACTGGTCGTCGACGCCGCGACCGGCCGGGTCGTCGCACGCGGCCAGGGTCCGCACACCGTCGGCGGCGGCGCCGACGGGGAGGGCAAGGAGAGCGATCCCGAGCAGTGGTGGGAGGCGCTGGCGGAGGCGCTGCACCAGTGCGGCCCGTACGCCCGGCAGGCGGCCGCGGTGTCCATCGGGGGCCAGCAGCACGGGCTGGTGACGCTGGACGCCTCGGGCCGTCCGGTACGCCCCGCGCTGCTGTGGAACGACGTGCGCTCGGCGCCGCAGCGTGACCGGCTGGTCGAGGAACTGGGCGGCCCCAAGGCGTGGGCGGAGCGGATCGGCAGCGTGCCCGCGACGTCGTTCACCGTCACCAAATGGGCCTGGCTCATGGAGAACGAGCCGGAGGCGGCCCGCGCCACCGCGGCCGTCCGGCTCCCCCATGACTACCTCACCGAACGGCTCACCGGATACGGCACCACCGACCGCGGCGACGCGTCGGGCACCGGCTGGTGGGCGTCCGGCACCGAGGCGTACGACGAGGAGATCCTCGGCCGGGTCGGGCTCTCCCCCGCCCTGCTGCCGCGCGTCCTGCGGCACGGCGAGGCGGCCGGGACGGTACGGGACCTGCCGGGGCTGCCGCTGCCCAGCGGCGCCCTGGTCGCCACCGGAACCGGCGACAACATGGCTGCGGCGCTCGGGCTGGGGCTGCGCCCGGGACAGCCGGTGCTCAGCCTCGGCACCTCCGGCACCGTGTACGCCGTCTCGGAACACCGGCCCGCCGACCCGACCGGGACGGTCGCCGGGTTCGCCGACACCCGTGAAGCCTGGCTGCCGCTGGCCTGCACCCTCAACTGCACGCTCGCCGTCGACAAGGTCGCCGCGCTGCTGGGCCGGGACCGGGAGGCGGTGGAGCCGGGCGGCCAGGCCGTACTGCTCCCGTTCCTGGACGGTGAGCGCACCCCGAACCTGCCCCACGCCTCCGGGCTGCTGCACGGGCTGCGCCACGACACGACGCCGGGGCAGCTCCTCCAGGCCGCGTACGACGGCGCCGTCTTCACCCTGCTGACCGCGCTCGACCAGGTGCTGGACGCGGATGCGGCCCCCGACACGCCGCTGCTGCTCATCGGCGGCGGCGCCAAGGGCACGGCCTGGCGCGAGACGGTCCGGCGGCTGAGCGGCCGCCCCGTCCAGGTGCCGCGGGCGCAGGAACTGGTCGCCCTCGGCGCCGCCGCCCAGGCCGCGGGGCTGGCGCTGGGCGAGGACCCGGCGGCGGTGGCGCGCCGCTGGGCGACCGCGGAGGGGCCGTCGTACGAGGCGGTGGAGCGCGACGAGGAGACGCGGGAGCGCATCGCACGGGTGCTGTCCGACGCGGACGGGCTGCTGCGCCGGGCCTGACCCGCCAGAACCGTACGAAACGGACCGCACGAGACGGACCGCACGAAAGGAGACGACGACGGTGGCAGCGCCACTGCCCAATACCCAGCAGGCGATGCGCCGCCGCAATCTCTCCCTCGTACTGCACGCCGTGGCCGCGCACGGACCGCTCTCCCGCGCGTCCGTCGCGACCCGGGTGGGACTGACCCGGGCCGCCGTCTCGACGCTGGTGGACGAGCTGATCCGGGACGGGCTGCTGGTCGAGCTGGGCCCGTCCCGGCCCGGCACGGTCGGCCGCCCCGGCAGCGCGCTGCAGCTCAACGAGCGCGGTCCGGCCGGGATCGGCGCGGAGATCGGCGTGGACCATCTGGCCGTCTGCGCGGTGGACCTGGGCGGCCGGATACGGGCGCGTACGGAGGTGGCGTCGGCGAACCGGGACCGCGCCGTCGGCCCAGCGCTCGCCCGGCTCGCCGAGCTGGTCCGGCAGGTGGCGGCGGAGGCGGTACGCGAGGGGCTGCGGCCCGCCGGGCTCGCGGTGGCGGTGCCGGGCCTGGTGGCGCGCGAGTCGTCGCTGGTGGTGCGCGCCCCCAACCTCGGCTGGGAGGGGGTGGACATCGGCCCCGCGTTGCGCGCCGCGCTGCCCGGGCTGCCGCTGACCGTCGACAACGAGGCCAATCTCGGGGCGCTCGCCGAGCTGTGGCGGGGCGGCCATGACCCGGCGCCGCGCGACTTCGTCCATGTCTCGGTCGAAATCGGCATCGGCGCCGCGGTCGTGCTGGACGGGCGGCTACTGCGCGGCACCCACGGCTTCGCGGGTGAGCTGGGCCATGTGCCGGTGTGGCCCGAGGGGCCCGCGTGCGCATGCGGCGGGCGCGGCTGTCTGGAGCAGTACGCGGGCGAGGAGGCGGTACTGCGGGCGAGCGGTCTGTCCCCCGGACAGGCCGCAGCCCAGCACCCCGGGCCCGGCGGCCGGATCGCGCTGCTGGCCGAGCGGGCGGCGGACGGCGACCGCCGGGTGCGGGGCGCGCTGCGCGGGGCGGGCGCGGCGCTCGGCATCGCGCTGGCCGGTGCCGTGAACCTGCTCGACCCGCGCACGGTGGTGCTCGGGGGCGCGCTCACCTCGCTGGCGCCCTGGCTGCTGCCCGCCCTGGAGCGGGAGTTGGCGCTGCGGGTCGCGGACCCGGCGCGCTCCGGTCAGGGCGTGGTGACGGTCTCGCGGCTGGGCTCCGACGGTCCGCTGCTCGGGGCGGCGCACTCCGTGGTGCAGGCCGTCCTCGACGATCCGGCGGGGATCAGGGAAGCGGCCGCGGTCACAGGAAGCGGTGCATGATGTGCAGCCCGACGTAGCCCTCCACCGGATGGTGGAACGCCTTGGGGACGGTGCCCACCACCTCGAATCCGAGTGAGCGCCACAGCGCGACCGCCCGGGTGTTGGTCTCCACCACGGCGTTGAACTGCATTGCCTGGTAGCCCTCGGCGCGCGCCCACTCCAGGACGTGTTCGCCGAGCGCGCGGCCGACGCCTCGCCCGCCGCTGCCGGGCGCCACCATGAAGCTGGCGCCCGCCACGTGCGCGCCGGGCCCCATCTGGTTGGGGTTCATCTTGGCCGAGCCGAGGACCGTGCCGTCGGCGTCGGTGGCGACGACGGTCCGGCCCGGGGGCTTCAGCATCCAGATGTCGCGGGCGCCTGCTTCGTCCAGGTCGCGCGGATAGGTGTAGGTCTCGCCCGCGGCGACGATGCGGTGCAGGAAGGGCCAGATCGCGGGCCAGTCCTCGGGGGTGGCGGTCCTGATGGGCATGACGGCCAGCATGGCGGAACGGACCGGCCTCCCGCGAATCGATTTCCGCGAGTCCGCCGGGCGGGCCCGGCGGACTCGCCGTGCCGTGTCAGTGGGCGCCGCGCAGGAAGTCCTCCAGGCCCGCCAGGTCGTCGGTGTTGAGGTAGTCGACGTGCGCGGCCAGCAGCTCGCGCCAGATGGCGTCGCGCGCCGGGCCCGCCAGGTCGGGCGTGGCCCAGAAGCGCACCTTCTGCCGGGCGGCACGGGCGGCGACGGTGATCTGGTACAGCTTCTCCCGCTCCTCCGGCGGCATCTCGCCGACGCCCTGCCAGGTGAAGGTCTTCGTCCAGTCGGCGCTGATGAGCGGGATGAAGGAGGCGGGCACGCCGGTGCCCATGTCCTCCAGCCGTCCGTCGTAGAAGGCGTGGCGCACCTTCTCGGCCTCCATGGGGGCGCGTGCTCCGCGGTCGCCCGATATGACGGCGGTCACCGCACCGCGCCGCACCCCGCCGCCGACCCCGCCGTAGGCGGTGCTGAACATCCGGCTGTAGCGGCGCAGCCGCTTGGCGAGTTCGAGGTAGGTGGCCTCGCCGGGGGTCTTGATGTCGATCAGCAGTTGCAGCGACAGGTCGTAGCCGCGGTAGACCCGGCCGCGGTTCGCGGTGACGCGCTGGAACAGCGGGTCGAGGTAGAGGGATTCCAGGGTGCGGGTGGGGTCGAGGTCGGTCGCGTCGTGGGCGATCAGCAACTGGCCGTCGACCAGCCAGATGTCGGCCTCGACGCTGCCGAAGCCGTGGGACAGGGCGTCGGTGAGCGGGTGCGGGTGCTCGTAGTCGTTGTGCGCGTGGGCTCTGGCCAGCGGCGGCTTGGGCCTGGGGCCGGTCGAGTCGGCGAACGCCGGGGCGGCGGTGCCGCCCGCGAGTGCGGCTCCGAGGGTGACGACAAAGGCGCGGCGTGTACGGCGGACCATGGGGGCCTCCCGGCTCTCGTCCCGGCGTGGTGCCGGATGTACGCGTCGGACGCCAGTGAGTATCGGGGGCCGCGGTCGCCATGGGCAGGGGCGTGCGAAGAGTTCCGCGGGTGGTCCCCGGCCATTTCCACGCCGTTCCCGCGGCACCGGCGGCGGGTGGCGAAGTCCGGTGACGACGGGATCGGCTGACGGTGGCCCTGGTGTGAGCCGGGGTGGCCGGCAGGGACGCGGTCGTCCTGGTGGGGCGCGAGGCGGGCGCGCGGGCGCCCCGCGCGCGCTGCGGGTCGGCGACCGGGCGCGCGTCGAGCCGGACACGAACCGTCCCTCGGGCGACGCCGAACGGCCGGTCCCGAATGGGGTCGGAGTATTCACCCGGCACTAATTCCGCAAACCCTTGACGGCACACTCTTTTGAGTGAATGCACTGCCCAAAGTCCGCTGCTAGCTTGGCACTTGCTTCGAGCTGAATATCTCTTCAAGTCCGTACAGGGATGGGTGAGCATTCACGATGACGACGTCCGTTGAATCAGGTTCCGGTATCGGCAATCCGCAGCCGCCCACGAGTCTGGGCACGGAGGCGGCACGGAATCTGGCGACGACGACAAAGTCCGTTCCCCAGATGCAGGGCATCACCTCGCGGTGGCTGCTGCGCATGCTGCCGTGGGTGCAGGTTCCGGGTGGTTCGTACCGGGTGAACCGCCGGGCGTCGCACACGCTAGGCGACGGGCGGGTGGAGTTCACCACCACCGGCTCCTCGGTGCGGGTCATCCCCGTCGAACTGCGCGAGCTGCCGCTGCTGCGCGCCTTCGAGGACCCCGGGGTGCTGGAGGCACTGGCGGACCGCTTCACCCAGCGCGAGTTCGCCCCCGGAGAGCTGCTGGTGGAGGCCGGGCGCCCGGCCGACGAGCTGGTCCTGCTGGCCCACGGGAAGGTCGACAAGCTGGCCGAGGGGGCGTTCGACGAGCCCTCGGTGGTCGGCTCGGCCGCCGGCGGTGACCACTTCGGCGAGCGGGAACTGGCCACCGACGAGCCCGGCACCTGGGGCGTCACGGTCAAGGCGGTCACCTCCTGCACGGTGCTGACCCTGTCCCGGCAGGAGTTCGAGGAGCAGCTCGACCGGTCTCGGGAGCTGCGGGCGCATGTGGAGGCGGTGCGCTCGGCGCCGGTGGCCGCGCAGAACGAGCACGGTGAGGCGTCCATCGAGCTGTCCTCGGGGCAC
Organism: Streptomyces sp. NPDC005962; assembly: GCF_040629205.1. Lineage (NCBI taxonomy): Bacteria > Bacillati > Actinomycetota > Actinomycetes > Kitasatosporales > Streptomycetaceae > Streptomyces > Streptomyces sp. NPDC005962. The sequence continues at coordinate 35,224 of NZ_JBEXVE010000007.1, read as the reverse complement.
TCGGGGGAGCCGACGCTGGCGGGCACGTTCGCGGAGTACGAGCTCAAGCCCCGTGAGTACGAGCTGAGCGTCGCCCAGACGGTCCTGCGCGTCCACACCCGCGTCGCCGACCTCTACAACGAACCGATGAACCAGGTCGAGCAGCAGCTCCGGCTGACCATCGAGGCACTGCGCGAGCGCCAGGAGCACGAGCTCGTCAACAACCCCGACATCGGCCTGCTGCACAACGCCGACCTCTCGCAGCGCATCCACACCCGCGGCGGTCCGCCCACCCCCGACGACCTCGACGCGCTGCTGGCCACCGTCTGGAAGGACCCGGGGCTGATCCTGGCCCATCCGCGGGCCATCGCGGCCATCGGCCGGGAGCTGAACAGCCGGGGCATCGTGCCGCAGCACGCGGAGGTGAACGGGCACGCGGTACCGGCCTGGCGCGGGGTGCCCATCTTCCCGTGCAACAAGATTCCGGTGAGCCGCAGCGGGGTCAGCTCGATCCTGGCACTGCGCACCGGCGAGGAGAACCAGGGCGTGGTCGGCCTCCACCGGACCGGAATTCCGGACGAATACCAACCGAGCCTTTCCGTCCGCTTCATGGGAATCAACGACCAGGCCATCATCTCGTACCTCGTCAGCGCCTACTATTCCGCGGCCGTCCTCGTCCCGGACGCGCTCGGAATCCTGGAGAACGTGGAAATCGGACTCTGACGGCGCGGCGGCCGCGCCGCCGCCCGCCCGTATCCCTTCCCGTAACGCCCCCCACTACAGAAATGGGTGATGAACACAGATGACCACCTCCGTGGAATCCGGCGAGCAGCCGCTGAGCCTGGGAACGGCCGCCGCCCGGAATCTGGCGACCACGACCAAGTCCGTGCCGCAGATGCAGGCCGTCTCCTCCCGCTGGCTGCTGCGCGTGCTGCCCTGGGTCCAGGTGTCGGCCGGTACGTACCGGGTGAACCGGCGGCTCAGCTACACGGTCGGGGACGGACGGATCGAGTTCATCAGCACCGGCTCCGAGGTGCGGGTGATTCCGCCGGAGCTGGGTGAGCTGCCGACGCTGCGCGGCTTCGGCGACTCCGCGGTGCTGGAGGCGCTGGCGGACGGCTGTGTGCAGCGGGAGTACGCGCCCGGCGATGTGCTGGCCGAGGCGGGGCGCCCGGCCGATCAGGTGTTCCTCATCGCCCACGGCAAGGTCCGGCAGATCGCGCCCGGGGCGTACGACGAGGGCACGGCGCTGGGGCTGCTGGCCGACGGGGAGTTCTTCGGCGACTCGGTGCTGACCGGGCCGGAGGGCACCTGGGAGTTCACCGCGCGGGCCGTCACCCGGACCACGGTGCTCACCCTGCCCCGCCGGGTCTTCCAGGAGACCGCCGACCGGTCCGAGGCGCTGCGCGGCCATCTCCAGGAGGCGTCCGGGCGGACCGCGCCCGCGCAGAACCGGCGGGGTGAGGCCGATATCGCGGTGGCCTCCGGCCATTCGGGGGAGCCGACCCTGGCGGGGACGTTCGCGGAGTACGAGCTGAAGCCGCGTGAGTACGAGCTGAGCGTGGCCCAGACGATCCTGCGCGTCCACACCCGCGTCGCCGACCTCTACAACGAACCGATGAACCAGGTCGAGGAACAGCTCAAGCTGACCATCCAGGCGCTGCGCGAGCGCCAGGAGCACGAACTCGTCAACAACCGGGAGTTCGGTCTGCTGCACAACGCCGCGCTCTCCCAGCGCATCCACACCCGCAGCGGCCCGCCCACCCCGGACGATCTGGACGAGCTGCTGGCCCGGCGCCGCAAGACGCAGTATCTGCTGGCACATCCGCGCACCATCGCCGCCTTCGGCCGTGAGTGCAGCAGCCGGGGGCTGTATCCGCAGGGCGCCGAGGTGGCAGGGGTCGCGGTGCGCGCCTGGCGCGGGGTGCCGCTGCTGCCGTGCAACAAGATCCCGGTGAGTGAGTCCGGCACCAGCTCGATCCTCGCGATGCGCACCGGGGAGGAGAGCCAGGGCGTCATCGGTCTGCACCAGACGGGCATCCCCGACGAGTACGAGCCCAGCCTCAACGTGCGGTTCATGGGCATCAACGAGCAGGCCGTGACGTCGTATCTGGTGAGCGCCTACTACTCGGCGGCGATTCTGGTGCCCGACGCCCTGGGCGTGCTGGAGGACGTCGAGATCGGCCGCTGAGCGGTCGCCGGGACGTAAAAACCCTTAAAGGCGAAAGCTTAAAGACGAACCGCGGCCGCGGGCGCCGGTCAGGGGCGGACGCTGCTGACCACGTCCGCGGTCGCGGACAGGCCCTCGGAGATGGTCGGCGCGATGCTGCTGCTCGCCAGGTAGAAGCCCAGCGTGACGCAGACCAGGGCATGCGAGACGCGCAGCCCGCCGCTGCGCAGGAAGACCACCGCAAGGATCAGCAGGAGCAGGACCACGGAGATCGAAATGGCCATGGGGAGCCTCCTGGGCCGCTTCAGGGGATCGGAATCCGGCCGTCAGTGTGGCCCAGAACCGCCCCGAATCCACGCGAAGCGGGTGCTCCACACGAGTGCCGATCTCCCGTTCGACCTCCGGATGGCCACGGCGCCCGGTGAACACGGCCCGTTGCGGGGCGGATTCACCGGGCGCCGATAGGCCGGGCAAGCGGAATCCGGTCAGCCGGTGGGGGCCGGGAGGTCCACCAGGGCGGCGAGCGCCTCGCGGTGGCGGCCCGGGGTGCCGAGCAGGATCTCGGCGCTCTTGGCCCGCTTGAGGTACAGATGCGCCGGGTGCTCCCAGGTCATGCCGATGCCGCCGTGCAGCTGCACGCACTCCTCGGCCGCGTGCACCGCCACCTGCCCGCAGTACGCCTGCGCCACGGCCACCGCGACCGGGATGTCCGGGCTGTCGGCGGCCAGCGCGTCGGCGGCGTGCCGGGCGGTGGCGCGGGCCGAGACCAGCTCCAGGTACAGCGCCGCCATCCGGTGCTTGAGGGCCTGGAACGACCCGACGGGGCGGCCGAACTGATGGCGCTCCTTGGTGTGGCGGACGGTCTCGGTCAGACACCACTCGGCCACGCCCAGCTGCTCGGAGGCGAGCAGTCCGGCGCCGGTCAGCAGCGCCCGTACGACGGCGGCCGCCGCGCGGTCGGACCCGGCCAGCCGCCGCGCGGGGGCGCCGGTGAGGGTCACCGCGGCGCCGGGCCGGGTGAGGTCGAGCGAGGTCAGGGGCTCCACGGAGACGCTGGCCTCCGTGGTCTCCACGGCGTAAAGGCCGTATCCGTCCGGCCCGTCGGCGGGGACGAGCAGCACATCGGCGCCCGCCGCGCCCGCGACGTGGGTGATCCGGCCGCTGAGCGTGCCGTCGCCGTCCACCCGTACGGTCGCGGCCGGGGCGGCGGCGCCGGCCGTGGTGGCCGCGGGCACCGCCAGCGCGCCGACCGTACGGCCTTCGGCGAGGGCGCCGAGCAGCCGCGCCACGGCGGCCTCGCCGGTGTCGCAGCCCAGCACGGCGCTGACCGCGACGACGGCGCTGGTGAGGTACGGCACGGGCGCGACGGACCGGCCCAGCTCCTCCAGCACGACCGCCGCCTCGCGCGCGGTGGCGCCCTGGCCGCCGAGCTTGTCGGGCACGAGCAGCCCCGCCGTGCCCATCCCGGTGCCCAGCGAGCGCCACAGCCCGGGGTCGTACGCCCGGCCGCTCTCGGCCTCGGAGAGCACGGTGCCGGGCGGGCAGCGGTCGGTGAGCAGCGACCGCACGGCCGCGCGCAGATCGTCCTCGGCCTCGGTGTAGAGCAGGTCCGGGGTGCTCATCGGGGCAGATCCTTCCACGGGACGTCCTTGTCGGTCCGCGGCTCGGGCGGCAGGCCCAGGACGCGTTCGGCGATGATGTTGAGCAGGACCTCGGAGGTGCCGCCCTCGATGGAGTTGCCCTTGGCGCGCAGATAGCGGTAGCCGGCCTCGCGTCCGGTGAAGTCGACGAGTTCGGGTCGGCGCAGCGTCCAGTCGTCGTAGAGCAGGCCCTCCTCCCCCAGTAGTTCGACCTCCAGCGCGCTGATCTCCTGGTTGAGCCGGGCGAAGGCGAGCTTCATGGCCGAGCCCTCGGGGCCGGGCTGGCCGACGGCGAGCTGCTGGCCCAGCCGCTCGCCCGCGAGCCGGGCGGCCTCGGCGTCCACCCACAGCCGCAGCAGCCGCTGGTGCAGATCGTGGGTGCGCAGCTCGGGGCGGTCGCGCCAGGTCCCGGAGACCAGGCCGATCATGCCGCCCTCGCGGGGGACGCGGCCGCCGCCGATCGCGACGCGCTCGTTCATCAGGGTGGTCTGGGCGACCCGCCAGCCCTCGCCGATCTCGCCGAGGCGGCGGCTGTCGGGGATGCGGACGCCGGTCAGGAAGACCTCGTTGAACTCGGCCTCGCCGGTGATCTGGCGCAGTGGCCTGACCTCGACCCCGGGGTCGGTCATGTCGCAGACGAAGTAGCTGATGCCGCGGTGTTTGGGCAGGTCGGGGTCGGTGCGGGCGATGAGGATGGCCCAGCGGGCGAGATGGGCGCTGGACGTCCAGACCTTCTGGCCGTCGACCACCCAGTCGTCGCCGTCGCGCACCGCCCGGGTGGCGAGTGCGGCGAGGTCGGAGCCTGCGCCGGGCTCGCTGAACAGCTGGCACCACACCTCCTCGCCGGTCCACAGCGGGCGCAGCAGCCGCTGCCGCTGCTCGTCGGTGCCGAAGCCCAGGATGGTGGGCGCGGCCATGCCGAGGCCGATGCCGATGCGGCGGGGGTCGTTGTCGGGTGCTCCGGCGGCCCCGAGCTCGGCGTCCACGACGGCCTGGAGCGAACGGGGGGCGTCGAGGCCGCCCAGCCCTACCGGGTAGTGCACCCAGGCGAGCCCGGCGTCGAAGCGGGCGCGCAGGAAGTCCAGGCGGTCGGTGGTGGCCGGTGGGTGGGCGTCGAGGAGCGCGCGGGTGCGGCTGCGCAGTCCGTCGGCGTCCACAGCGGTGGTGTCCTGGGCGTTCTCGGGGGCGCTCATCGGGCGCCTCCCGCGGGCTGCCCGGGGACGACCACGACGCGGCCGGTGGTCACACCGTCGGCGACGCGCTGGACGGCGTCCGCGGCCCCGTCCATCGGCACCCGCTCGCTGACCAGCGGTTTGACGATGCCCTGGGCGGCGAGCTTGGTCAGCTCGTCGTGGCAGGCGCGGATCGCGGCGGGGTCGTAGGTGTTGTAGAGGCCCCAGTGGAGGCCGAGGATGGCGTAGTTCTTGACCAGGGCGTGGTTGAGGGCGGCCTGCGGGACGACGCCGCTGGCGAAGCCGACCACCACGATCCGGCCCTCGAACGCGATGCACTTGACGGACTGGGCGAACGCGTCGCCGCCGACCGGGTCGTAGACGACGTCGGCGCCGCGTCCGCCGGTGGTCTCCTTGACCGCGGCCACGATGTCGTCGGCACGCCGGTCGAGCACCACATCACAGCCCAGTTCGCGGGCGACCCGGACCTTGTCCTCGCCGCCGACGACACCGATCACCCGTGCCCCGGCGGCCTTGCCGAGCTGGACGGCGGCGCTGCCGACGCCGCCCGCGGCAGCGTGCACCAGCAGCGTGTCCCCGGCCCGCAGCCCGGCCCGACGGTGCAGGCCGAACCAGCCCGTCTGGTAGCCGATGTGCAGGGCGGCGGCCTGGGCGTCGTCCAGCGCGTCGGGCGCCGGGAGGACGGTGTCCGCGCCGACGGTCACGTACTCGGCGAAGCCGCCCGCGGGGAGTGTGGGAGTGGCCAGGACGCGCGCGCCGACCTCGCCCTCCGCGCCCTCGCCGACGGCGGCGATCTCGCCGCACAGCTCGACGCCCGGGGTGAACGGCAGCGGTGGCCGCACCTGGTAGTGGCCGCGGCACAGCAGGGCGTCCGGGAAGTTGACGTTGACGGCCCGGACCCGCAGGAGCAGCTCCCCGGGCCCGGCCACCGGATCGGGCACGTCGTCGAGGCGCAGCACCTCACGCGGCTCGCCATTGTCGTGCACTCGCCATGCCTGCATCCGGTGGCCTCCAGAAGCTTTCGGTAGGGGCGCGCTAACGCGTCGGGGCGCACATACTAACCAGTCGGTACGAGTAGGGGAACCGGCCCGCACGGAGGCTTCAGCCATCCTGCCTTCCCGCCCGGCGCGCGGTGAACTCTTATGCAACTCTGGAGGCACCCTTGAGCCCGGGACCTCGACGGACAAGAGTGGGTGCCGACATATCGGTTCGTATCGCAGCGATCCGATGGCCGGAACGGGACGGGAGATGACGGCTGTGCCCGACAGCAACGCGATCGACGAGGCCGAGATGGAGGCCAGACTCCACGGCATCTGTTTCAAGACCGGTCCCCCACGACGCATCGGCGTCGAGCTCGAATGGCTCATGTACGACCCGCACGACCCCGCACGACCGATCGAGGCGACCCGGCTGGAAGCCGCGGTCACCGCCTTGCGCGGACTGCCCCTCGCCTCCGCGCTCACCTTCGAACCCGGCGGCCAGCTGGAGCTCAGCTCCCTCCCGGCCGACTCCCTCACCGCGTGCGTGGAGTCCGCCGCCGCCGATCTGGTCCTCGTCCGCGCGCTCCTCGCCGAGCTGGGCCTCGGCATCGCAGGCCATGGACACGACCCGTGGCGCCCGCCGCGCAGGATTCTCACCACACCCCGCTACGACTCCATGGAGACCTATTTCAACCGCCGGGGACCGGCGGGGCGCTCCATGATGTGCAACACCGCCTCCGTGCAGGTCTGTGTGGACGCCGGGCACGAGGAGCCCGGTCCGCTGGGCCTCGGGCGGCGCTGGCGGCTGGCCCATCTGCTGGGCGCCGTGCTGACCGCCGCGTTCGCCAACTCTCCGCTGCGCGAGGGCCGCCCGACCGGCTTCCGCTCCACCCGGCAGGCGCTGTGGGCGGCGATGGACCCCGGGCGCACGCTGGCCCCGCCCGAGGGCAGGGACCCCCGCTCCGCCTGGACCGGATACGTGCTGGACGCTCCCGTGATGGCCATCCGGGACGACGGCGCGCGCTGGGCGGTGCCGGACGGCCTCACCTTCCGCCAGTGGGCCCGTACCGGTCTGCCACGGCCGCCCGGCCAGGACGATCTCGACTTCCATGTCTCGACCCTCTTTCCGCCCGTCCGCCCGCGCGGCCACCTCGAACTGCGCATGATCGACGCCCAGAGCGGCGACGACGGGTGGATCGTGCCCCTCGCCGTGACCGTGGCGCTCTTCGACGACCCGCAGGCCGCGGAGACCGTGTACCGCGTGGTGAAACCGCTCGCCGAGACGGCCGGCGCCCGGCCCGCGCCCTGCAATCCGCTGTGGATGACGGCGACCCGTGACGCCCTGACCGACCCCGAGCTGCGCGCCGCCGCCGTGGCCTGCTTCGCCACGGCACTGGAGGCGCTGCCCCGGATCGGGGCCTCCCCCGCCGTCGTATCCGCCGTCGCCGGATTCGCCGACCGGTATGTCGCCCGCGGCCGATGTCCGGCCGACGATTTGCTCGCCCCCCTTCCCGGGAAGGAGGAACGGTCATGACCGCTTCCGGCCCCGCACTCGACCCCGAGGCGCTGCGCCAGCGCGCCGAATCGGTTCTGCGCACCGCGCGCGACCGTACCCACACCCTCACCACCTGCGTGGACGAGAACGACCTCACCGCCCAGCACTCCCCCCTGATGTCGCCGCTGGTCTGGGACCTGGCGCATATCGGCAACCAGGAGGAGCAGTGGCTGCTGCGCACCGTCGGCGGACAGGACGCCCTGCGCCCCGAGATCGACTCGGTGTACGACGCGTTCGAGCATCCGCGCGCGAAGCGCCCCACGCTGCCGCTGCTGGCGCCCGCCGAGGCCCGCGGCTACGTCACGGACGTACGTAACCGGGTGCTCGACGTCCTGGAGCGGACCGAACTGCGTGGCGCGCCGCTGGTCGACGCGGCCTTCGCTTTCGGCATGATCGCGCAGCATGAGCAGCAGCACGACGAGACGATGCTCATCACCCATCAGCTGCGCCGCGGTCCGGCCGCCCTCACCGCGCCGCCACCGCCCGACACCTCCGACGCCGCCCTGCCGGACGAGGTGCTGGTCCCTGGCGGCCCGTTCACCATGGGCACCTCGGCGGAGCCCTGGGCGCTGGACAACGAGCGCCCCGCCCACCACCGGCTGGTGCCGCCCTTCTTCATCGACACCGCCCCGGTGACCAACGGCGCGTACGCGCACTTCATCGCCGACGGCGGCTACACCGAGCGGCGCTGGTGGTCCGCCGAGGGCTGGGCCCATATCCAGGAGCACGGCCTGGGCGCGCCGCTGTTCTGGCGGCGCGAGGGCGGTCAGTGGCTGCGCCGGAGCTTCGGGGTGACCGAGCCGGTGCCGCCCAATGAGCCGGTGCTCCATGTGAGCTGGTACGAGGCGGACGCCTACGCCCGCTGGGCCGGGCGACGGCTGCCCACCGAGGAGGAGTGGGAGAAGGCCGCCCGCCACGACCCGGAGAGCGGACGGTCCCGGCGCTACCCGTGGGGCGACGCGGACCCCACCCCCGACCACGCCAACCTCGGCCAGCGCCATCTGCGGCCCGCGCCGGCCGGAAGCTATCCGCGGGGGGCCTCCGCGCTGGGCGTACGGCAGCTGATCGGGGACGTGTGGGAGTGGACGTCGAGCGATTTCCTGCCCTACCCGGGGTTCACCGTCTTCCCGTACCCCGAGTACTCACAGGTCTTCTTCGGGCCCGCGCACAAGGTGCTGCGCGGCGGCTCGTTCGCCGTGGACGCGGTCGCCTGCCGCGGCACGTTCCGCAACTGGGACCTGCCGGTCCGCCGCCAAATCTTCTCGGGCTTCCGCACCGCCCGCGACGCGTCCCCGGCGGAGGCCGCATGAGCGCGCGACGACGCGCCGTGACGGGACGGACGACGGGCTTCTCCGGGGGCGCCGGTGTGTAGGCATCTGGCGTACCTGGGGCCCGAGAGGCCCATCGGCGAGGTCGTCATCGCGCCGGAGCACGGCTTGTTCAAGCAGTCGTGGGCGCCGCGTCGGCAGGCCCACGGCACCGTCAACGCCGACGGGTTCGGCGTCGGCTGGTACGCCCCGGGCGACCCGGTGCCCGCGCGCTACCGGCGCGCCGGGCCCATCTGGGGCGACCTGTCGTTCGCCGATCTCGCCCGGGTGGTACGGGCCGGGGCGCTGATGGGCGCGGTACGGGACGCCACCGAGGCGAGCGCCGACGGCGAGGCGGGCGCCTCGCCCTTCGCCTCCGGCGCCTGGCTGTTCAGCCACAACGGGGCGATCCGGGGCTGGCCGCACACGCTCGCGGGGCTCGCCACGTCCCTGCCGCCCGCCGATCTGCTCGGTCTCGAGGCGCGCTGCGACTCGGCGCTCGTGTGGGCACTCACGCTGCACGCGCTGCGGCTGGGCCACGAGCCGTCCGAGGCGCTGGCCCGGACCACCGAGGCGGTGGCCGCCGCCGCACCCGGTTCGCGGCTCAACCTGCTGCTGATGGACGGGGAGACGATCGCCGCCACCTCCTGGGGCGACACGCTCTGGTACCTGACCGGCCCGGACCGCGATGTCGTGGTCGCCTCCGAGCCGTACGACGACGATCCGCGCTGGACCGAGGTCCCCGACCGCACGCTGCTCACCGCCACCCGCACCGATGTACTTCTCACCGCACTCAAGGAGGGTTCCGCGTGAGCCCCTTCACCGTCACCCGCACCCTGCCCGCCGACGCCACGGCCGCGGCCCTGCGCGCCGATGTCGCCGAGGGGCTGACCCGCACCCCCAAACACCTGCCGCCGAAGTGGTTCTACGACGCCCGCGGCAGCGAACTCTTCGAGGAGATCACCCGGCTGCCCGAGTACTACCCGACGCGCGCGGAGCGGGAGATCCTGATCGCGCGCGCGGCGGAGATCGCGGACGCCACCGGCGCCCGCACCCTGATCGAGCTGGGCTCCGGCTCGTCCGAGAAGACCCGCCATCTGATCGAGGCGTTGCCGGATCTGCACGCCTACGTTCCGGTGGACGTCAGCGAGAGCGCCCTGGAGCTGGCCGGGCACGCCCTGCTCGCCGACCATCCGGAGCTGACGGTGCACGCGCTGGTCGCCGACTTCCTCGGCGGGCTCTCGCTGCCCGACGACGTTCCGGGGCCGCGCCTGGTGGCGTTCCTCGGCGGCACGATCGGCAATCTGCTGCCGCCCGAACGTGCGGAGTTCCTGGCCTCGGTGAGCGCCATGCTGTCGCCGGGTGACGCGCTGCTGCTCGGGACCGACCTGGTCAAGGACGAGGCCACGCTCGTCGCCGCGTACGACGACGCGCAGGGCGTCACCGCGGAGTTCAACAAGAACGTGCTCAGGGTCCTCGACCGCGAACTGGGCGCGGAACTCGACCCCGCGGACTTCGACCATGTGGCGGTGTGGGACGCCGAGCGCGAATGGATCGAGATGCGGCTGCGGGCGCGCAAGGACCTCACCGTGAAGATCCCCGCGCTGGATCTCGCGGTGTCCTTCGCGGCCGGGGAGGAGATCCGTACCGAGGTGTCGGCGAAGTTCCGGGAGGAGAAGGTGCGGACCGAACTGGCCGCCGCGGGGCTGGAGTCGCGGCGCTGGTGGACCGACACCGCGGACCGCTTCGCACTGTCCCTGGCGGTACGGATGTGACGTATGGGGAGGGTGGGACGAGGGAACGGAGGCCGGTCACCCTGCGTCCCGCTTGAACCACCGACCGAATTTATGTGATGCACGTCACATCGCCGGAAGAGGGCCGCAGCACAGCGCGCTGTGGCCCTTTTTCGGTGTGAACTCCCTCTTGTTGTGGCCAAATCGGGCCCCTTATGTTTGGCCCGCTTTGGTAGCCCGCCTCACGGGCAGCACCTCACAGGCAGCAGGAGAAGGAGCCGTCCATGCCCTTACGGGGACGCCACCGCCGTTATAAGCCCAACCGCATCTCCCGTGCCTCGCTGAGCGTCACGGCGGGCGGCGCCGGCATCGCACTCCCCCTGGTCGCCGCCGCGGGCGCGAACGCCGCCTCCAGCGAGACCTGGGACAAGGTCGCCCAGTGCGAGTCGACCAGCAACTGGGACATCAACAGCGGGAACGGCTTCTACGGCGGACTGCAGTTCACCCAGAGCACCTGGGAGGCGTACGGCGGCACCGCCTACGCGGCGCGGGCCGACCTGGCCACCCAGGCCCAGCAGATCGCCGTCGCCGAGAAGGTGCTCGACGGCCAGGGCCCGGGGGCATGGCCGGTGTGCTCGGGGAAGGCCGGTCTGGGGCAGGACACCGCCGCGCCGCAGAGCGCCCCGAAGGTCGTCACGGCGGCGGCCAAGGAGCGCGCGCACACCGCCGAGCAGGTCCGGCAGAGCAAGCCGACGCCCACCAGCCTGCCGGGCAACGCGACCACGAAATCCGGCCCCTATGTGGTCGTGGGCGGCGACACCCTGTCCCGGATCGCCGACTCGCAGGAGGTGCGCGGCGGCTGGCACGCGCTCTACGAGAGCAACCGCGCGACGGTCGGCTCCGACCCCGATCTGATCTACCCCGGCCAGAAGCTCTCCCTGAGCGGGACCAAGGCCGCGGCGGACGCCAAGGCCACGCCCGAGGCGAAGACCAGGACCGAGGCCAGGCCCGAGGCGAAGCCCCAGGCCAAGCACAGAGCCCAGCCCAAGGCGAAGGCCAAGGCGGAGCCGAAGGCCGCACCGCGCCACACCGAGCGGCGCGCGAGCAAGCCCGCCGCGAAGCCCGCGGCCACCACCGGCTTCACCGCTCCGGTGAGCGGCGTCAGCCCGACCACCGAATACCGCGCGTCCGGGTCGAGCTGGTCCAGCGGCCATCACACCGGCGTCGACTTCCCGGTGGGGGTCGGCACGTCGGTGAAGGCCGTCGCCACGGGCCAGGTGGTCTCGGCGGGCTGGGCGGACGCGTACGGCTACGAGGTCGTCATCCGGCACCCGGACGGCAAGTACAGCCAGTACGCGCATCTGTCGCAGCTGTCGGTGCGGGCCGGGCAGGGCGTCAGCGTCGGCCAGCAGATCGGCCGTTCGGGCAACACCGGGAACACCACCGGTCCGCATCTGCACTTCGAGGTGCGCACCGGGCCCGCCTATGGCACGGACATCAACCCGCTGAGCTATCTGCGCGCCCGCGGCATCAGCATCTGAGGCGGCTTTCGAGGCGGCTCGGAAACGCTCGCTGTCGGTGGGGCGTGCCAGACTCCCGGTCCATGGCCCTGTCCCTGCCCGTGCACGATCGGCCCGCCCCGCCCGGCATCGGTGACGACGATCCGCGCCTGCGCTACCGCGGCGCGGTCTCCCTTCAGCGCGGCTCCGGCTGGACCGCGCCCTGGCGGCTGCCGCTACCATGCCGATCCCGCGCCGGAGCTGAACGGCCCCGGGGAGCGGGTCCGGCTCGACGTGGTGTGCGACGGGCGGCGGACGGCCACCGTCGGCCTGGAGACGCACGGCGGGACGCGGAGGTCCGGATCGACGGGCTGCCGGGGCACATGGCGACGGTCGAGCTGTGGCCGCCGTACTACCACCGGTTCCGGCTGCGCGGGCTGACCCTGGACGCGGGCGCCGCCGCCGAGCGCGACAGCGCGGAACAGCGGCCGCGCTGGGTCCACTTCGGCAGCTCCATCTCGCAGGGGGCGCGGGGCCGCGTCGCCGAGCCGGACCTGCGGCGGGCCGTCGCGCTGCTGCACGACCACGGCGATGCGCACCTGACTTACGTCCACGGTCCGGAGGTGTTCGGGCTCCGCTGTACCCGCCTGCTGCTGGAGCCGGAGGGTCTGGACCGGCTGCACCCCTCGGCCGAGGGCCACCCGGTCTTCGCCTCCCGGTTTCTGACGGTGCTGCGGCGCGCCCGATGCGTGCCCTGAGGGGGGCCGTGCCCGGGCGCGCCCCGGGAGCGTCAGGACGCCCCGTACACCGGCCCCGGCGGCTCGGCGTCGGCGAGCAGCTTCGCCGCGGCCTCACCGGCCTCGGCCGGGGTCCAGCGGGCGCCCTTGTCGGCGGTGGGCCCGGGCCGCCAGCCCTCCATGACGGTGATGCGCCCGGCCTCGGCCTCGAAGACCCGTCCGGTGACCCCGGCGCAGGCGGCGGAGCCGAGCCAGACGACGAGCGGCGAGACATTGCCGGGCGCCATCGCGTCGAACGCGCCGGGCTCGTCGGGGGCCGCCATGGTGTCGGCGAACGTCGCTTCCGTCATGCGGGTGCGGGCCGCCGGGGCGACGGCGTTGACCTGGATTCCGTAGCGGCCCATCTCGGCCGCGGCCACGAGGGTGAGGCCGACGATCCCGGCCTTGGCGGCCGCGTAGTTGCCCTGTCCGACGCTGCCGAGCAGTCCGGCCCCGGAGCTGGTGTTGACCACCCGCGCGGTGGGCGTCCGGCCCGCTTTCGCCTCGGCGCGCCAGTGTGCGGCGGCGTACCGGAGGGGCAGGAAATGCCCCTTGAGATGGACGCGGATCACCGCGTCCCAGTCGTCCTCGCCGAGGTTGACGAGCATGCGGTCGCGCAGGAATCCGGCGTTGTTGACGAGGGTGTCGAGCCGGCCGTAGGCGTCGAGGGCGGCGGCGACCAGGGAGGCCGCGCCGTCGGCGGTGGCGATGTCGCCGCCGTGGGCGACGGCCCGGCCGCCACGGGCGCGTATCTCCTCGACCACCTCCTGGGCGGGCCCGGAGGACTCCCCCGCGCCGTCCGGACCCACGCCGAGGTCGTTGACGACGACGCGCGCGCCCTCGGCGGCGAAGGCGAGCGCGTGCGCCCGGCCGAGACCGCGCCCGGCGCCGGTGACGACGGCGACGCGTCCGGTGCAGATGCCTGTCATCCTGCTTCTCCTCCTGAGGGGGGTACGTCCGCCCGCGGCCGCGCCGCCGCCAGGAACGCGGGGCGCTCTCCGCCGCCGTGGACGGCCAGGCTCGCGCCGGTGATGTACGCGGCCAGGCCCGAGGCGAGGAAGACGCACGCGTCGCCCGCCTCCGCCGGGGTGGCGAGGCGGCCCAGCGGCACCGTGCGGGACACGGCGGCCACGCCCGGCGCGTCGCCGTAGTGCAGATGCGCGAGTTCGGTGTGGACCATGCCGAGGACCAGGGTGTTGACCCGGATCGCGGGGGCCCATTCGACGGCGAGGGTGCGGGCGAGGCTGTCCAGGCCCGCCTTGGCGGCTCCGTAGGCGGCCGTACCCGGCGAGGGGCGGGTACCGCTGACGCTGCCGATCATCACCATCGATCCCCCGCCCTCCTGATCGCGCATCACCTCGTAGGCACCGAGGGCGACCGTCATCGGCGCGATCAGGTTCAGTTCGACGACCCGCGCGGCGCGGCGCGGGCCGGACTCGGCGAGCAGCCCGTACGGACTGCCCCCGGCGTTGTTGACCAGGAGGTCCAGGCGGCCGTGGGCGTCGCGCACCCGGGCGAAGAAGTCCGCGACGGCGGCCGCGTCCCGTACGTCCAGCGGCCGGAAGCGGGCCGTGCGCCCGGCGGCCGCGACCGGGTGGTCCGGTGGGCGCCGGGCGCAGACCACGACCTCGGCACCGGCCGCGAGCAGGGCCCGGGCGATGCCCGCGCCGACACCGCGGGTGCCGCCGGTGACGACGGCGACGCGTCCGGACAGGTCGATGGAGACGGCCATTGCCCCTTTCACCCTCCCGCTGTGCGCCGGGCGCTGCTACCTTCACGCCTAACAAACGTTTGGTGGAAAGGTAGCGGATCTGCTCATGGGTGTCTCCACCTCCGCCCCCGAAGCGGGCGTCGCCGTCGTCACCGTGGACTTCCCACCGGTCAACGCCCTTCCCGTGCACGGCTGGTACGAACTGGCCGACGCGCTGCGCACCGCGGGCGCCGACCCTGGGGTGCGCTGTGTGGTCCTGGCCGCCGAGGGCCGGGGGTTCAACGCGGGGGTGGACATCAAGGAGATGCAGCGCGCCGAGGGGCATCAGGCGCTCATCGGCGCCAACCACGGCTGCCACGCGGCGTTCGCGGCCGTCTACGACTGCCCGGTCCCGGTCGTCGCCGCCGTGCACGGCTTCTGCCTGGGCGGCGGGATCGGCCTGGCGGGCAACGCGGACGCGATCGTGGCGGCCGAGGACGCGACGTTCGGACTGCCCGAGCTGGACCGGGGAGCGCTGGGCGCGGCTACCCATCTGGCCCGGCTCGTCCCCCAGCATCTGATGCGCGCGCTGTACTTCACCTCGCGTACCGCGACCGCCGCGGAGCTGCACCGGCACGGCTCGGTGTGGCGGGTGGTGCCGCGCGCCGCGCTGCGGGACGCCGCCCTGGAGCTGGCCCGGGAAATCGCCGCCAAGGACGGTGCGCTGCTGCGCCTCGCCAAGGCGGCCATCAACGGCATCGACCCGGTCGACGTCCACCGCAGCTACCGCTTCGAGCAGGGCTTCACCTTCGAGGCGAATCTCGCGGGGCTCTCCGACAAGCACCGGGACGCGTTCGTCTCGGGCGGGTCCGCGGTCCCGGGCGCGTCCGTGGTCCCGGGCACGTCCGGAGCCGGGGTTCCCGGAGGGGGTGAGCGGCGATGAGCGACAAACGGATGAGCGCGGAGGAGGCCGTCGGCCGGATCGAGAGCGGCATGACAGTCGGCATCGGCGGCTGGGGCTCCCGGCGCAAGCCGATGGCACTGGTGCGCGCGCTGCTGCGTTCGGACGTCCGCGATCTGACCGTGGTCGCGTACGGCGGGCCGGATGTCGGGCTGCTGGCCGCCGCCGGGAAGGTCCGCAAGCTGGTCACGGCCTTCGCCACGCTCGACTCGATCCCGCTGGAGCCGCACTTCCGGGCGGCCCGGGAGCGCGCGGACTTCGAGCTGGTGGAGCTGGACGAGGCGATGTTCCTGTGGGGGCTGACCGCGGCCGTGCACCGGCTTCCCTTCCTGCCGATACGGGCGGGGCTCGGGTCGGACGTGATGACGGTCAATCCGGATCTGCGGACGGTGGTCTCGCCCTACGAGGACGGCGAGGAGCTGGTGGCGGTGCCCGCCCTGCGGCTGGACGTCGCGCTCGTCCACCTCAACCGGGCGGACGCGCAGGGCAACGGCCAGTACCTGGGCCCCGATCCGTACTTCGACGACCTGTTCTGCGAGGCGGCGGAGCAGGCGTATCTCTCCTGCGAACGCGTCGTCGCCGCTCCGGAGTTCCTGGAAGCGGCCGGTCCGCAGTCGCTGCTGGTGGGGCGTCATGCGGTGACCGGCGTGATCGAGACCCCGCACGGCGCGCACTTCACCTCCTGCGCCCCCGACTACGGACGGGACGAGGCGTTCCAGAGGGCGTACGCGCGGGCCGCCGCCGACCCGGCGGACTGGCGGGAGTTCACCCGGCGGTTCCTGGCGGGGGACGAGGACACGTACCAGGCCGCGGTCGCGGCGTACGCGAAGGAGGGCATGGAGCGATGAAGGAGGGCATGGAGCGATGACCGTCACCCGGGCCGAGTACTGCGTGCTGGCCTGTGCCGAGGCCTGGCGGGGCGACGGGGAGGTGCTGGCCGCCCCGATGGGCGTCATACCGCGGATCGGCGCCCGGCTGGCGAGGCTCACCTTCGCGCCCGATCTGCTGCTCACCGACGGCGAGGCGCTGCTCGTCGGCGCCGATGACGAGACCGTGGAGGGCTGGCTGCCGTACCGCCGCCACCTCGGGCTGGTCATGGGCGGCAAACGCCATGTGATGATGGGCGCGAGCCAGCTCGACGCCCACGGCAACCAGAACATCTCCTGCGTAGGCGACTGGAAGCGGCCCCGGCGGCAGCTGCTGGGAGTGCGCGGAGCGCCCGTCAACACCGTCAACAACCCGACGAGTTACTGGGTGCCCCGGCACTCCCCGCGGGTCTTCGTCGAGCGCGTCGACATGGTGTGCGGCGTCGGCTACGACCGGGCCTTAGCCGCCGGTCCCTCCGCGGCCCGCTTCCACCGCATCCCCCGCGTGGTGACCGACCTCGCGGTGCTCGACTTCGAGACGCCCGGCCGCACCATGCGGGTGCGCTCCCTGCACCCGGGCGTGTCCGCCGAGCGGGTCCGGGAGGCGACCGGCTTCCCGCTCGCCGTCCCCGACGGCACTCCCGCCACCCGGGAGCCGACCGCCGAGGAGCTGCGGCTGATCCGGGAGGTCGTCGATCCGGCGGGACTGCGCGAGCGCGAGGTACGGCCCTGATGGCCACAGGGCCGATGGATGACGCGCCGATGGACACCGCGCTGACCCGGCTCGTCGGCGTCCGGCATCCGATCGTCCAGACGGGCATGGGCTGGGTGGCGGGCCCCCGGCTGGTCTCGGCGGCCGCCGACGCCGGGGCGCTGGGCATCCTCGCCTCCGCGACCATGTCCCCGGAGCGGCTGCGGTCGGCGGTGCGGGAGGTCGCGTCCCGTACCGGGGCACCCTTCGGCGTCAATCTGCGGGCCGACGCCGGGGACGCCGGGGAGCGGGTGCGGATCATCATCGAGGAGGGCGTACGGGTGGCGTCCTTCGCGCTGGCGCCGAAGCGTGAGCTGATCTCCCGGCTGAAGGACGCGGGCGTGGTGGTCATCCCGTCCGTGGGCGCCCGGCGGCACGCCGAGAAGGTGGCGGGCTGGGGCGCGGACGCGGTGGTGGTGCAGGGCGGCGAGGGCGGCGGCCACACCGGCGGCGTGGCGACCACCGTGCTGCTTCCCCAGGTCGTGGACGCGGTGGACATCCCGGTGGTGGCCGCGGGCGGCTTCCACGACGGGCGCGGCCTGGTGGCGGCGCTCGCGTACGGGGCGGCCGGGATCGCCATGGGCACCCGCTTCCTGCTGACCTCCGACAGCACCGTCCCGGCCGCGGTGAAGGCCCGCTATCTGGCGGCGGCGGCCCCGGACATCACGGTCACCACCGCGGTGGACGGGCTCCCCCACCGGATGCTCCGCAGCGACCTGGTAGCCGCCCTCGAACGCTCCGGGCGCGCCGCCGCCCTCGTACGCGCCGTGCGCCACGCCGCGGCCTTCCGGCGGCTGTCCGGGCTGAGCTGGGCCCGCATGGTGCGCGACGGCCGGGCGATGCGGCGCGGCACGGGGCTGTCCTGGAGCCAGGTGCTGCTGGCCGCCAACACTCCGATGCTGCTGAAGGCGGCGATGGTGGACGGCCGCACCGACACCGGCGTGATGGCCTCCGGGCAGGTGGCGGGGGTGATCGACGATCTGCCGTCGTGCGCGGAGCTGGTGGAGCGGATCATGACCGAGGCCGCCGCGGCCCTGGACCGGATGCCGGGCGGCCGTACAGTGGGGTGAAAGCGGCCAGACCAGGACATGGGTACTGGAGGAGGTCATGGCCGACCCGAAGGGCTTTCTCACCACACCACGCCGCCTTCCGCCGCGCCGCCCGGTGGACGAGCGGGTGCGCGACTGGGACGAGGTGTACGTTCCCGGCGGACTGCTGCCGATCGTCAGCGCGCAGGCGGACCGCTGCATGGACTGCGGAGTCCCGTTCTGCCATGACGGCTGCCCGCTGGGGAACCTCATCCCGGACTGGAACGATCTGGTCTCCCGGGACGACTGGCGGCGGGCGAGCGAGCGGCTGCACGCGACGAACAACTTTCCGGAGTTCACCGGACGGCTGTGCCCCGCGCCCTGCGAGGCCGCGTGTGTGCTGGCGATCAACCAGCCCGCGGTGACCATCAAGAACGTCGAGGTCGCCATCGCCGACCGGGCGTGGGAGAGCGGCTACGCGGTCCCGAAGCCGCCGGAGCGGCTGTCGGGCCGGACGGTGGCCGTGATCGGCTCGGGCCCCGCCGGGCTGGCCGCCGCCCAGCAGCTCACCCGCGCCGGGCACACGGTGGCGGTGTACGAACGGGACGACCGGGTGGGCGGGCTGCTGCGGTACGGCATCCCCTCGTTCAAGATGGAGAAGCACCATCTGGACCGGCGGCTGCGGCAGATGCGCGCGGAGGGCACCAAGTTCCGTACCGGCGTGGGCGTGGGCACCGATGTGGACGCCGCCGAGCTGAGGGCGCGCTATGACGCGCTGGTGATAGCGGTGGGCGCGCGGGCCTGGCGCGAACTGCCGGTGCCGGGCCGGGAGCTGGCCGGAATCCACCAGGCGATGGAGTACCTGCCGCTGGCCAACCGGGTCCAGGAGGGCGACTACGACCGGCCGCCGATCACCGCCGAGGGCAAGCACGTGGTCATCGTCGGCGGCGGGGACACCGGCGCGGACTGCCTGGGCACGGTGCTGCGGCAGGGCGCCGCCTCCGTGACCCAGCTGGACATCCACCCCCGGCCCGGCGACGAGCGGACGGAGGGCGAGCCCTGGCCCATCTACCCCAAGGTCTACCGGATGTCCGCGGCGCACGAGGAGGCGCGGGAGCTGGCGGCCTCCCCGGAGGCGGACGTGGACGCCCGGGTGTTCTCGGCCACGACCGTCCGCTTCGAGGGCGACACGCCGGGCCCGGGGCGGCCGCAGGGCAGGGTCCGTGCGCTCCACCTCGTCGGCGCCGTTCCGGAAGTGCCGCCGGGACGGGCGGAGGCGCCCGGGGACGAACGGCGCGGCGAGCGGGTGCTGCGGGCCGATCTGGTGCTGCTCGCGCTCGGCTTCAGCGGTCCGGAGCGGGACGGCGGACTCTTCGCACAGCTCGGTCTGGAGCTGGACGCACGCGGCAATCTCGCCCGCGACGCCGGTTTCGGAACCGGCCGGGAGGGGGTCTTCGTGGCGGGTGACGCGGGCCGCGGGCAGTCGCTGATCGTATGGGCGATCGCCGAGGGCCGCTCGGCGGCGGCCGCGGTGGACCGCTATCTGACCGGCGGCACCGCCCTCCCCGACCCGGTCGGACCGGCGGACCGGCCCATGACGGCGTGAGCCCGGGCGCGGGCGGGGGGTTGAGTGATCGTCCGGGCCCCGGTGAGTACTGTGCCGTGCATGAACTCCCCTTCACCGCTCCTCCCCCTCGCCGACGGTGTGCACCTGTGGACCCCCACGCCCAGCGCCGGTTGGGGCCTCGCCAACTGTGGGCTGATCGTGTCCCCCGATGGCGCCGCCGCCTGGATCGACTCCCCCTACGACCGGCACATGGCCCAGGACTTCCTGGACCGCAGCCGGACGCTGCTGCCCGAGGGCGGACGGATCGGGCGAGTGATCGTCACCCATGCGAACGGTGACCATCTGTGGGGCGCGGAGGTCGTGCGCGGCGCCGACATCGTGGCCACCCGTGAGGCGCTCGGCCACATCGAGTACGAACCGGACCCGCAGGAACTGCACGCCATGGTGCGCGGCAGCGACCCGGCGACGCCGCTCGGCTGGTATCTCCAGAGCCACTTCGGACGGTTCGACTGGGACGGCACGGAGGTCGTCGAGCCCACGACGACCTTCACCGGCGAGCTGGACCTGCGGATCGGGCAGGTGCCGGTGCAGCTGACCGCGCTGCCCGCCGCGCACACCACCGGCGACCTCATCGCGTATCTGCCGCGGCAGAAGGTGGCGTTCACCGGCGATGTCATCTTCGCCTCCAGCCCCAAGGACCCCGGCGACCACGCGGTGCACTGGGCGGGCCCGCTGGACAGTGTGATCGCCGCGTGCGAGCGGGTGCTGGACACCGGGGCGCAGACCATCGTCCCCGGCCACGGCCCGGTGCTGGACCGGGACGGCGTCCGCGGCCACATCGGCTATCTGGAGCACATCCGGGACCGGGCACAGCAGTTGCACACGGCCGGGGTCCCCGCCCTGGAGGCGGCCCGCAAGATCATCGCCGAGAACGCCTTCCCGCGGCCGGGGCTGCCCGAGCGCATGGTGATCACGGTGGGCACCGAGTACCGCCACCTGAACGGCGGGGAGGACCGGCCGGAGATCGCCGCCATGATCGCCGATGTCGCCCAGGTGGCCTGGGACCTGCGACAGGGCTGACCGGGCGGGCGGTCACCGCGCCACGCTCCCCGAGCTGCTGACCACGGCGGCCGCCATCGTCAGCTGAGCCCCGGCGGCAGATCCTGCTCCGCCCAGATGATCTTTCCTTCGCTGGTGTAGCGGGTGCCCCAGCGCTGGACCATCTGGGCGACCAGGAACAGGCCCCGGCCGCCCTCGTCGGTGATGGCGGCGCGGCGCAGATGCGGGGAGGTGCTGCTGCCGTCGGCGACCTCGCAGATCAGCGTGCGGTTGCGCAGCAGCCGCAGCCGGATCGGACCGTCGGCGTGCCGGATGGCATTGCCGAGAAGTTCGCTGACGACCAGTTCGGTGGTGAAGACCGCCTCGTCCATGTTCCAGTCGGCCAGTGTGCGGGCGACGGCGGCCCGCATCCCGGCGACCACGGCGGGGTCCGAGGGCAGGTCCCAGGTGGCGACGTGCCGCTCGTCCAGGGCGCTGGTGCGGGCGACGAGCAGGACCACGTCGTCGGTGGGGTGCGGCGGCAGCAGGGCACGCATCACGGCATCGCAGGTGCGCCCCGGGTCGGGGTCGGCGGGGGCGAGGGACTGGCGCAGCAGGTCGAGTCCGGTGTCGATGTCCCGTTCGCGGTCCTGGACGAGTCCGTTGGTGTAGAGGACCAGTCGGCTGCCCGCGGGCAGCGGGATTCCGGACGCCTCGAAGAGCCGTCCGCCGAGGCCCAGCGGCGGCCCGGCGGGCAGGTCCGGGATGGTCACGGCGCCGCCCGGGTCGACGACGGCGGGCGGCGGATGACCGGCCCGCGCCAGGGTGCAGTGCTGTGCGACGGGGTCGTAGACGGCGTACAGACAGCTGGCCCCGACCGCGCCGATGCCGCCGTTCCTGGCGGCCTCCTCCTGGTCGAGCTGGGCCACCACGTCGTCGAGCCGGGCGAGCAGTTCATCGGGCGGCAGGTCGACGACGGAGAAGTTGTGGACCGCGGTGCGCAGGCGTCCCATGGTGGCGGCGGCGTGCAGTCCGTGGCCGACGACGTCGCCGACGACGAGGGCGACCCGGGCGCCGGACAGCGGGATGATGTCGAACCAGTCGCCGCCCACTCCGGCGGTGGCGGGCAGATAGCGGTAGGCGGCTTCGACGGCCTGCTGTTCGGGGCGGCCGCGGGGCAGCAGGCTCTGCTGCAGGGCCAGCGCGGTGGCGTGTTCGCGTGCGTACCGCCGGGCGTTGTCGATGGCGACGGCCGCCTGGCCGACGAGTTCTTCGGCCAGGGACTGGTCCTCGTCCTCGAAGGGGGCGGCGCCCTCCAGGCGCCGGAACTCGACCTGTCCCAGCAGCACCCCGCGGGCGCTGAGCGGGACGGCCAGCAGGGTGTGCCCGGAGGGCGGGCGGGGCCGCTCCTCCCGTACGGCGCTGACCGCGACGCGGCGCATACGGGACCGCGCGTCGACCGGCTCCTCACCGCGCAGCACGGACTCCAGCAGGTCGACGGTGGCGAAGTCGGCGAAGCGCGGGACCGCGGCGTCGGCCAGTTCCTCGGCGGTGCGCGTCATGTCGAGGGTGGTGCCCACGCCGACGCTCGCGTCGTAGAGGAGTTCCAGGCGGGCCCAGGCCGCGTCGGCCTTGTCGGTCAGCGCCTGGAGTTCGGTGGTGTCACGCAGGGTGGCGACGCTGCCCCACAGCTGTCCCCGGCCCGAGGTGGGGCGCTGGTTGACGACCAGCAGCCGGTCCCCGACCTGGATGACCTCGTCGGTGACGGTCCGGCCGGAGGCGAGCAGTCCGGCGGTCTCCGGTGCGAGACCGGCCTCGGTGATCCGCCCGCCGCGCATCTCGGGCTCCAGTCCGAGCAGCCGCCGGGCCTCGTCGTTGGCGAGCACCATCCGGCCCTCGCCGTCGAGCATGAGCACGCCTTCCCGGACGGCGCGCAGCACGGCGTCGTGGTGTTCGTACATTCTGGTGATCTCGGCGGGGTCCAGCCGGTGGGTCTGGCGCCGCAGCCGTCTGCCGACAAGCGCCGCGCCGCCGGCGCCGAGGACGAGGGCGAGCACCGTGGAGCCGAAGAGCACCGGCAGTTGACGGCCTACCGAGGAGGCGACGCTGGGAAGGGTGACGCCGACGTTGACGATGCCGATGATCTTGCCCCCGGCACCGGTGACGGGGACCGCCGCGCGGATCGAGGGGGCGGAGAGCGCGACGGCGGGGGTCGTGTCGGTGAAGGGCCGGCCGGCCGTGGCCGGAGAGAGGGGGATGGCGGCGCGGGTGCCGATGAGCTTCGGGTCGGGGTCGGCGTAGCGGATGCCCCGGGGGCTGGTCACCACGATGTAGGCGACCCCGGAATCGCGCCGGAGTCTCGTCGCGTAGGGCTGGAGGACCGTGGAGGGATCGCGGGACTCCAGCGCCTGCCGGACGCCGGGGGCGGACGCGAAGGTCTGCGCGAGGCTGAGGGCGCGCCCCCGGGCCTGGCTCTCGTGGCCGCTGCGGGCCTGAAGGACCAGGGTGGCTCCTGTGGCGAGCACCAGCAGCGTCACGATCATCAGCATCAGGGCGCACACCTGCCCGGCGACGCTGCGCAAGCCCAGGGCAGAACGCACCTTCACAGGGTTTTTATCTCACATATGGGCATCCGTCACATCTGGTGGTGGCGGCTCGGAGTGACCGGGCGACCTGCGCCGACCGGCCCGCCTTCCGCCATTGGAGGGATGCTGGCCGACGATCCCTCACCAAAGGGGCACTATAGGCCTGAAGCCGGTCATATCCGGCTGTTCACCCTCAGCAAGGAGCCCTCATGCGCATCCGGACGGCCCTGTCCACGCTCGCCCTCACCGCCGCGTCCCTCGCCGTCGGCACCGTCGGCGCCGCCGCGGCCGACGGTCCCGATCTCACCGTCAACAACACCAGCAACATGGCCTTCCCCGGCGTATGCGCGAGCAACCAGTTCTCCTTCGTCACCGTCCCGGTCAATCTCCTGGGAGCGTCGGACTCCAGCTCGTGCCAGACCTGATGACGGCCGCCGCTACAGGTTGACCATGTGTCCCGCGAGGCCGTGCACGGCCTCCTTCACCGCCTCGCCGAGGGTGGGGTGGGCGTGGATGTTGCGGGCCACCTCGTGCACGGTCAGGTCCCACGCTTGCGCGAGGGTGAGTTCCGGCAGCAGTTCGGTGACTTCGGGGCCGATGAGGTGGCCGCCGAGCAGCTCGCCGTGGCGGCCGTCGCTGATGAGCTTCACGAAGCCGCCGGGGTCGCCCAGCCCGTGGGCCTTGCCGTTGGCGGTGAACGGGAAGGTGGCCACCTTGACGTCGAAGCCGCGTTCGCGCGCCTGGGCCTCGGTCCAGCCGAAGCTGGCGATCTGCGGCTGACAGAACGTCGCCCGCGGGATCATCACGTAGTCGAGTTCCATGGTCTCCGCGCCGCCGATGGTCTCCGCAGCGACGATGCCCATCGCCTCGGCGGCGTGGGCGAGCATCAGCTTGGCGGTCACGTCGCCGACCGCGAAGATGTGCGGCACGCTGGTGCGGCACCGGCCGTCGACATCGATGGCGCCCCGGTCGGTCAGCCCGACCCCGGCGCGCTCCAGCCCGTACCCCCGCACCCGCGGCCGGAACCCGGTCGCCTGGAGCACCCGCCCGGCCCGCAGGGTCTGGCGCTGGCCGCCCGTAGTGACCATGACCTTGACGGCGGGGCCCGTGTCGTTGATCGCCTCGACCCGGGTGGAGGTGAGGATGTTGATGCCGAGCTTGCGGTAGCGGCGGGCCAGCTCGGCGGAGACGTCCTCGTCCTCGAGGGGGACGATCCGGTCCAGGAACTCCACGAGCGTCACCTGCACCCCGTAGCTGTGCAGGATGTACGCGAACTCGACGCCGATGGCGCCCGCGCCCGCGATCAGGACGCTGCCCGGCAGGTCCGGCGCGAGGATCTGCTCCTCGTAGGTGCCCACCCGCTCGCTGAGCGAGGTGCCGGGCAGCAGATTGGCGGTGGCCCCGGTCGCGATGACGCAGTGGTCGAACGAGACGGCCTCCACCCGGCCGTCGGTGAGCGCGATCCGCAGCGTGTGGGGGTCGGTGAAGGTGCCCCGGCCGTCGTACTGCGTGATCTTGTTCTTCTTCATCAGGTAGTGGATGCCTTTGACCCGGCCGTCCGCCACCTTCCGGCTGCGTTCGTACGCCACCCGGTAGTCGAGGCTCAGCTCGCCGTTCACCCGGATGCCGAAGGTCTGCGCCTCGTGGGTGAGCAGATGGGCCAGCTCGGCGTTGCGCAGCAGGGCCTTGGACGGGATGCATCCGACGTTCAGGCAGACGCCGCCCCAGAACCGCTCCTCGACGACGGCCGTGCGCAGGCCCAGCTGCGCGGCGCGGATCGCCGCCACATAGCCGCCCGACCCCGCCCCCAGGACCACGACGTCAAAATGTGCGCTCATGCGTCGCACCTTAGACATTAGAGTCGGGGTATGGCTTCAGACGAGGGGTCCGTTCGGGTCGACAGCTGGATCTGGTCCGTGCGGCTGACCAAGACACGTTCGCTCGCCGCCTCGGCCTGCCGGGCCGGGCACGTCCGCGTCAACGGGGACCGGGTCAAGCCCGCCCAGGCGGTGCGGGCGGGTGACGAGGTGCGGCTGCGCCACGCGGGCCGGGACCGGGTCGTGGTGGTGTCGCGGATCGTGCGCAAGCGGGTCGGGGCGGCCGTGGCGGTCGAGTGCTACGTGGACAACAGCCCGCCCCCGCCGACGAAAGAGCAGGCCGTGGCCATCGGGCTGCGCGACCGTGGCACGGGCCGCCCGACCAAGCGCGACCGGCGCGACATGGAGCGGCTGCGCGGGCTGTGACACCGGGGGCGCGGGCCTGGCCCACCCCGGTGTGCCGGTCACGCTGATCACTCGACGCCGATCCGTACCGGGCCGCCGTGGGCGTCGGCCCGGGCGATCCAGTCGGCGGACAGATGGAGCGGGCGGCCCGGGGCCACGGTGCGTGGGACGCGCTGCCGGTGCAGGGTGCGGCCGTCCTGGCGGACCGTGAGCACCGGCCGGATAAGAAACGCGGCGGTGCGCAGGGTGAAGCGGCGATGCGGCGGGGGCGGGCCGTCCGGGGCGATCCGGCCCGGCGCCACCCAGCGCAGGGGTGCGTCGGTCCGGACCGGGAGCGGGGCCGTCGGCCATGGCTCACCGGCCAGATGGCGCAGCACCGGACCGGTGGCGAACCGGCCGTCCAGCGCGGCGGTGGCGGCCGTCTCGACGGGGTGCAGCAGATTGCCCACCGCGAAGACCCCGGGCTCGCGGGTACGGAATCCGGCGTCGGTCTCCGGCCCCCGGGTGCCGGGGTCGAGGGGGATTCCGGCGCTGCGGGCCAGTTCGTGGTCGGGAATCCAGTCGCCGGTGAACACCACGGTGTCACAGCCGATGGTCGCCGTCCGGCCGTCCCGGTGCCCCACGCTGACGCCCGTCAGCCGGTCCCGGCCGGTCAGCCCGGTCACAGTGGTGTCGGTGAGCAGAGGCACGCCGTGGCGCAGCCGGGCGCCGAGGTGGCGCACCGGGTGGGTCTGGTGGCGCGGCAGGCCGGTGACCATGGCGGCGACCTCGACCCCGGCGGCGTGGAGGGTGTCCACCGCGGAGTAGCCGACGCGTTCGGCGCCTACGACGACCGCACGGCGGCCGATGCTCTGGTGGTGCACATGGACGGCTTGCTGGAGCTGCCCGGTGGTGTAGACGCCCGCGGGCCGGGTGCCGGGCACCAGCCGTGCGCTGCGCGGGCGTTCGCGGGCGCCGGTGGCGAGGACCACGGCCCTGGCGGTGACGCGCTCCAGCCCGGTCGGCGCGGTGAGGTCCACGGTGCGCGGCCCGGCCCATCCGGTGGCGGTGACGCCGGTGCGCAGGCTGACCCCGGCGCGCAGCGCGGCGGCGATGTGGCGGCGGGCGTACTCCGGGCCGCTGAGCATCCGGCGCAGATCGCGCACTCCGAATCCGGTGTGGTGGCAGTGGCGGGGGATGCCGCCCGCGTGCTGCTCACGGTCGATGACCTGCACGGTGTCCACTCCGGCCTCGGCCAGCCGGGTGGCGGCGGCGAGTCCGGCGGGTCCGGCGCCGATGACCAGGACGTCCACGGTCCGATGAGTGCGATGAGTACGGTCGATGGGGCCGGTGGGGCCGGTGGTGGTCATCGGCGGGCCTCGGTCGGTGCGGCGGCGGGGTGGGCGCGGGCCTCGTCGAACTGGGCGCGTACGGCGGCGCCGCAGTAGAAGCCCTGGCAGCGGCCGCCCAGCGCACGGGTGCGGCGCCGCAGTCCGTCGAGCGACCCCGGGGGCACGGTGGCCCGCAGCGCGTCGCGGATCTCGCCGCGGGTGACGCGCTCGCAGTGGCAGACGACGGTGCCGTAGGCGGGGTCGGCGGCGATGAGGTCGGCGCGCTGGTAGGGGCGCGGAAACGCCTCGCCGATGTTCGGCATCCGGGGCGCTTCGAGTTGCCGGGCGGGGCCCGGGTCGAGTCCGCAGTCGGTGAGCAGGTCCCGGACGTGTGCGGCGATGGCCATGGAGGCGGTCAGCCCGGTGGAGCGGATGCCGCCCACGGCCACGTAGGCCTGTTCGGGGTGGGCACGGATCTGGAAGTCGGCGTGTTCGGTGGCGGCGCGCAGCCCCGCGTAGACCGCGGTGACCTCCTCGTCCAGCAGCTCCGGCATGATGCGGCCGCCCTTGTCGCGGAGCAGGGACAGCCCGGCGGCCGAGGAGCCGGTGGCGTGCTTGTCGTCGAGGTCCTCGGCGGTGGGGCCGAGCATGACGTTGCCGTAGACGGTGGGCGCGACCAGCACGCCCTTGCCGAGTGCCGTGGGCACCGGCAGCAGGATGCTGCCGACCAGGCCGCGGGCGAACTTGTCGAAGACGATGAGCTGGCCGCGCCGCGGGGTGACGCTGAACTCGGTGTGGCCGAGCCGCCGGTCGATCTCGTCCGAGTGCAGTCCGGCGGCGTTGACCAGGTAGCGGGCGCGCAACGGGCCGCGGCTGGTGGCGATTTCGTGGTGGTCGTATTCCGTGGTGGCTCCGGCGGCGGTAATGGCTCCTGCGGTGCAGTTGAGGTGCAGGTCGACGCCACCGCGCACCGCCTGGGTGGCGTAGGCGAGGGTGGTCGTCCAGGGGCAGATGATGCTCTCGCCGGGGACTTCGAGGGCGCCGAGGGCGCCGGGTCCCAGATGTGGTTCGCGCGCGTACACCTCGTCCGCGCCCAGGATTCGGGTGTCGTGGCAGTCGTTGCGTGCAGCCTTCTCGGCGAGGGCGGGCAGCGCGGCGAGCTGTTCGGAGTCCCAGGCGACGAGCAGGGCACCGAGCGGTTCCACCGGGATGCCCGCCTCGGCGGCGAAGGTGTTCAGCCGCCGGTAGCCCTCGCGGACGAGCCGGGCCTCCAGGGTGCCGGGCGTGGCGTCGAAACCGGTGTGCAGGATCGCGGTGTTGGCCTTGGAGGTGCCGTCGCCGACGTCGTCGGAGGCCTCCACAAGGGCGATGCGCGGCCGGTGGGCGGCGAGTTCGCGGGCGATGGCGGTGCCGACCACCCCGGCGCCGATGATGGCCACGTCGTAGACCTCGCCGGGAAGGTCACCCGTGGTCGTTACGGTCATGCTGGGTTCCTTGGCTCCTGGTGCGGTTGCTCGGTGGCGGTTGCTCAGTGGCGGGTCGGCGGCGGTTGCTCGGTGGCGGATCAGCTGCTCAGTGGCGGATCAGCGTGGCCACGGCCGACCGGAAACCGGCCCGGCGCTCGGCGGCCTCGTCCGCGCTGATCCGCGGTGTGTAGACGGCGGCCGGTTTCCACTCCGGGACGGCCTGTGCGACCGGCAGGCCGGGGTCGATTCCCAGCCGGGCGACGGCGCCCACGCCGAGGGCGGTGACATCGGGCAGGGCGGACACCTCGACGGGCAGTTGCAGCAGGTCGGCCTGGGTCTGCAGGAGCAGCGCGGAGCGGGTGAGGCCCCCGTCGGCCCGGAGGGTGGTGAGCGGTCCGCCCAGGTCGGCGGCGGCCGCGTCGGCTATCTCGGCCACCTGCGCGGCGATGCCCTCGCACAGGGCGCGCACCAAGTGGCCGGGGGTGGTGTCGAGGCCGAGGCCGGTCACCGAGCCCCGGAGGTCGCCGCGCCACCAAGGGGCGGCGAGTCCGGCGAGCGCCGGTACGAACGTCACTCCCCCGCTGTCCGGCACGGAGCCGCCCACCGGGTCGAGGTCCTGGGCCCCGCCGATCACACCCAGGCCGGTGAGCCAGCGCACGGCAGAGGCGGCGGTGTACACCTGCCCGTCGAGGCAGTAGCTGGTGTTCCCGCCGAGCCGCCAGGCCACGCAGCTCACCAGGCCGCTGGTGGAGCGGCGGGGCCGGGGTCCGGTCTGGGCGAGCAGGAACGCGCCGGTGCCGTAGGTGCATTTGGCGGTGCCGGGCTCGGTGACGCTCTGGGCCAGCAGGGCGGCCTGCTGGTCGACGAGGAGTCCGGTGAGCGGGATCTCGCCGCCGAAGGCGGTGGTGGTTCCGGCCATGGTGTCCGCGTCGACGACCCTGGGCAGCTGCTCGGCCGTCAGACCGTAGAGGTCCAGCGCCTCCGGGGACCATACGACGCGGTCGAGGTCGAGCAGCCCGGTGCGCCCGGCGGTGGCCGCGTCGGTGACGAACGCGCCCGTGAGCTGGTGGATCAGCCAGACGTCGCTGGTGGTGACGACGCCCTCGCGGGTCCGGTGGCGGCGCAGCCAGGCCATCTTGGGCGCGGCGAAGTACGGGTCGAGGGGCAGCCCGGTGAGATGGCGCAGGGTGTCCGCGTGTTCCGCGAGGTCCGCGCACACCGTCTCCGCGCGCCGGTCCTGCCACACCAGGGCGTCGGTCAGCGGGGCGCCGGTCGCGGGGTCCCACACGAGCACCGTCTCGCCCTGGTTGGCGAGTCCGACCGCCACGACCGGCTCACCGGCCCGCGCGAGGGCCTGGCGTCCGGCGTCGACGACCGATTCGAGCAGGGCGGCGGGGTCGACCTCGACCAGCCCGCCGGGGAGGTGGCGCGGGTGTACGGCCACCTCGGCGGAGCCGAGCACACCGCGCTCCGGACAGAGGACCAGCGCCTTGGTGCCCGAGGTGCCTTGGTCGACGGCGAGCACAGCTCCGGTCGCGGGGCCGGGCGATGTGCGGTGGGGACGCTCTGCAGGCGGCATGTCCGGTTCTTCGGTGGGGGGTCGTTCTTCGGTGGGGGGTCGTTCTTCGGCGGGGTTGTCCGGTGAGGTTGTCTGGTGGCGAGCGGCAAGATAGATCTTGGCTGAAAGCGTGGTGCAGCGACGAGGCCGCGTCAAGACCGCATACCCGGGGCCCGCTTACCGGACACGGCCTGCGGTCATGGGCCGGATGCGGACCCTGGCCCACTTGAGTCATGACGGTATGGCTATAAGATCCCGGACATCCACTCGTCAGGCCCTGGACTCCGTCGCGCCCGGTCCACCACGCTCCGTCCGAAAGTCATCCGATGCCCGAGGAAGTGTTCCGCCCCGTCTACCATCCGGCGGGCTACGACAGCGGACTGCGCGTCGCGCTGCAGGGTGTGCGCACGGGCCGTTGGATATCCATGCGCGACCTGCTGGCCGAGACACCGACCTGGGCCCAGTGGACCCAGCGCACCCAGGTACTGGCCGCGGTGGCGGCCGGGTCCAATGTGGTGGAGGCGTGGCGGGCCGAGGAACCCCGGTGTGCCGCCGCGCTGGTGATGCACACCCGGGTGGTGGTGGAGCGGGCCGTGCGCGCCCACCGTGAGGGGCACCAGCGCACCCGCGAGCTGTGGCGGGAGGCGTGGGAGTCCTGCCAGCTGGCCGCGCACAACTCCCCCGCGGACCCGGTCCCCTGGGTGTGTCTGCTGGCGCTCGCCCAGCTCGACAAGGAGCAGCGGCTGCCGGAACACCGGGCGGACCCGCCGGGGCCGCTGCTGTTCCCCGGCCCGTGGGAGCTGCTGGCGGAGGCCGACCGGCGCGATCCGTACAACCGCGAGACGTACCACCGGATGCTGCAGTTCGTGTACGCGCGGCGGGCGGGCGGTTCGCTGGCCGAGGCGGTCAACTTCGTGCAGTGGGTGGTCTCGGGGGCGCCCGAGGGCTCCCCGCTGCATGTGCTGCCGCTGTACGTCCATGTCGAGCGGTACCGCGAGGAACGGGGCTACGAGAAGGCCTTGGACCTGCACTGGGCCACCGAGGACGCGGCGCGGGACGCCGACAGGGCGCTGCGCCTCTGGTTCGACCACGCGGACCGGGAAACCAGCTCGCTGCTGGACCTCAACCATCTGGCGCACGCCCTGTGGGGTGCGCTGCAATTCCCCGAAGCGGCCCGGGTCTTCGAGGCGCTGGGACCGTATTTCACCCCGCTCCCCTGGGCTTATCGCACGTCCGACGCGAATGACCGCGCACGGGCCGAGGACATGTTCCTGCGCGCCCGGGTCCGCTGTATCGCGGGCGCCCGCGGAAACAGACCCGGCTCCAACAGCTGAACCGTTCCTTCATCCCCGTTTCCTCCCTATCTCTTTCCCGTCTCTTTGCCCACCTCTGCTGACCGTCCCCGAATTCCCTTCCGGAGGTACGTTCATGTCCACACCCTGGTCGCGTTCCGTTTCCACACCACCACAGGACGAAGAACAGAGACTGCGCGAGCTGGGATACCAACCGGTGCTGGCCCGCCGCATGGGAAGCTTCGGAAATTTCGCCATCAGCTTCTCGGTCATCTCCATTCTGTCCGGCTGCATGACCCTGTACGGGTTCGGACTGGACACCGGCGGCCCCGCGGTCATGATGTGGGGCTGGGCCGGTGTGGGTGTGTTCGTGCTGTGCGTGGGTCTGGCGCTGGCGGAGGTCACCAGCGCGTATCCGACCTCCGGCGCCCTCTACTACATGGCCGACCGGCTCGGGGGCCGCGCCTGGGGCTGGTACACCGGCTGGCTCAATCTGCTGGGGCTGCTGGGCGCGATCGCCGGTATCGACTACGGCGCGGCCCAGTTCACCGGGGCGCTGCTCAATTTGCAGTGGGGGTTCGATCCCACTCCGCAATCGACCATGATTGTTTTCGTCTGCATCCTGTTGCTGCACGCCACCCTGAACCTGTTCGGAGTGCGTCTGGTCAGCGTGCTGAACTCGGTCAGTGTGTGGTGGCACTTGGGGGGTGTCGCGATCATCGTCGGGGCGCTGGCGATTATTCCGTCCCACCATCAGTCGCCGGAATTCGTGTTCACCGAATTCGTCAACAACACCGGCTGGTCGAATCCCCTCTATGTGACCGCCATCGGCCTGCTGCTCGCCCAGTACACGTTTTCCGGGTATGACGCCTCGGCGCATCTGTCCGAGGAGACGTCCAACGCCTCCGTATCCGCCGCCCGTGGCATCGTGCGCGCCATCTGGGTGTCCTGGGTTGCCGGGTTCGTGCTGCTGGCGGGGCTGACGTTCGCCATTCAGGACTACGCGGGCACGCAAGCGAGCGCCACCGGGGTGCCGCCCGCGCAGATCCTCATCGACGCGCTCGGCACCGGCGGCGCCACGGCCATGCTGCTCATCGTCATCGCCGCGCAGCTGTTCTGCGGGAACGCCGAGGTGGCGGCTGCCAGCCGGATGGTGTTCGCGTTCAGCCGGGACGGCGCGCTGCCGGGCTCTCGGCTGTGGCAGCGGGTCAGCCCCCGCACCCAGACCCCGGTGCTCGCGGTGTGGCTGTCGGTCGCGGTGGCGGGCCTGCTGGCGCTGCCGTCCCTGTACTCGGAGACCGCGTACGGCGCGGTGACGGCCATCAACGTCATCGGCATCACCCCCGCCTACGCGATCCCGGTCTACCTGCGGCTGCGGGCCGGGGACCGGTTCGAGAAGGGGCCATGGCATCTGGGCCGCTGGAGCAAGCCGATCGGCTGGGTGGCGGTGGTGTGGGTGGCGCTGGTGACGGTGCTGTTCTGCCTGCCGCAGTCCAGCCCGGTGACGGTCGACTCGATGAACTACGCGTCGATCGCGCTGGCCGCGGTGCTGATCCTGGCCACCGTCTGGTGGTTCGTCGCCCGCCGTTCGTACAACACTCCCTCCGCCTATGGCTCCGCCCGTGAGGAGGCCGAGATCGCCGAGGGCATCGTCTGAGCCGGGTCCGATCCGGGGGCTGGTCGAGACGGCGGGGCCGGGGTGCGCAGATACGTTTCTGCGCACCCCGGCCCCGCCGCCGTCGTACGCGGTCACTAATCCCCGCGCAGCAGCGACGCGACCGGGGGCCGCTCACGCTTCGCGCCGTACGCGAGGAAGTACGCCGGGGCCCGCTTGAGCCAGGGTGCCCGGGTCAGCACCTCCGCCAGCCGCAGCGGCTTCTTGCCGTCGCCGAACGGTGACCGCCCCGCGAGCAGCGGCGCGATGACCCGGGCGTGGGCGATCCGCTGGAGGCCCTGGGTGCCCGCGGCGGTGGGCCAGCGGCGGCGCTGGACGGCACGGACGTCGTGCAGGCCCACCGTGCCGTCGCGCAGCGGCCCGGCCAGATGCCGGGCGGCGGCGACGGCGTCCTCGACGGCGAGGTTGATGCCGATGCCGAAGACGGGCGACATGGCGTGCGCCGCGTCGCCGATGCACAGCAGTCCGGGCCGGTGCCAGCGGCGCAGCCGGTCCAGCCGTACGTCCAGCAGCTTCACCTCGTCCCAGGAGCGCAGCTCCGGCTCGCGGTCGCCCATCCACGGGGTGGCGTCCGCGAACGCGGCCAGAAAACGGTCCAGACCGGCGGCGCGGCGGGCGGCATCGGCGCCCTTGGGGATCAGCGCGGCGCACTGCCAGTAGTCGCCGCGGTCGATCATGGCGGTCAGGAAGCGGTCGCCGACGTTGCCCACCAGCCCCCTCGGATCGCCCTCGTGCCGCGGCAGCCGGAACCACCAGGCGTCCATCGGACAGGCGAATTCCCGCAGCCCCAGCTCCGGCAGCTGGCGGGCCAGCGAGCCGCGGCCGTCGCAGGCGACCGTGAGGGTGGCCCGCAGCTCACCGCTGTCGCCGTCGGCGGTGCGGTAGCGCACCCCGGTGATCCGGCCGCGCTCCTGGACGAAGGAGGTGACCTCGGTGTTCATCCGCAACCGGAACGACGGCTCCTTCCCGGCCTCGTCCGCCAGCAGGTTCAGCAGATCCCACTGCGGCACCATCGCCACGTAGTTGTACGGGCCCGGCAGCGCGCTCAGATCGCCGACGGTGAACAGCTCGCCGTCCGCGCCGATCGGCAGCTGGACGGAGTGGACATGACGCTGCGGCAGCGCGGCGAACCGCTCGGCCAGGCCCAGGTCCTCCAGCAGTGCCAGGGTGCTGGGATGCACGGTGTCGCCGCGGAAGTCGCGCAGGAAGTCCCCGTGTTTCTCCAGCACGGTGACGTCCACGCCCGCCCGGGACAGCAGCAGCCCGAGGACCATCCCGGCGGGACCGCCGCCCACCACGCAACATGTGGTCCGCTCCATCGATGTGCTCCCTTCGGGGTGCTTTGCGGGGCCGTTCCGTATCGATTCCCTTCCCGTGCCCGGTGCGGGGCGCGGCAGTCGGGTGATTGTCACGGCTCCGATCGCCGGATGGCGATCGGCTTGAGTCTTCCCGGACTTCCGTCCGTATCCCCCGCTGAATGGCGTGGGGCACAAGGAGGTCTGTATGACAGCCGAAACCGATCCCGACCGGGCGGGCGGGCGTCACGTGATCGAGCCGACCGCGATCTTCCGTCCGGGACCGGAGTCCGGCGAGGACGCGGACGAGCCGGTGGAGGAATGGATGGAGGACCTGGATCTGTTCCGGCCGCCGGGCGAAAGGGGGGAAACGCTCCCCCCGGAGGCGCTCCGGTTCGCCGAAGACGAGACCCAGGAGATCAATGGCCGGATCTCGGCGTCCGACTCCTGGGCCTCGGTGGACCCGCCGCCCGAGCCCGCTGCCGCGTCTGCCGCGTCTGCCGCGTCTGCCGCGCCGGCGGATGGCGCGCCGTCCGCGACGGTACGGCGCCATCCCCGGACCGCCGTGCTGATCGTCGCGGGGGTCGGGCTGGGCATCGCCCTCACGCTCGTCCTGCTCCTCCCCGGCGGCGCGGCCATCAGCATCGCCTCACCGGGCGGCGGCCCCACGGCGTCGGACGCCGGGCGGGCGCCGACCGCGTCCGCCGCCCCCACCACGGCGGTCCCGGCGCCGCCGGGGAACCAGGCCGGTGTGCTGAGCCAGGGGGACAGCGGTCCGCAGGTCTCCGAGCTCCAGACGCGGCTGCTGAAGATCCCCGACGTCTATCGGGACGGACGGGTCAACGGCCAGTACGACCAGACCCTCACCGAGGCCGTGGCCCGCTTCCAGCTGTGGTACGGGATTCGCGGCGACGAGGACGGGGTGTACGGCGACGACACGCGGCGCGACCTGGAGTCCCGCACCGGCACGGTCACCTGACGGGCGCTTCGGCGGGCTAGGGTCTGTCGTTTGGATCAGGCCGGATCAGGGAGCGGGGTCAGGGGGCACCTCCCAGCGGTAGCTGGGGGAGCGTGTAGCTGCAAGGCGG